>NZ_JAQIJT010000001.1:1182500-1343306 GCF_036946125.1 Sphingomonas adhaesiva
GCGCAAGGTCGATGCGATCGCCACCAGCTATGCCGCGACCGAGCGGCTCGCCCCGCGCTACGAGAACAAGGTCCATCTGATCGGCAATCCGGTGCGCGACAGCGTGCTGGCGCTGCGGGCGAAGCCCTATCCGGCGCTGGATGAGGACGGCATCTTCCGCGTGCTGGTCACCGGCGGCAGCCAGGGGGCGAGCGTGCTGAGCAAGGTGGTGCCCGAGGGGCTGGCGATGCTGCCGGTCGCGTTCCGCCGCCGCCTGCAGGTGACGCATCAGGCGCGGATCGAGGACATCGACGCGGCGCGCGCGACCTATGCCAGGCTGGATATCGCCGCCGACCTGGCGACCTACCTGCCCGACCTGCCCGAGCAGCTGGGCTGGGCGCATCTGGTGATCGCGCGCGCGGGCGCGTCGACCATCTCGGAACTGACCGCGGCGGGGCGCCCCGCGATCCTGGTGCCGCTGCCGGGCGCCACAGACGACCACCAGACCGCGAATGCGCGCGACATCACGAAGGCGGGCGGCGCGCGGACGATCCCGCAATCCGCCTTCACCCCCGGCGAGCTCGCCAAGCAGATGCAGAAGCTGGGGCTGGACCCGGAGGCGTTGCAGAATGCCGCCGGGCGCGCGCGGTCGTGCGGCGCGCCGAACGCGGCAAGCGACCTGGCCGATCTGGTCGAGAGCCTGGATGCGCCCACGGCCCAGGTACATGTCGGCGTCATCAAGCCGCGGGAGGCGTTTGCGTGAAGGGGTTTGGCGCGTGAAGGGTGTAGCGACCGACATCGGGACGATCCATTTCGTCGGCATCGGCGGGATCGGCATGTCGGGCATCGCCGAGGTGATGCACAACCTGGGCTACAAGGTGCAGGGCAGCGACGTGGCGGAGGGCTATGTCGTCGAGGGGCTGCGCGCACGCGGCATCCCGGTCACGATCGGGCATGACGGCGCCAACGTGAACGGCGTGGCGGTGGTCGTCACCTCCACCGCGGTGAAGCGCGGCAACCCGGAGGTGGAGGAGGCGCTGCGCAACCGCGTGCCGGTGGTGCGCCGCGCCGAGATGCTGGCCGAGCTGATGCGGCTGAAATCGACCGTGGCGGTCGCGGGGACGCACGGCAAGACAACGACGACGTCGATGGTCGCGGCGCTGCTGGACGCGGGCGGGGTCGACCCGACCGTCATCAACGGCGGCATCATCAACAGCTACGGCAGCAACGCGCGGCTGGGCGCCAGCGACTGGATGGTGGTCGAGGCGGACGAGAGCGACGGCAGCTTCCTGCGGCTGGACGGCACGATCGCGGTCGTGACGAACATCGATCCCGAGCACCTCGACCATTACGGCAGCTTCGACAAGGCGAAGGACGCCTATGTCGAGTTCGTCGAGAACGTGCCGTTCTACGGTGCGGCGCTGCTGTGCCTCGATCATCCGGAGGTGCAGGCGCTGATCCCGCGGGTGCGCGACCGGCGGATCGTCACCTATGGCTTCGCGGCGTCGGCGGACGTGCGCGGGGTGAACGTGACGCCCTATCCCGGCGGCAACCGCTTCGAGGCGCTGATCCGTCACCGCGACGGATCGGTGCGCTCGATCGAGGGGATCGACCTGCCGATGCCGGGCCGCCACAACGTGCAGAACGCGCTGGCGGCGATCGGCGTCGCGCTGGAACTGGGGATCGACGACGCGACGATCCAGCGCGGGTTCGAGCGGTTCACGGGCGTGAAGCGGCGCTTCACCAAGGTGGGCGAGGTGGCCTTTGCTGGCGGTGGGGGCGCCACGATCGTCGACGATTACGGCCACCACCCGGTCGAGATCCGCGCGGTGCTGGCGGCGGCGCGCGAGAGTGCGCAGGGCCGGGTCATCGCGGTGGTGCAGCCGCATCGCTATTCGCGGCTCGGCAATCTGATGGAGGACTTCCGCGGCGCGTTCAACGACGCGGACCTCGTTTATGTGACCCCGGTCTATGCCGCGGGCGAGACGCCGGTGGCAGGCGTGGATGCCGAGGCGCTGGTCGCGGGGCTGCGCGACCGCGGGCATCGCCAGGCAGACGTGGTGGCGGATGCCGATGCGCTCGCCGATGCGCTGGCCAGCGAGGTGCGCAGCGGCGACCAGGTCATCTGCCTGGGTGCGGGCGACATCACGAAATGGGCTGCCGGGCTGGCGGCGGCGATCGAGGCGCGGCGGTGATCGGATCGTCCTCCTTCCCGTTCCCCGACGAAGGCGCGGCCTTTGCAAAACAGGTGCAGCGGCATCAAGCCCACGCCGTGCCCCTGCGCAGGCAGGAGCCCCGGGCCCAGCAGAACAACGCCTTATGGGACCTGCAACTCCGGGCTCCTGCCTTCGCAGGAGCACGGTGTAGCCTTTCGCAAAGGTCTCGCGAAGGCCGGGGCCCGGTGGCGGGCGGCTCGTAGGATGCGGTCGCCGCTTCCCACTGGACCCCGGCCTTCGCCGGGGAACGGCGAGGCCACCGGGCTTCCCCCGGTTCGCGGCCGGTTGACGCCGCGCGCCCCGCTCGCGCCGCTGGTCTGGTTCAAGTCGGGCGGGGCGGCGGAGTGGCTGGTCGAGCCCGCCGATGCCGACGACCTCGCCGCGTTCCTGCGCGATCTGGACCCGGCGGTGCCGGTGATGGCGCTGGGGCTGGGGTCGAACCTGATCGTGCGCGACGGGGGCGTTCCGGGCGTGGTCGTGCGGCTGGGCAAGCCGTTCGCGACGGCGGCGATCGTCGATGCGACGACGCTGCGGTGCGGCGGCGGGGCGAGCGGCATCCTCGTCTCCTCCACCGCACGCGATGCGGGGATCGCGGGGTGCGAGTTCCTGCGCTCGATCCCGGGCACGGTGGGCGGGTTCGTGCGGATGAACGGTGGCGCCTACGGGCGGGAAACCGCGGACGTGCTGGTGAGCGCGGAGGTGGTGCTGCGGGATGGCGAGCGGCGGACGCTGTCGCGCGACGATCTGGGCTACAGCTATCGCCATTCGACGCTGCCGGCGGGCGCGATCGTGGTGGCGGCGACCTTCCGCGGCGCGCCCGGCGAGCCGGCGGCGATCCAGGCGGAGATGGACCGTATCGCCGCCGCGCGCGAGGCGTCGCAGCCGCTGCGATCGAAGACGGGCGGGTCGACCTTCAAGAACCCGGAGGGTTTCAGGGCGTGGCAGCTGGTCGACCGGGCGGGTTGCCGCGGGCTGACGCTGGGCGGCGCGCAGGTGAGCGAGAAGCACACCAACTTCCTGCTCAACACCGGCGATGCGAGCAGTGCGGACATCGAGGCGCTGGGCGAAGAGGTGCGCGCGCGCGTGAAGGCGACGAGCGGGGTGGAGCTGGAATGGGAGATACAGCGCGTGGGGGTGGGGGCGTGATGGTGCTCCCCTCCTCCGTTCGCTTCGAGCTTGTCGAGAAGCCGTTCTCGACGGTCGCGTTTCGGCTGCGCTCGACGCTGCTCGAACCGAACGGAGTCTGTCATGGTTGAGTCGCTTCACATCGTCGTCCTGATGGGCGGCTGGTCCGCCGAGCGCGCGGTGTCGCTGACCTCCGGCGCGGGCGTCGCGGAGGCGCTGGAGTCGCTGGGGCACCGCGTCACGCGCATCGACATGGGGCATGACGTCGCGGCGCGGCTGGCGGAGGCGGCGCCCGACCTCGTCTTCAACGCGTTGCACGGTACGCCCGGCGAGGACGGCAGCGTGCAGGGGCTGATGGACCTGATGGGAATGCGCTACACCCATTCCGGGCTCGCCACGTCGGTCGTGGCGATCGATAAGGTATTGACCAAGCAGGTGCTCGTCCCCGCGGGCGTGCCGATGCCGGGCGGGCGGATCGTCACCAGCGAGGAGGTGTTCGCTGGCGACCCGCTGCCGCGTCCCTATGTGCTCAAGCCGGTCAACGAAGGCTCGTCGGTAGGGGTCGCGATCGTCACCGACGGCGGCAACCACGGCAACCCGATCGGGCGCGACAGCGCGGGGCCGTGGCAGGAGTTCGCCGAGCTGCTGGCCGAACCGTACATCCGCGGGCGCGAGCTGACGACGGCGGTGCTGGAGGAAGCGGACGGGCCGCGCGCGCTGGGCGTCACCGAATTGCGGCCGAAGTCCGGCTGGTACGATTACGAATCGAAATACACCGACGGCATGACCGAGCATCTGTTCCCGGCGCCGATCCCCGACGACATCGAGCAGGCGTGCCGGGCGCTGGCGGTGCAGGCGCACCGCGTGCTGGGATGCCGCGGGTGCAGCCGGGCGGACTTCCGCTGGGACGACGAGCGCGGGGTCGACGGGCTGTTCGTGCTGGAGGTCAATACCCAGCCCGGCATGACCCCGCTGAGCCTGGTGCCCGAGCAGGCAAAGCATACCGGCATGAGCTACCCCGCGCTGGTGCAGGCGATCGTCGACGCGGCGATGCGGGACGCGTCGTGACCCGCACGATCCGCCGCGGCGCACCGCCGCCGCGCCGCGCCGCCGGGACCGGACGGCGGCGGGTGCAGAAACAGTCGTTCGGCGACCGTATCCTGGCCAGGCTGCCGGTCAGCGAGGAGGGGCTGCGCAAGGCGGTGACCTGGACACTGCTGGGCGGCGGGGCGGCGGTGGCGCTGTTCGTCGCCCATCTGATGGGCGTGCCGCAGGCGATCGGCAACGGCATCGCCGAGGCGGGCGCGCGCGCCGGCCTGCGCGTCGAGCAGGTCGACATCACCGGCCTCAAGCGGATGGATCGCGAGACGGTCTATGCGATCGCGCTGGAGGACCAGCAGAGCCGCGCGATGCTGCGCGTCGACCTCGCGCGGGTGCGCGAGCGGCTGCTGGCCTATGGCTGGATCGCGGACGCCTATGTCGCGCGGCGGCTGCCCGACCGGCTGCTGATCCACATCACCGAGCGCGAGCCGGCGGCGGTGTGGCAGGACAACGGCCAGCTGACGCTGATCGATGCGAGCGGGCGGTTGCTGGCGCCGGTCGATCCGTCGGCGATGCCCAACCTGCCGCTGGTGATCGGGCCGGGCGCGGATCAGCAGGAGGCGGGGTATCAGGCGCTGCTCGCCGCCGCGCCCGCGCTGCGCCCGCGCATTCGCGCGGCGTCGTGGATCGGCAATCGGCGCTGGGACCTGACGTTCGACACCGGCGAGACGCTGGCACTGCCGCAGGAAGGCGCGGCGCAGGCGCTGGTGAAGTTCGCGCAGCTGGACGGCGCGCGATCGCTGCTGGGCAAGGGCTGGATCCGCTTCGACATGCGCGACCCCAAGAAACTGGTGGTGCGCAAGCCGGGATCGGAGGCGGGCCAGTCGCTGGCGGACGACGGCACGACCGACGAGGCGCCCGCGACGGGCAACGTACAGGGTAAGACCCCGACGACGCAGGGTGGGGAAACCCTGCGCGGCGAGGACGTGTAGGAGGGGCTGTGACATGGCGAAGGTAGCACCCGAGGGACTCATCACCGCGCTGGACATCGGTTCGTCCAAGGTGTCGGCGATGATCGCGCAGAAGGGCGACGGCGGCGAACTGGTGGTGCTGGGCACCGGCCAGCGCGAGAGCCGCGGGGTGAAGCGCGGCTATATCGCCGACATGGCCGCGACCGAGGTCGCCGTGCGCGAGGCGGTGGAGCAGGCCGAGCGGATCGCCGGGCTGAATATCGAGAACGTCTGGGCGGGTTTCTCCAGCGGTGGCCTCATCAGCGACGAGGCGTTCATCGAAACGGAGCTGGGCGGCGCGCGGATCGAGCAGGCCGATATCGACGCGCTGCTGCAGGAGGGGCGTTCGTCGATCGACCCGCAGGGGCGGATGGTGCTCCACGCGCAGCCGGCGCTGTACACGCTCGACGGGCTGACGGGCGTGAAGAAGCCGCTGGGGCTGCACGCCGACCGGCTGGGCGTCCACATCCACGTCATCGCGGCGGACGGGTCGCCGGTGCGCAATCTGGACCTGTGCGTGCGCTCCGCGCATCTGGAGGTGAAGTCGATCATCGCCAGCCCGGTGGCGACGGGGCTCGCCTGCCTGACCGAGGAGGAGCGCGACCTGGGCGTGGCGCTGGTGGAGATCGGCGCGGGCATCACCAACGTGTCGCTGTTCGCGGGGGCGATGCTGGTCGGGCTGAAGTCGATTCCCGTCGGGGCGGCGGACATCACCGACGATATCGCCAGCGCATTCGGGACGACGCGGTTGCAGGCGGAGCGGATCAAGTGCTTCCACGGCAGCGCCAATGCGTCGCCGCGCGACAATCACGAGATGGTGACGATCCGCGAGCGCACGCAGGACGAGGATTCCGAGGCGTTGCAGATCACGAAGGCGGCGCTGATCCACGTCATCCGCCAGCGGCTGGAGCATCTGACGAGCGAGATCCAGGCCGCGCTGAAGGAGTTGCGGTTCGAGGGGCCGGTGGGGCGGCAGGTGGTGCTGACCGGCGGCGGTGCGGAGCTGAAGGGGATTGCGGATTACGCGCAGCAGGCGCTGGGCCGCTCGGTCCGGGTCGGGCGGCCGCGCGGGCTGACCGGGCTGCCGGAGGCGCATTCGGGACCGGGGTTCGCGACGCTGGCGGGGCTGGCCTATTTCGCGGCGAGCGATCCGATCGACCTGCGCGGGCTGGTGCCGGCGCAGCAGATGGTGCACCGCCAGCGCGGGCTTCGCGGCTTCTGGAAGCTGGTACAGGCGGCGAAGGCAAATTATTGACGCAGCAACAGGGCGTTTCGCGGCGTTTTCTCTTTCGCCGCGCGCGCGCATGTTGCACATCGTGGTGAATGGCCCGCGGCCAGTGACGTAGCGGCGCGGGCGGACGGAGTATAAGTTGCGATGAGCATCGAATTCATCACGCCCGATCTGGACGACCTGACCCCGCGCATCACCGTGATCGGGGTCGGCGGCGCCGGCGGAAACGCGATCGCGAACATGATGCGCGCAGACGTGCAGGGCGTGAACTTCCTGGTGGCGAACACCGACGCGCAGGCGCTGAAGCAGTCGGATGCCGAGCAGAAGATCCAGCTGGGTGCGAAGATCACGCAGGGGCTGGGCGCGGGCAGCCGGCCGGAGATCGGCCGCGCCGCCGCCGAGGAGACGATCGAGGAGCTGGGGCGCCTGCTCGAAGGGTCGCACATGTGCTTCATCGCGGCGGGCATGGGCGGCGGCACCGGCACCGGCGCGGCGCCGGTGATCGCCAAGGCGGCGCGCGACATGGGCATCCTGACCGTCGGCGTCGTGACCAAGCCGTTCAGCTTCGAGGGCAACCGCCGCTCCAAGTCGGCGGAGGCGGGAATCGATGAGCTGCAGAAGTTCGTCGATACGCTGATCGTGATCCCGAACCAGAACCTGTTCCTGGTCGCCAATGCGAACACCACGTTCAAGCAGGCGTTCGAGATGGCGGACGAGGTGCTGCAGCAGGGCGTGCGCGGCATCACCGACCTGATGGTCATGCCGGGGCTCATCAACCTGGACTTCGCGGACGTGCGCTCCGTGATGCAGGAGATGGGCAAGGCGATGATGGGCACCGGCGAGGCGGAGGGCGACGACCGCGCGCTGATCGCCGCGCAGAAGGCGATCGCCAACCCGCTGCTCGACGGCGTGTCGATGCAGGGTGCCAAGGGCGTCATCGTCTCGATCACCGGCGGCGACGACATGCGCCTGCTGGAGGTCGACGAAGCCGCGAACCACATCCGCGAACTGGTCGATCCCGACGCCAACATCATCTGGGGCTCGGCGTTCAATCCGGAGCTGGAGGGCAAGATCCGCGTCTCGGTCGTCGCGACCGGCATCGAGAGCAACGCGCAGGCGACGGCACCGGCCGCCGCTGCGCCCGCCGAGCCGCCGCGCACGTTCAGCTTCAGCGCGCCGCGCCGTGCGGAGCCGGCCGCTCCGGTGGCCGCGACCGCTCCCACGCCCGCGCCGGTCGCCACCCAGGCGCCGGTCTCCACCCCGGCGCCGGCTCCCACCGCCTATCAGAGCGCACCCGCCGCCGCCCCGCAGCCGAGCGGTGCCGCCGCCGGTGCGATGAGCGAGGGCGTGCCCCCCGCCGGTGCCGTCCCGCCGGCCGCGGCGGTATCGCCCGCCAGCACCGCGGTGGAGGACGAGCTGGTGCTGGGCGCCGATGCGATCGTCCCGGAGGCTCCTGCCCCCGCGGCGCAGCCCGAGCCGGGCGCCGACGCGGGTCGTCGCCGCTTCCTGTCGCCGGGGGCGGAGGCGGACGACGCCCCGCCGCAGCCGCGCGTGAAGCTGGGCGGGACGCTGTTCGAGCGGATGCAGAACGCGACGCGCGGCGCGGGCCGGACCGAGGAGGAGCCGCGCGATCCGTCGGACCTGCCGCGTTTCCTGCACCGGCAGAACAACCAGTAGGCACCCGCAGGTGACGATCGGGCCGGCCGCATCGACGTTCGTCGTCGGTGCGCGCCGTCCCGTCGCAGCGGCGCGGCCACGTCATTGCCGGTTCAGCGATCGGCGTCTCTACACGGGGCGCCGGTGCTGTCCGATGCCGACCCGTCGTCGGCGCGCGCCGATGGCCATGTGTTGAGGAGACGATCGAGCGTGTCGAACGGCCGGACGAGCGGGGGCGCGTCGCGCTGGTGGGGCGCGGCGATGGCGCTGTCCGCGGTCGCATGGCCGGTTGCCGGGGCGGCGCAATCATATCCAATGGTGCAGCCGCTCAACCCCGATGCGGACCGTCTGGCGGACGTGGTGCGGCGGCTGGGCGCGTCGCCGCGCGACCTGTCGGCGCTGATCGAGGCGGGCGAACTGTCGTTCCGGCTGGGCGATGCGACCGCGGCGGCGGCACTGTACAAGCGGGCCGAGGCGATCGATCCGGTGAACGGACGCGTCAAGGCGGGTATCGCGCAGATCCTGGTCAACGGCGAGCGGCCGGGCGAGGCGCTGCGCTATTTCGAACAGGCGCAGCGCTATGGCGCGCCGATGGCGGGCTATGCCAGCGACCGCGGCCTCGCCTACGACCTGATCGGCGAACAGGAACGGGCGCAGCGCGACTATCGCGTCGCGCTGGCGCAATCCGGCGGCAATGCGGACGATCTGGACGAGGCGCGGCGCCGTTATGCGCTGTCGCTCGGCATTTCGGGGCGGCAGGCGGAGGCGCTGGAGCAGATCGACGCGTTGCTGCGCAAGTCGGATCGCGGGGCGTGGCGTGCGCGCGCGTTCATCCTGGCGATGAACGGCGACGTTGCGGGCGCGAACAGGATCGCCACCAGCATGATGCCGGCGGGGATGGCGGGGGGTCTGGCGGCGTTTTTCCAGCGTTTGCCGACGCTGCGTGCGGCGGATCGCGCCTTTGCGGTGCATTTCGGCGAGGTCGCGCCCACGCCGTCGCGGATCGCGGACGCGCGGATGACGCCGGCGCTCCCCGCGCTCGGCCCCGATCCGACCGCTCCGCGACGGGTCGAGGTGGCGGCGGTCGCGCCGACGCCGGTGGCGAAGCCCGCGCAACGCCTGTCGCGCAGCGAGCAGCGGCGGCTGGAGCGGGACGCCGCGCGACAGCCGCGTGAGCCTGCCGCCAATCCGCCCCGGACACAGACGGCGGCGGTGGCCCCGGCGATCCGGCCGGGCGCGGCGGCGTCGACGGCGTGGCGTCCGGCACCGGCGCCCACGCCGATCCTTCCGCCGGCGCAAACGGTTGTCTCGACGTCGCTTCCCACGACGCAGCCCGACGCCGGGTTGGCGACCACCACGACGCGGGCATTGCCGCAACAGACCGCCGCTGCGACGCCCCTTCCCGCGACGCAGCCCTACGCCGGGTCGGTCGCCACGCCGGCTCGCACCCTGTCGCAGCGGACGGTCCCGCCGACACCGCAACCCTCCGCCGGGGCAGTCTCCGCCGTCACGCGGACGCCGGCTCCCGCCATCGCGGCGCCACCGATCCCCGCACCCACGCCCATCCCGACACCCGCCCCGGCGATCCTGGCGGATGCCGAAACGACCCCGAGCGCGGCGACGCCGCCGGCGCAGATCGCGGCGGCCGCGGCGCTGCCCGCGCGGCCGACGTCGGTGCGGCAGGGGGAGGACACGATCCTGGCGCGGATCATCGCCGGGATTTCGGTGCCCGCGACCGAACTGGACGTGGCGCCGATGCCGCGCGCGGTGCCCGTCGTCCCGGCGCCCGCCGCCCCCGGATCGAGTGCCGCGCTGGACGAGGCGGCGCGTGTCGCCGAACGCAACGCCGCGGCGGACGAGGAACGCCGCCAGCGCCTCGCCGCGCGCAAGGCCGCGGCGGAAAAGGTGTTGGCCGACCGCCGCACAAAGGAGGCGGCCGAGAAGAAGGCCAAGGACCTCGCCGCGAAGAAGGAAGCCGCGGAAAAGGCGGCGGCGGAGAAGAAGGCGGTGCGGGCCGAGCCGGCGCGCATCTGGGTACAGGTCGCGGGCGGCGCGAACGAGGGCGACCTGCTCAAGGCGTGGAAGGCGGTGCAGGGCAAGACTCCGGCACTGGAGGGCAAGCGCGCCTATTCCACCCCGCTGCGCGCGACCAACCGCGTCGTGACGGGTCCGTTCAAGACCGAGGCG
Source organism: Sphingomonas adhaesiva (assembly GCF_036946125.1). Lineage (NCBI taxonomy): Bacteria > Pseudomonadati > Pseudomonadota > Alphaproteobacteria > Sphingomonadales > Sphingomonadaceae > Sphingomonas > Sphingomonas adhaesiva. The sequence continues at coordinate 1,192,946 of NZ_JAQIJT010000001.1, forward strand.
GAGGCGCGCGCCTTCGTCAACACGCTGACGAAGCAGGGGCTGCCCGCATTCTCCTTCACCAGCGCCGCCGGGCAGAAGATGACGCGGCTGGACGCGAAGTAACGCCGTGTCCGATCTTGCCCCCTGGGCCGCGCACCCGTCGCGCAGCCGTGGCCGCTGCCATGCCGAGGAATCGGGCGATCGCGGCCCGCGCGACTGCTTCCAGCGCGACCGCGACCGCATCATCCACTCGATCAGCTTTCGCCGGCTGCGTCACAAGACGCAGGTCTTCCTGGCGCCGGACGGCGATCATTTCCGCGTCCGCCTGACCCACAGCCTGGAGGTGGCGCAGATCGGACGGACGATCGCGCGGACGCTGGGGCTGAACGAGGATCTGACCGAGGCGCTGTGCCTGGCGCACGACATCGGCCATCCGCCGTTCGGCCATGCCGGCGAGGACGCCCTGCAAAAGGCGACCGCGGGGCAGGGCGGGTTCGATCACAACGGCCACACGCTGCGCACGCTGATGCGGATCGAGCGCCCCTATCCGCGCTGGCCGGGGCTGAACCTGACGTGGGAGACGCTGGAGGGACTGGCCAAGCACAACGGCCCGGTCGCATCGCCCGCCTGGGCGCTGGCGCAGGCGGATGACGAGGCGGGGCTGGAGCTGACCACCCACGCCTCGCTCGAGGCGCAGGTCGCGGCGCTGGCGGACGACATCGCCTATGACAATCACGACATCGACGACGGGCTGCGCGCGGGGCTGCTGACGCTGGAGCAGATCGAGGCGGTGCCGCTGGTGGCGGAGGGCCGGGCGCGGCTGGCGACGCGATTCGCCGATGTGCCGCGCGACCGGCTGACCGGCGAGCTGATCCGCAGCCAGATCGGGGCGATGGTCAACGACCTGATCGCGGAGTCTCGGCGTCGGATTGATGAGGCGGGGGTCGAGAGCATCGAGGATGTGCGCGGGGCCGGGCGCCCGCTGATCGCCTTCTCGCCCGCGATGGCGACGGCGGAACGCGATCTGAAGCGCTTCATGTACGCCAATCTATATCACCATCCGCGCCAATTGGAGGCGGCGGCGGCGGCGCATTATGTCGTCGCGGGGCTGTTCGCGGCCTATCGCGCCGATCCGGCGCTGCTGCCCGAGGAATGGCGCGGACGCCTGCCGGCGGAGGAGCCGGGGGTCAGCCGGCATATCGCCGACTTCATCGCCGGGATGACCGATCGCTATGCGGTGGCGCGGTATCGCGAGGCGGTCGGGCCGATCGACCTGCCTGAGGGGTTTTGAGGGATCGGTAACGGATAAACGAAAAGGGGGCGGGACGCCGGTCCCACCCCCTTCGGGTCCGCAAAAGCGGAAGGATCAGTTCGCCGAGGCGACCGCGACCGCCGAGTCGTTGGCGCGGAACGAGACGGGGAAGCCGTTCGCCTGGCCGGTTACGCGGCCGTTCTTCACCAGCAGGCGGAAACGCTGCGCCGAGCCGATCTCGCGGCCCTGGATGACGGTGCGGCCATCGGCGCGCGTGGTCGTGGTGTAGACATAGGTGCGACCGTCGCGGGTGAAGGTCTGCTCGTTGCTGTCGGCAGCCATGCCCATGGTCGAGATCAGCGAGGCGGCGGCAGCGGCGGCGAACATCGTGAACTTGCGCATGTGAGAACCCCCTGGAGGAACCGCGGCGGTGCCGCTTACTGCACTGCAACATAAATGCTGCGACGCAGCAGGCAATTGAGAAGGCGGCAATCGCGCTTGCGATCGATGCAATCGCCTCGTGCACGATGCGCATGTCGGCGCCTTTTGCGCTGCGCGGCACCATCCGCTAAGGCGCGCGCGCTATGACGCTCTTCATCCGCTTCGCCGCCCATGTCGACATCGCGCTGGATACGCTAACCCGCGCGGGCACGCTGCCCGCGGGCGTGGACCGCCGCAACGTGACGGTCGAGCCGCCGCGCGACGCGACGCACGGCGACCTGGCCACCAATGCCGCGATGGTGCTGGCCAAGCCGGCGGGGATGAACCCGCGCCAGCTGGCGGAGGCGCTGGCGGGCGAGCTGCGCGCGCTGGAGGAGGTGGCGGAGGTGAACGTCGCGGGGCCGGGGTTCATCAACCTGACGCTGCACGACGACGTGTGGCGGCGCGAGATCGACGCGATCCATGCCGACGGCGAGGGCTATGGCCGCTCGACCGCGGGGCAGGGCGTGCGCGTGAACGTCGAATATGTCTCCGCCAATCCCACCGGCCCGATGCACATGGGGCATTGCCGCGGGGCGGTGGTGGGCGATGCGCTGTGCAGCCTGCTGGAGTTCGCCGGGCACGAGGTGACGCGCGAATATTACGTCAACGACGCGGGCGGGCAGGTCGACGTGCTCGCGCGCTCCGCGCACCTGCGCTACCGCGAGGCATTGGGCGAGGATGTCGGCGCGGTGCCCGAGGGGCTGTATCCGGGCGATTACCTGATCCCGGTGGGGCGGGCGCTGGCGCAGGAGTTCGGCGATCGCTACGCCGCCGCGCCCGAGGGCGACTGGCTGGCGCTGTTCCGCACCCGCGCGGTGGCGGCGATGCTGGTACTCATCAAGGACGATCTGGCGGTGCTGGGGATCCACCACGATCTCTTCTCGTCCGAGGCGGCGTTGCAGGCCGCGGGCAAGCCCGAGGCGGCCGAGGCGGTGCTGCGCGCGCGCGACCTGATCTACGACGGCGTGCTGGAAGCCCCCAAGGGCGAGACGCCGGAGGATTGGGAGCCGGTCGAGCTGCCGCTGTTCCGCTCGACGCAGTTCGGCGACGACCAGGATCGCCCGATCCGGAAGTCGAACGGCAGCTGGACCTATTTCGGCGCCGACATGGCCTATCACTTCCAGAAGGCGCAGACCGCCGACCAGCTGATCGACATCTGGGGCGCGGACCATGCCGGGACGGTCAAGCGCATCCAGGCCGCGGTCGCCGCGCTGACCGAGGGGAAGACGCGGTTCGACGTCAAGCTGGTGCAGATGGTGCGGCTGCTGCGCGGCGGCGAGCCGGTCAAGATGTCGAAGCGCGCGGGCAATTTCGTGACGCTGGCCGATGTCGTGCGCGAGGTGGGCAAGGACGTGGTGCGCTTCACCATGCTGACCCGGCGCGCCGATGCGCAGATGGATTTCGACTTCGCCAAGGTGGTCGAGGCGTCGAAGGAAAATCCGGTCTTCTACGTGCAATATGCGCATGCCCGCGTCCACTCGCTGCATCGCCGGGCGGCCGAGGCGGGGATCGGCGCGGAGGGTGCGGATCTGTCGCTGCTCGATGCGGAGGAGCTGGCGCTGGTAAAGCTGGCGGCGCAGTTCCCGCGCGTGGTGCAGACCGCGGCGGCGGCGCGCGAGCCGCACCGGATCGCGTTCTATCTCTACGATCTGGCGGCGGCGTTCCATGCGACGTGGAACGTGGGGAACGATCGCCCGGACCGGCGTTTCCTGATTTCGGACGATCCCGCGATCACCGCGGCACGACTGTCCTTGGCGGCGGCGATCGGGCAGATTATCCGCAACGGACTCTCCATCATGGGCGTGGAGGCGGTCACGGAGATGCATTGAGATGACACCCTCTGATCCGGTCGGCACGGTGCGTGACGAGGATCGGCTCCCCTGGCTCGACACCGTCGAGCCGGACGAGCAGGACGGACCCTCGGTCGGGCGCGTCGTCGCGATGGTCGCGGGCGGGCTGGTGCTGCTCGCCGCGATCATCTTCGGGCTGTACCGGATGCAGACCCCGCGCGGTGCGAACGGCGAGGGGACGCTGATCGCGGCGCAGGAGGGCGATTACAAGGTGCGCCCCGACGATCCCGGCGGACTGAAGGTCGAGGGCGAGGGGGATTCCGCGATCGCGGCGAGCGCGGGCAGCAACACCAGCGGCGCGATCGACCTGCGCGCGGTGCCCGAGGCGCCGATCACGCGCCAGCCGCGCGCGACGCCCAGCCCCGCCCCGGTGGCCAAGGGCGCGCCGACCGCCAGCGCCTCGGTCCCGGCGGCCGCGGCGCCGCTGCGCGCGCAGAAGCCGGTGACCGCGCCGGTCGCCGCGGTCCCGGGTGCGGCGTCGGGCGGCGCGCTGGTGCAGCTGGGCGCCTTCCCGACCGAGGCCGCGGCGACCGCGGCATGGAGCGCGATCGCCAAGCGGTTCGGCTATGTCGCGACGCTGGGCAAGGTGGTGCAGCCCGCGACGGTGAACGGGCGCACCGTGTACCGCCTGCGCGTCAACGCCGGGAGCGCGGGCGCGGCGTCCGACATCTGCGGTCGGCTGAAGGTCGCGGGCGAGAGCTGCTTCGTCACGAGCTGAGAGGGGGCGTCGTCGTCGCTTCGCTCCGCTCGCGATGACGGGCTGGCGGGTTAACGCCTTCCCCCCACCCGGAACGTATAGCTGAGCCCGAGGCCGCCGGTGAGCTGGTCGCGCGATCCCCGCACGCGCGTGACCGGCGAGTCGCCGGCATCGCCGACCAGGCGTGCGTAGCCGGCGTTGGCCAGCACGCCCCAGCGCGGGGTGAATTGATAGATCACGCGGCTGGTCAGCCCGACCGAGTGGACGCCGCTGCCCGGCGAGAACACCGGCAGCCCGGTGCGTGCGGCGGTTTGCGGGGACACGCCGAACCAGGCGCGCTGGTAGCGCACGTCGGACAGGGTGACGCGTGGGCCGACCGACACCAGCCAGTCATCGCCGTCGCGCGCGACATAGTCCGCGGCCAGCGTGCCGACCCAGCCCTCATGCCCGGTCACGCCCTTGCGTACGTCGCCGCGCAGCCGGATCGCGTCGCTGGGCCAATATTGTGCGAAAACGCCCGGTTCGAACGAGCGCGCGACGCGCGGCAGCCCGCCGCCCAGGTCGTCGGCGCGGCGGATGCCCTCCAGCCGCAGCATCGGGCCCGCCTCGAACCGGCCGTGGCGCAGCAGCGTCAGGCTGGGGCCGTCCCCGACGCCGCCATAGGGGAACGGATCCTCCCCGCGCGCCTTCGCCACGCTGATGAGCGGGCCGAGGCGGAAGGCGTCGTTGCCGGGAAAGCCGGGCCCGCCCTGTACGCCCAGCGCGACGCGGAACCGGCGCGGGCGATCGTCCCGCGCGCGGCTGACCACGTCGAGCCCGCCGCGCGCGGTCGGCACGGCGCGCGTTGAGCGCGGCGGCGCGCGCTGCGGATCGGCAGGGCCCGCGCCCTCCTGCGCGGCCACCGGCGCGGCGACCAGCCCGGCGAGGAGGGCGATCGCGGCGCGGCGGGGCGAAGGACAGGTCATCGGGGAACCTCGTTACGTGCGCGTATCCAACAGGTGGCGCGCACCCGGGTTCCCGCCGGCTATGGTCCGCGCGCGACCGGGCATTCCCCTGACCAGCCGATCGCGCCTAGAAGAGCGGGCATGAAACCCGTGATCTTCGGCCTGTCCGGCCCCGCCCTCACCCCCGACGAACGCGCCTTCTTCCGGGAGGCGAAGCCCGCGGGGTATATCCTGTTCGGCCGCAACGTGCAGACGCGGGCGCAGGTGCGCGCGCTGACCGACTCGCTGCGCGAACTGGAGGGGCGCGCCGATGTCGCGATCCTGGTCGATCAGGAGGGCGGGCGCGTCGCGCGACTGGGCCCGCCGGAATGGCCCGCCTTTCCCGCCGGGCCCGACTTCGACCGGCTGTACGAGCTGGCGCCGATGTCCGGGATCGAGGCGGCGCGCGCCAACGGCCATGCGCTGGGGCTGATGCTGGCGGAGGTGGGGATCACGGTCGACTGCCACCCGATCCTGGACGTCGCGCGCGACGACACGACCGATGCGATCGGCATCCGCGCCTTCGGCAAGGAGCCGATGCGGGTCGCGGCGATGGGCCGTGCCACGCTGGAGGGGCTGGCGGCGGGCGGCGTCGTGGGCGTCGTGAAGCATATCCCCGGCCATGGCCGCGCGCTGGTGGACTCGCACCATCACCTGCCGACCGTCACCGCCTCCGCCGAGGAGCTGGAGGACGATCTCGCGCCGTTCCGCACACTGGCGCATGCGCCGATGGGGATGACCAGCCATATCGTGTTCGAGGCATGGGACCGCGAGCGCCCCGCGACGCTGTCGCCGATCGTGATCGAGCAGGTGATCCGCGGCACGATCGGTTTCGACGGGCTGCTGATGACCGACGACATCGACATGAAGGCGCTGTCGGGCAGCGCCGGCGACAAGGCGGCGGGGGCGATCGCCGCGGGATGCGACGTGGTGCTCGACTGCTGGGCGCGGATGCCGGAGATGGAGGAGATCGTCGCGCGGCTGGATGACATATCGGCGGCCTCGCGGGCGCGACTGGACCGCGCGATGGCCACGCTGAACCCGCCCGCGGGGGACATGGCGGCGCTTTTGGACAAGCGGGACCGGCTGCTGGCGCTGGTGTGAGGTTCGCGCGACGACGCGACACCGCCCCGCGCAGAGCATCGCGGCGTCATCGCGTCTTCGCGGGAGCCCCCCTGTCCCCCACCGCGTGGCTGTGGCAGCATGGCGTCATGGCCGGCCCCATCACCGATGCGCCCGAGCAGCTGACGCTCGACCTGGACGGGTGGGAGGGGCCGCTCGACCTGCTGCTGTCGCTGGCGCGCGCGCAGAAGGTGGACCTGCGCGACATTTCGATCCTGGCGCTGGTCGAGCAATATCTGCGCTACGTCGACCGGGCGCGGGTCATCCACCTGGATCTGGCGGCGGATTACCTCGTGATGGCGGCGTGGCTCGCGTATCTGAAATCGGCGCTGCTGCTGCCGCGCGATCCGGAGGTGGAGCCCGATCCGGAGGAGATGGCGATCCGGCTGCAACTGCGGCTGGAGCGGCTCGATGCGATGCGCGAGGCGGGTGCGCGGCTGATGGCGCGCGATCGCGAGGGGCGGGACGTATTCCGCCGCGGCGCCCCCCCCGGACTGCGCACGGTGCGCACGGCGACCTATACCGCGGGCATCTTCGACCTGATCGCGGCCTATGGACGCATCAGCGCGCGGTCGCGCCCGGTGATGCACGTGGTGCAGGACCGCGAGGTGATGACGCTGGACGCCGCGATCGCGCGCGTCTCCGCTCTTGTCGGCAGCGCGATCGACTGGCGCGCGATCGAGGCGTTCCTGCCCGACATGGCGAGCGCCGCGTTGCGGCGGTCGGCGCTGGCGTCGTCCTTCCTCGCCGCGCTGGAGCTGGCGCGGCAGGGGCGCGTGGAGATCCGGCAGGAGGCCCCCTTCGCGCCGCTCTATCTGCGCGCGCCGCACCGTCAGGAGATCGGGGCATGAGCGCGGCGACGGTGTCCCCCGACACCGTTCGCGCGGTGGAGGCGGTGCTGTTCGCGGCGACCGACGCGATGGGCGTGGATGCGATCCGCAGCTATGTCGAGGGCGACGTGCGCGCCGCGCTGGCGCAGCTGTCCGCGGACTATGCCGGACGCGGGGTGCAACTGGTCGAGCGCGGCGGGCGCTGGCATTTCCAGACCGCACCCGATCTGGCGCACGTGCTGCGCCGCGACCGCGAGGAGGTGCGGCGGCTGAGCCGCGCGGGGATCGAGACGCTGGCGATCATCGCCTATCACGAGCCGGTCACCCGCGCCGAGATCGAGGCGATCCGCGGCGTGCAGACCGCCAAGGGGACGCTCGACGTGCTGATGGAGGCGGGGTGGGTCCGCCCGGCGGGGCGGCGCGAGGTGCCGGGGCGCCCGCTGACCTTCGCCACGACCCCGGAGTTCCTGACGCATTTCGGCCTGTCGAGCCGCCGCGACCTGCCGGGGATCGAGGACCTGCGCGCGGCGGGACTGCTCGACCCGGTCGACCTGGCGTTCGGGCAGTTGTCGGCGGAGGCGGAGGCGGAGGACGACGGCGGCGATGACGACGATGAGGAGGATGCGGCGTGACGGTCCGCGCCCGACGCGCCCCGGGGCGCATCGTCATGCCGCCGTCACGAAGCGCTGCCATCGCCGCCGGATCGTCGGGGGGCGAGCGCGCGGTGACGGACGTTGCCGTTTGCCGGTGCGTGCCCTAGATATGACGAACACCAGGAGTTTTCGTGTCATGGGCAGCTTCAGCCTTCCGCATATCCTCATCCTCGCGGTGGTCGCGATCCTGCTGCTGGGTGGCGGGCGCTTCTCCAATCTGATGGGCGACGTCGCCAAGGGCGTGAAGAACTTCAAGAAGGGCATGGCGGAGGACGAGGACGACGTGCCGGCGCGCCCGCGCCCGCGGATCGAGGCGCAGTCCTCGGCCGAGCCGGCCTACGACCGCGACCGTGACGCCGATCGCGTGCGCGAGGATCGTCGCTGACCCCTTCCGTCCGTCACGGCGCGCGCTGAATGTTCGATATCGCTCCGTCCGAGCTGCTGCTGGTCGCGTTCGTCGCGCTGGTGGTGATCGGTCCCAAGGACCTGCCCAAGGCGATGCGCGTCGTCGGCTATTGGGTCGGCCGCGCCCGCGCGGTCGGGCGGCAGTTCCGCGCCGGCTTCGACGAGATGGTGCGCGAGGCCGAGCTGGAGGAAATGGAGAAGAAGTGGAAGGCGGAAAACGAGCGGATCATGCGCGAGCATCCGTTCATACCGTCGCCGCCGCCCGAACCGGCCGCGCTGCCCGCGCCCGACGCGCCGCGTGACGGTGCCGGCATGTCCGCCGATCAGCCCGACGGGCACGAGGTGTCGCGCCCGGTGATGGTCGAGAAGCCCGTCGTCGCGCCGGCCGAGCATCCGACCGCACCCGTCGCGCCCGCCGAACATCCCACCGCGCCCGTCGCGACGGACAAGGCCCCGTCGTGAAGGTAGCGGCATGACCGACATGGCCGACGAACTCGACGACAGCCGCGCGCCGCTGCTCGACCATCTGCTGGAGCTGCGCCGCCGGCTGCTGTTCTGCATCGTCGCGGTCGGGCTCGCCTTTGCGGTCTGCTATTATTTCGCGGAGGACATCTTCGCCTTCCTGGTCCAGCCGTTGCTGCATGCCGGGCAGAAGACCGTCATCTATACCCAGCTGTTCGAGGCGTTCTTCGTCCAGATCAAGGTCGCGTTCTTCTCCGCGATGATGCTGGCGTTTCCGGTGATCGCCAACCAGCTGTGGCAGTTCGTGGCCCCGGGGCTGTACCGCAAGGAAAAGCGCGCGCTGCTGCCGTTCCTGCTGGCGACCCCGGTGCTGTTCCTGACCGGCGCGGCGATGGCCTATTACATCGCCATCCCGATGGCGCTGCACTTCCTGCTCGGCTATTCCGGGATGATCGGCGGGGTGCAGCAGCAGGCGCTGCCGGCGATCGGCAACTACCTAAGCTTCGTGATGCAGTTCCTGTTCGGCTTCGGCGCGGCGTTCCTGCTGCCGGTGCTGCTGATGCTGCTGGAGCGCGCCGGGATCGTGACCCGCCGGCAGCTGATCGGGGCGCGGCGCTATGCCATCGTCGGTGCGTTCGCGATCGCGGCGGTGCTGACGCCGCCGGACGTGGGGTCGCAGCTGCTGCTCGCGATCCCGCTCACCATCCTCTACGAGCTGGCGATCATCGGCATCTGGTTTACCGAACGCCGCCGCGCGAAGGAAGCGACGACCACGCCGGAGTAGCGGGGCGGGCCAGGTCGCCCAGCCGGCATGTCGAAGCCGTCCGGGGCACCCCGGTCCGACCCCCGATCGCTTCGCTACGCCCGCCACCGACGGATCACGGGCGCGAAAAAAGGCGGTCCTTGCGGACCGCCTTCCTCGCATCCCGGTGAGGGCGGGACGCTTACTTCTTCACGTCTTCCGCGGTGTTGGTGACCGCGCGACCGGCGGAGGACACGTCCTTGCCCGCGCCCGCCACGGTGTTGCACGCCGAAACCAGCACCGCGCTCGCCAGGATGGCCATCGTCACAACCTTACGCATCGTGTCTACTCCCAAGAAAGGACGAACGCACAATGCCGATGACGGGCAATCGTTCCATTGATGGAATGGATCGGAGGGGAGGTGCGCCGCAGTGCCGCTGGACGTCGCGCAAAAGTATAGGCCCGGAAGCGTCACCGGGGGGGGGAGGGTGACGCTTCCGGGCCTGTGTTGTTGGATAGCGAGAGCGGGGGGGCATAAGGTCGCTATCCGAAGGTCATAACGAGGCGGTCGGTTGGGGGTTCCGGCGGTTCCCGATTATTTTTGCCGGACGCGCGTTTTTATTCGACGCCCGTCACCGCGATCGCGATCTCGTAGGCGCCGGTCAGCGGATCGTGCTGGAGCGTCGAGCGCAGCTGGCGGCTCAGCCCCTCGATCACACGGCCGTAGCGATGCTGCAGGCGGTCGCGCAGCGGATCGTCGTCGACCAGCGCACGCGACGACAGGCGCAGGACCGCGCGCATCTCTTCATTGGCCGGCTTGAGCGATAGCCGCAGCTGGACCTCGGGCGTGCCGACCATCGCGAGTTCGATCAGTTCGGTCACCAAGAAGGCGACCGCCACCGCGACGTCCTGCGTTACATAGAAGGGATCGACGTCGAGCACGATCGCGACGCGCGTCCCCTCCGGCGCGGTGGCGCGGATGCTGGAGGCGAGCTCGCCCAGCACGGCGCGCAGGCCCACGCCGCGATTCTCCTCCATCTCCGCATAATGGTAGCGGTGGACGACCGCGAGCGCGTCGACCCGGCGCTGGATCGAGGCATAGGCCTGCGTCGCCTCCGCACTGCGCGCGCCGCGGGCGTGGAAGTTGATGAGGCTGGCGATGACCTGGAGGTTGTTCTTGACGCGGTGGTGCACCTCGCGCGTCAGCTTGGTCTGGCGCACCAGCCCCTCGGCCAGCCCGGCCTCGTGGATGGCGACGGTGCGGCTGAGCGCGCGGAACGTGTCGCCCAGCTCGCGGATCTCCTGTGCGGGCAGCGCGCGCAGCATCGCCGGGTCGGGCTGGTCGCCCGGCGAATAGGCCGCGATGCTGCCGCGCAGCGCGCGCAGCGGGGCGATCAGCAGCCGATCGACCACGAACCAGCTGATCGCGGCGGCCGCCGCCCACATCAGCAGCGGCAGGACGAGCGCGATGAGCAGCGGGGAGCCGATCGGTGCGCTGCGCACCTGCATCTCCAGCATCAGCCCGTTGATGCCCAGCGCGTTGCGGACGCTCTCGCGCCGCTCCAGCGCACTCTCGCGCTCCAGCGGGTCGAGCGTCAGCCGGTCGTCGCCCAGCGTGAGCGCGGCACCGTAATCGGGCGCGAACCCGCTCGGGCGGCTGATCTGCGCGAGGAACGGCGCCGGGAACCACGCGGCGGCGGTGACGCGGTTGCTGCGACCCGCGATCCGAAGCATCAGCCCGCGATTGTCGACGATCTTGGCGCTGAGCGCGGTCGGGTCCGACTGGCGGGCGAAGGCGGCGGCACCGGGGAAGGGCTCGCCGCAGATGGGACGCCCGCGCCGGTCGAGGATGACGAAGCCGGTGCCCGCGGCGGATTGCTGCGCGAACACGCCCTGCGCGCGGGCGCAGCTGGGCGCGTCGCCCTTGTCGGCCTGCAGCGCGTCGACCGCTACGCGCAGCGCGGTCATGTCGCCGACCAGCTCGATCGCGATGGCGCGGGTGGACTCCGCCGCCGCGACGCGAAGGTGCGAGCGCAGTTCGGTATCCGCGATCTGCGTCACGCGCAGCGTGGCGAAGATCGCGATCAGCGCCAGCGGCAGCAGCGCGATGCTGAGGATGAGGAAGAGCTTGGCGCCGGTCGGCCAGCGCGCGAACATGCCCGGACGCACCGCGGCGGAAGCGGGCGCGTCAGTGGCAGGGGAGGCGGTCACCCGCGATCAGTCGAGCTTGCCGAGCAGCGAGAGCAGGTCGTCGGGAACCGCTTCCTCCACGGTCTTCTGATACACGGAACGCAGCGCCGATCCCATATCCCGGTTCTTCGACTGTGCGACGGCGGCCTTTTTGGGCTTGTCCGGCGCTTTCTTGTCCGACGTCAACGCTTTCCCCCCGAGTGTCCTGCCCAAGACAGCCCAGTCCGGTGGCCGCGAGGGACCGGGTGGAACACGCTGGGAGATCTCCAGTGCTGCCTTGCACGCCAACGCGCGCTTGGCCGATGAAACCAAATATGGCTTCGTTGGTTCCCGACCTGTGCGACGAAAATCGCCGACCGGGGGGAGGCACCTTGCCACGGCCGCGTATTGGTCCACGTTCGTGAAGATTCGGCGGTCGCGCGCACAGGTGCCGACGGCCGCAGGGAGGGCTTTCTACACATGTCGCTCGGACAACAACTCGCGCCACACCTTCCGTTCCTGCGCCGCTACGGCCGTGCGCTGACGGGCAGCCAGGCGCAGGGCGACCGCTACGTTCGTGCCACGCTGGAGGCGATCGTCGCCGCACCGCAGGAATTTCCGCGCGACGTCGATCCCCGGCTGGGCCTGTACCGGACGTTCCAGGCGATCTGGAACTCCGCCAATTACGACGAGGTCGCGCAGGACGAGCCGGCCGAGGAGCAGGAGGCGGTGGCGCGTGCGCGGCTGTCGCGGATGACGCCGCTGTCGCGTCAGGCGCTGCTGCTGACCGCGATGGAGGGCTTCACGCCCGAGGATGCGGCCTATCTGATCGAGGTCGACGCCGCCGAGGTGGACGCGCTGGTCGCCGAGGCGCTGTCGGAGATCGAGAAGCAGACCCGTGCGCGCGTCCTCATCATCGAGGACGAGCCGATCATCGCGATGGATATCGAGTCGATCGTGCGCGACCTGGGCCATGAGGTGACCGGCGTGGCGGTGACCCGCGACGAAGCGGTGGCGCTGGCAATGGAGGACCGCCCCGGCCTGGTGCTGGCCGATATCCAGCTGGCCGACGACAGTTCCGGCATCGACGCGGTGAAGGACATCCTGGCCGAGTTCAACGTGCCGGTGATCTTCATCACCGCCTTCCCGGAGCGGCTGCTGACGGGCGAGCGGCCCGAGCCCACCTTCCTCATCACCAAGCCGTTCCAGCGCTCCACGGTGAAGGCCGCGATCAGCCAGGCGCTGTTCTTCGACGAAAGCACGGTCCCCGCCTGACGCACGGCGACCTGCGCCCGCGCACGGCGGCAACAACGTGGCGGGTCCGTACGTTCGGTACGGACCCAAAACGGTTCAACGGGGTTGTAGGATCATGGCAGACAGCAACGACCGCATCCATCTGGACACCAACGAGGCGCGCGCCGCCACCACGAACGGGCGCGTGCGCTGGATACTGGGCGCATCGCTCCTGCTGGTGATCGTCATCTTCGCTGCGATCCTGCTGTCCTGACGCACATGGCGCCGCTTGCACTGGCCAACCCGGCCGACGATACCTATCTTGCGCTTTCTAATGCCGAACCCGTCGGGGCGGCGTCACCATCACGGAGCGGCATGACCCACAGTCACACGGACGCAGACGATGCGCCGCCCGCGCCGGTGGAGCACGTTTCGCTTTCCGATCCCGAGTTCAAGAAGCAGCTGGCGCTCGTCATCCCGCATCTGCGCGCGTTCGGCCGCTCGCTGTCGGGCAACCGCGATCTGGCCGACGATCTGGTGCAGGAAACGCTGCTGAAGGCGTGGGCGGCGCGCAAGCGCTTCCAGGCCGGCACCAACATGCGGGCTTGGACGTTCATCATCCTGCGCAACCTGTTCCTCAGCCAGATGCGCCGGGCACGGTTCAAGGGCGAGTGGGACGATCTGGTCGCCGACCGCGTGCTCGCGGCACCGGCGAGCCAGGACAAGCACGTCGAGCTGGCGGACATGCAGCGGGCGCTGATGCACCTGCCGCAGCCGCAGCGCGAGGCGCTGATCCTCGTCGGAGCGGGTGGTTTCGCCTATGAGGAAGCGGCGGATATCTGCGGCGTGGCGGTCGGTACGATCAAGAGCCGCGTGGCGCGCGGGCGGGTCGCGCTGGAGGCGCTGATGACCGACGGCGCGCTGTCGTCACGCCGCGACCACGAGGTCGACGCGGAACGCTCGACGCTCGATTCGATCATGAACGAGGTGGACGAACTCAGCCGCGATCGGTGATCCGGTCGCGGGTGGGTGTTCGTTCGATGCGTCGAGGTCGGGGCTTTCCTGCGGGGGCTGATTGAAGCCTGCCGTTTCGGGCCTACATTCTTGCCGCCTCTTCCAGAACGACCTGGTCATTCGAATTCGAAATGCCGCCCATAGGCACCGTCATCCCGAGCCCTTCGACTTCGCTCGGGAGAGCCTTGACCCGGTATCCCGCTTCTCTTCGGCTACCGTGCGAAAGAAGCGGGATACCGGGTCAAGCCGAGTCCTCTGCGAAACTCAGTTCCCTGTTCCCCGGCGAAGGCCGGGGCCCAGCTGGGGGACGGTGATAACAGACGGAAAAGCCACGCCAACTGGACCCTGGCTTTCGCGGGACCTTTGCCAAACGGGCGCAACGGCATCGAGCCCATGCCGTGCTCCTGCGGAGGCAGGAGCCCAGGGCCCAGCACATCAACGCCTTATGGGATCTGCAACCCTGGGCTCCTGCCTGCGCAGGAGCACGGGGGAGTCTTTTGCAAAGGTCCCGCTTTCGCCGGGGCCGAGCTGGGGAACGGCGATAACAGACGGAAAAGCCACGCCAACTGGACCCCGGCTTTCGCGGGACCTTTGCCAAACGGGCGCAACGGCATCGAGCCCACGCCGTGCTCCTGCGCAGGCAGGAGCCCAGGGCCAGGCAGAACAACGCCTTATGGGACCCGCAACCCTGGGCTCCTGCCTGCGCAGGAGCACGGGGGAGCCTTTTGCAAAGGTCCTGCTTTCGCCGGGGGACGGCGAAATTATCGGGCGATAAACGACGTTCGCAGAGGCGTCGGTCAAGCCCCGGGGTGATGGTGAATAATTGAACCTCGGTTCCACCATCTGGCGGCCAACGACCGTCGACCACGGTTGTCGGAGCCTATGCGCTTCGACCTTCCGATCAGCGCCCGACGTGCGCCAGAAGCGCCAGCATCTGCGCCATATCCGACGGCAGCGGCCGGTCGCGGTCGTATGCGGCCTTGAGCGAGGTGCCGAGAACGTCGCCCCGACGCGTCTCCCGTACGACATAGCTGCCGTACGTGCTGGTAGCAGGGGAGGGGTGCGGACGTACCATGTTGCGTGAACGAGCGATCGGATATTAGGTTTCGCCTTCATGACCGTTCTGCCCATCGACCATGCACGCAGGCGCGCGGGCCGGCACGCGCCGTTCCTCGCCGGGCTGATGGCGCGGGAAGAGGCGACCGCGGCGGCGCTGGACGCGGGGGACCTGCCCGTCGGGCGGCGACTGCGGCTGGAGCGGCGGCGCCTCGCGCTCGAGGTCGCGCTCGGCGATCTGTCGGGGACGCTCGACCTGACCGCGGTGACGCGGCGGCTCTCCGACTTTGCCGACCACGCGCTGGACGCCGCCATCGCCGAGGCGATCCGCGAGCGGGTGCCCGGTGCCGAACCGCGGGGTTTCGCCGCGATCGCGCTCGGGAAGCAGGGCAGTCACGAGCTCAACTATTCGTCGGATATCGACCCCATCTTCCTCTACGATCCCGCGACGCTGCCGCATCGCGCGCGCGAGGAGGTGGCCGATGCCGCGGTGCGCATCGGGCGGCGGGTGCTGGAACTGCTGCATGCGCGCGACGGCGACGGTTATGTGGTGCGCGTCGACCTGCGGCTGCGCCCGTCGCCGGAGATCACCCCGATCGCGATCCCGGTCGATGCGGCGATCGCTTATTACGAATCGCAGGCGCTGCCGTGGGAGCGCGCCGCCTTCATCCGTGCGCGGGCGGCGGCGGGGGACATGGCGCTGGGGCAGCGCTTCCTGGATACGATCCGCCCCTTCATCTGGCGCCGTAGCCTCGACTTCGGGGCGGTGGGCGAGATCCTGGACATCACGCGCCGCATCCGCGACCACCACGCGCAGGGGCAGGCGTTCGGCCCTGGCTTCGACCTGAAGCGCGGGCGCGGGGGCATTCGCGAGGTCGAGTTCTTCGCGCAGATCCACCAGCTGATCCACGGCGGGCGCGACGCCGCGTTACGCGCGCCGGCGACGCGCGACGCGCTGGCCGCGCTGGCGGCGGCGGGGCGGATCGAGCCCGCAGAGGCGCAGGCGCTGGCGCAGGCCTATACGCTGCTGCGGACGATCGAGCACCGCGTCCAGATGATCGACGATCGCCAGACGCACACGCTGCCCGACGCAGAGGCGCTGGACCATGTCGCGCGGCTGCACGGCGTGGCCGACGGGGCGGCGCTGCTCGCCCTGCTGGCGCCCCATGTCGCGCGCGTCGCCGCGATCTTCGACCGGCTCGCGCCTGCCGAGACACCCGCGCTGCCGCGTCACGGCGACCGGCTGGCCGAACGGCTGGGGACGGCGGGGTTCGCCGAGACCGACGAGGCGGTGAAGCGGGTCGCGACGTGGCGCGAGGGGCGCTATCCGTCACTGCGCAGCGCGGCGGCGCAGAGCGCGCTGGAGGCGGTGCTGCCCGGACTGATCGAGGCACTGGCGCAGGCGCCGGTGCCGCTGGTGGCGCTCAACCGGCTCGACCGGCTGCTGGAGCGATTGCCGAGCGCGATCAACATCTTCCGTCTGCTGGAGGCGCGCCCGGCGCTGGCCGCGCTGCTGGCGGCGGTGCTGAGCCATGCACCGACCCTGGCGGAGGAGCTGGCGCGGCGCCCCGATCTGCTCGACGGGTTGATCGACGCGAGCGCGCTGGCCCCGGTGGGGACGGTCGAGGAGCTGGCGGCGGAGATGCGCCGCACCGAACGCGGCGCGGATTACCAGGCGCTGCTGGAGCATGTCCGCCGGGTGGTGGGCGACAAGAGATTCGCGCTGGGCGTGCAGATCGTGGCGGGCGCGGCCGATCCGCTGGCGGTGGCGGGCGGCTATGCGCGGGTGGCGGAGGCGGCGGTCGAGACGCTGGCCAGCGCGGCGACGGCGGAGTTCGCGCGTGCGCATGGTAACGTGCCGGGCGGAGAGCTGGTCATCCTGGCGCTCGGGCGGATGGGCGGGGCCGCGCTGACCCACGCCTCCGACCTCGATCTCATCTATCTCTTCACCGGCGATTTCTCGGCCGAATCGGATGGCGCACGCCCGCTCGGCGCGACGCTGTACTTCACGCGGCTGGCGCAGCGGGTGACCGCGGCGCTGTCGGTGCCCACGGCGGCGGGGCCGCTCTATGCGATCGACACGCGGCTGCGGCCGAGCGGTGCGCAGGGGCCGCTGGTCGTCACGCTCGACAGCTTCGCACGGTATCAGCGCGAGGAGGCGTGGACGTGGGAGCATATGGCGCTGACCCGCGCGCGACCGATTCACGGTTCGACCGCAGCGCGCGCCGGGGTGGTGGCGATCGTCGCCGAGGTGCTGGAGGGCGCCCGCCCGCCGCGTGACGTCGCCGCCGATGCGCAGGCGATGCGCGCCGAGATGGCGCGGCACAAGCCACCGCAGGGGGCGCTCGACGCGAAGCTGCTGCCGGGCGGGCTGGTCGACCTGGAGTTCGCGGTCCACACCGCGCAATTGACGCGGCGCATCGCGTTCGACCCCGACCTGGCGCGCGCGATCGATGCGCTGGCGGCGGCGGGGGCCTGTCCACCGGCCCTGCGCGCGGCGCACGACCTGCTGACGCGGCTGCTGGTGACGGTGCGGCTGGTGGCGCCCGATGCGGGCGAGCCGGCGGCGGCGGCGACGCGGGCGCTGATCGCGCGCGCGCTGGGGCTGGACGACTGGCCGATGGTGCTTGCCAGGCTGGACGCGGTGCGCAAGACGGTCGCGGATTTCTGGCAGGAGAGCGCGACATGGACACCCTCCCCGACGTGACCGCGACCGGCGTCGACGGGCAGCCGTTGCGGCTGGCCGACCTGCCGCGCCCGCTGGTCGTCTATTTCTATCCCAAGGACGACACGCCCGGCTGCACCCGCGAGGCGCAGGATTTCTCCGCGCAGGCCGATGCGTTCGCCGCGGCGGGCGTGAGCGTATTGGGCGTGTCGCGCGACACCGTCGCCAGGCATCGGAAGTTCGTGGCGAAGCACGATCTGACGGTGCCGCTGGCGAGCGACCTGGACGGCAGCGTGACCGAGGCGTTCGGGGTGTGGGGCGAGAAGCAGCTCTACGGCAAGACCTACATGGGGATCGAGCGCGCGACGTTCCTGTTCGACGGGGACGGCCGGCTGGTGCGCGAATGGCGCAAGGTGAAGGTGCCGGGCCATGCCGAGGCGGTGCTGGAGGCGGCGCGCGGACGATAGTCCGACAACGCTGTACCGTGCGGATTCGCGCGGGTTCGGCGCCTTCGTTCATCGGCGATTCAACGACTCAGCCCGCGTCGGTGGCGGTTCGACGCGCGCCGGGGCGAATGCTCTTGCCCCGTTAACCTTTCTCCCGGCACATCGGCGCCTGTCCACGGGGCCATCTCAAGGGATGGGGGTGTCTCGCGGTCGTGTTCGCAGAAATGGGGGCCATCGGGCGTGATCCGGCGGCTGCAATCCTGATCTTCCTGGGGTCCGATGAACCTTTCTTCCTCCACGCCGGCAGCGCGCCCGTCCGACCGCCGCCGCAGCCGCACGCTGATCGTCCACAATGGCCGCCGCATCCGCCTGAACGGCGTGGCGCATGGCGCGCTGGCGGCGGGCGGCGCGATGCTGCTGGGCTTCGCCGGCTACGGCGCGGCGCAGGCCGCCGGCCGGGTCGAGCCGACCGAGACGGCGCAGCGGCTGGCGCAGATGGAGGGCAAGGTCGCGCGGATGCAGGCGAAGGTCGCGACGATCCGCGACGCCGCGACATTGCATGCCAGGCGGATCGAGCAGCGCCAGTCGCTCCTCGCCGCCGCGCTGACGGGGCAGGGCGAGGCGAAGGAGCTGGCGCTCGCCACCTTGTCGATCGACCCGCAGGCGACCCGCGTCGCCGCCGAGACGATTCGCCCGTTCCTGAGCATCGAGCAGCGCCAGGCGCAACTGGCGGAGGTCGCGGAGCGGCAGCTGGTCGAGCGCTATGCGAAGACCACGAAGCAGATCCGCCAGCTGGGCATTTCGCCGACGCGCATCGCCCGGGCGGGTGCGAGCGCGATGGGCGGCCCGCTGATCGAGGCGACCAGCGTCGAGGCGCGCGCCGACATGGCGGCGGACCAGCAGTTCCGTTCGCTGTTCAACACCTGGAAGAAGCTCGACCGGCTGGAGCAGGGCGTGATCGCCATCCCCAGCGTGCAGCCGGTGCAGAAGCTGCAGTTCACCAGCAATTTCGGGATCCGTTCCGACCCGTTTCGCGGCACCGCGGCGATGCATGCGGGGGTCGATATTCCCGGCCCGACCGGCACCCCGATCTACGCGACCGCCGACGGCATCGTCAGCCACGCCGGGCGGCAGGGCGGCTATGGCAATATGGTCGAGATCAACCACGGGAAGGGCATCGCGACCCGCTACGGCCATCTGTCGAAGATCGTGGTCGGCGACAACACCCGCGTGAAGCGCGGGCAGCTGATCGCGCTGATGGGTTCGACCGGGCGCTCGACCGGGCCGCACCTGCATTACGAGGTGCGGATCGACGGCCATGCGGTGAACCCGGTGCCGTTCCTGACCACCGCCGATTACCTGATGGCGGCGCAGGATCGCGCCGTGGGGCAGATCCCGGTGTCGACGACGGGGCCGGCGCCGCAGGACTGATTTTATCGCGACCAGGCGAAGATTCCGGGTTCGCGCAGAGCACGCAGAGGACGCAGAGTGGTGGCGTTCGTTGGGACGTCTCGCGTCAGCGAAAGCAATCTGTCTGCCGAACGATAGGGTGTCGCGATGGACGCGCGAACAGGGACGTCGTTGCGTCCTCTGCGTGCTTTGCGCGAACCGACCCCCTTCGCGGCTTGGCGTCTTCGCGTGAACCCGTCTTCCCCTGACCTGCCGGACACCCTATCTCCCCGTCATGGCTACGCTCGCACCCGATATCATCCTGACCCCCTCCGCCGCCGCGCGCGTGGCGGCGATTGCGGCGAAGCAGGGCAAGCCCGCGATCCTGCGACTGTCGGTCGAGGGCGGCGGGTGCTCTGGGTTCCAGTACAGGTTCGGCTTCGCCGACGCGCCGGAGGCGGGCGACATCGTGGCGGAAACGGATGGCGTGCGGCTGGTGGTCGACGACGTCAGCCTGGACCTCGTGCGCGGGGCGAGCGTCGATTACGTCGAATCGCTGGGCGGTGCGTCGTTCAAGGTGGACAATCCCGTCGCCGCCAGCGGTTGCGGCTGCGGGACCAGCTTCTCGGTCTGAGGACCATTCCCGACGCCCGCCATTGCGACTAGATGCGGGCGGATGAAGATCGTCACCTACAACGTCAACGGCATCAAGGCGCGGCTGCCGCGGCTGATCGAATATCTTGCCGAGCAGCAGCCCGACGTGGTGTGTCTGCAGGAGCTGAAGTCCAGCGACGAGACCTTCCCCGAGGCGGACATCCGCGCGGCCGGTTACGGCGCGGTGTGGCATGGGCAGAAGGGGTTCAACGGCGTCGCGGTGCTGGCCAAAGGTGCCGACCCGGTCGAGCGCCAGCGCGGACTGACCGGGGAGCCGGAGGACGAGCATAGTCGCTATCTGGAATGCGAGGTCTTCGGGCTGACGGTCGCGTCGATCTATCTGCCGAACGGCAATCCGCAGCCGGGGCCGAAGTTCGACTACAAGCTGCGCTGGATCGACCGGCTGCGCGCGCGCGCGCTGGAATTGCTGGCGGCGGAAGTCCCGGCGATCCTGGCGGGCGACTATAACGTGATACCGAACGACGACGACGTCTTCTCGGTCAAGGCGATGGCGTCCGACGCGCTGATGCAGCCGGAAAGCCGCGCCGGCTATCGCGCGCTGGTGGCACAGGGCTGGACCGACGCGCTGCGCACGCGACATCCGCGCGGCGGCGTGTGGACCTTCTGGGACTATCAGGCGGGCGCGTGGCAGCGCGATGCGGGGTTCCGCATCGATCACCTGCTGCTGAGCCCCGCGGTGGCGGACCGGCTGGCGGAGGCGGGTGTGGACAAGGACTATCGCGGGCGCGAGAAGGCCAGCGATCATGCCCCGACGTGGGTGACGCTGCGATGACCTGGCGCCCGCTCCTGCTGCTGCTGGGCGCCGTGGGGGCGATGGTCCCGATGATCGCGGCCGCGCAAGGGGATGACCCGATCCGCTTCTGCCCCAATCGTCCGTCGCTGGGGGCGAGCGGGTGCACGACCCTGCCGGGACAGGTCCAGATCGAGATGTCGAGCCTCGACTGGGAGCGCGGCGACGATGGCGAGACGCGGACCGATACGATGCTGGCAGGCGACATCGTGGCGCGCTTCGGCGTGGGGCCGGCGACCGAGCTTCAGCTGGGCTGGACCGCGCTGGGGGGCGTGCGGATGCGCGACCGGACGAGCGGCGCGGTGACGCGGCAGAACGGTGTCGGCGATGTCACGCTGGGCGTCCGGCAGGCGCTGAGCGGTCCGGACGGCAAGGGCCTGTCGAGCGCGCTCCAGCCCTATGTCACGCTGCCGGTCGGCGGCGGGGCGATCGGCGCGGGCGACTGGTCGGCGGGCGTGGTGGTGCCGGTGGCCTATGCGATCGACGACACATGGTCGGTCGATTTCACCGGCCAGCTGGCGGCGCAGGCCGATCAGGACCGTCACGGCCGTCACGTCGACGTCAGCGGCGTGGTCGGGCTCGGCTATGCGCTGACCGGGTCGCTGACCGCGGTCGCGGAGTTTTCGGTCGAGCGCGACGACGATCCCGCGGGGGTCACCACGCCGATGCTGGGAGCGGCCTCGCTGGCGTGGCAGCCGGGCGCACACACGCAGCTGGACGTGCTGGCGGTGGCCGGGTTGAACCATGACGCGCCTGACCTGCGGCTGGTGCTGGGCGGGGCGGTGGGATTCTGACCGAAAGTTGGCGCGGCACGCCGCTAGTTGGTGTATTGCCTTGCTAACACGGCTGCAAGTTTAGCACTAAGGCATTGTGAATCAACGATAAGATAAACTGGCACGCGGCCTGCAATGCATCCCGTGTCCCGACGATGGGACGAGGGAGAAGCATCATGAAGGCCATTGTCATCACCGCCGCGCTGTCCAGCCTGTTCGCCGTCTCGGCCGCGAGCGCCGAGCCGATCGTCGCGAAGCCCGCCGCCGATGCGCAGGTCGAGAAGGTCGCTGCCACCCCCGCGAAGCGCGACGCGAAGACGCTCTATTGCTACGAGCTGGAAAGCACCGGCACGCGCATCACGAAGCGCAGCTGCCGCACCCGTTCCGACTGGAAGGCCGTCGGCGTCACCGTTCCCGCGAACCTGTGACGCGGGATGAGGGGGGTCACCTCATGGCACCGGCCGATGCGGCCGGTGCCGCCCCGCGTTCGCCGCGACGACGGACTACAGCGTGCGTTCGTAGATCTGGTACACCTTGTTGACGCGGCTTTCGATCGCGGTGGCGATCGAGTTCATCCCCTGGTTGTCGTCCAGGATCCAGCCGATCTCGCCGCGTGAGGCACCGTAGTTCGCCACCGACGCCCGCCGGATCGCCTCGATCAGCATGAAGGCCAGCTGGCTCGCCAGCCGCGACGATTGCAGGTCCTTCACCACGCCCATCAGGGGCACGCGCATCGTCCGCACCCGGGGCTTGCGCAGCCACCACAACAGCCTGGCCCAGCCGAACGGGAGCAGATGCCCGTTCAGCGGCGCGATCGCCTCGTTCAGGTCGGGAAGGGTAATCATGAAGGCGACCGGACGCCCGTCGAGCTCGGCGATACGGATCAGGTCGTTGAAGACGATCGGTTTCAGCTTGACCCCGACATCCTTGATCTCGGGCGGGGTCAGCGGCACGAAGCCCCAATTGTCGGACCAGGCATCGTTGAGGATCGAGAGGATGATCGCCGCCTCCTCCTCGAACTTGCGCTTGTCGACCTCGCGGACGACGATGCTGGGGTTCTTCTCGCCGGAGCGGATGATCCGCTTCACCAGCGGGGGAAATTCCTGCGTGATGTCCAGTTCGTAGGTCTGGAGCTGCTTGACCGGCAGATAGCCCGCACGCTCGATCCAGCCGCGATATTCCGGCCGGGCATGGCCCATCATCACCGTGGGGGGATGGTCGTAACCCTGGATCAGCAGGCCCGGCTCCTCCCAGATCGACTGCGAGATCGGGCCGAGCGCGCGGGTCATTCCCTTGCCGCGTAGCCAGTCCTCCGCCTGCGCGAGCAGCGCGGCGAAGACCTGCTCGTCCTCCGCCTCCATCAGCCCCCATTGCCCGACGCCCGGGCCGAACCCCTGCGCCGCGGGCATCGTCAGCGCCAGCGTGTCGATATGCGCGGAGATTCGCCCGACGACCCGGCCGTCGCGATGCGCCAGGAACAGCTGCGCCTCGGCATGGCTGTACCAGCCGTTCTTCTCCGGCGTGATGAGGCCCAGCGCCTCTCCCTTGAGCGGCGGCACCCAATGGGGATCGTCGCGATAGAGGCGGAAGGGCAGGTCGACGAAGGCCTTGCGATCGGCCCTGGTGGTGACGGGGGTGATGGTCAGCGCGGTCATGACGTCGGCCATTAAACGTTACAATCGATCATGGCGAGCGAGCTTTTGCGCTGCATCAAGGCGGCGCGGACCTGTGATCGTCACCGTCTCGCCACTATGTACCGGCAATGGAAAATGCCATGACGACCACGATGACCCTCGATCGCGAGGCGGCAGCCCCGGCGGCGCCGCGCCCGCGGATCGCCGACGATCGCGCCATGCTGAAGGCGGCGGCGGAGCTGACCCGCGACCTGGTCCATCCGCGTCCCGGCATCTATTGGGCCGACCTGATCGCCTCCTCGGTGGTGGGCTATGGCGCGCTGGCGGCGGCGGTGACGCTCGCCTCGCCGGTCTGGGCGGTGGTGGCCGGGATCGTGTCGGTGCTGGCGCTGTATCGCGGCATGAGCATGATCCACGAACTGACGCATGTGAAGCACGCGGCCCTGCCGGGTTTCCGCACCGGGTGGAACGCGCTGATCGGCGTGCCGATGATGATCCCGTCGTTCATGTACGAGGGCGTGCATAACCTGCACCACGCACGCACCCGCTACGGCACGTCGGAGGATCCCGAATATCTGCCGCTCGCGCTGATGAAGCCGTGGACGCTGCCGGTCTTCATCATCGTGTCGATGCTGGCGCCTGTCGGATTGCTGATCCGGTTCGCGATCCTGTCGCCGCTGTCGTGGCTGTCGCCGCGGCTGCGTCAGACGGTGGTGGCGCGCTATTCGGCGCTGTCGATCAACCCGTCGTTCCGCCGCCGCATGCCCGAGGGCGACGAAAAGCGCCGCTGGACGGTGATGGAGGTAGCGACCAGCCTGTGGGCGATCGCGCTGCTGGCGGCGACCGCGACCGGCGTGCTGCCGCTGAAGGCGTTCCTCGTCTTCCTCGCGGTGGGGTCCGGCGTCGCGCTCATCAACCAGGTGCGCACGCTCGTGGCGCATCTGTGGGAGAACGAGGGCGAGGTGATGACCGTCACCGCGCAATATCTCGATTCGGTCAACGTGCCGCCGCCGGCGCTGCTGCCGGTGGTGTGGGCGCCGATCGGGCTGCGCTATCATGCGCTGCACCATCTGCTGCCGGGCGTGCCCTATCACGCGCTGGCGGAGGCGCACCGCCGTCTGTCGGGGGTGCTGGAGCCGGCCTCGCCCTATTACAAGGCGAACTATGCCGGGCTGCCGGGGCTGGTATGGAAGATCGGGCGATCGACGATGGGGCGGCGGTAAGCGGTCACCGAGTTCCGGCGGAGGCCGGAATTCGGGGCCACGCGAAACAGCGATCGTCCGCATCCCTGGCCCTGGGCCCCTGCGGGCGCAGGAGCACTATTCCTCGGTCCTGAGCAGCACCGCCTCGCCGATCAGCAGGAACAGCAGGAACGGCGCCCAGGCGGCGAGGAACGGCGGGTAGGCGCCCAGATTGCCCATCGACAGCGCGAACTTGTCGGCGACGAAATAGGCGAAGCCCAGCCCCATCCCGATCACCGCGCGGACGAACAGCGCGCCCGACCGCGCGATGCCGAAGGCGGCGACCGCGCCCAGCAGCGGCATCAGCACCGACGACAGCGGGCCGGACAGCTTGTGCCACAGCACGCCCTCCAGCGCCTTGGTCGGGCGTCCGGCCTCCGACAGGTCGCCGATCGCCTCGCGCAGCCCGGCGAAGGACAAGGCCTCGCCATCGACGCTCGACAGCGTGAACTGATCGGGCGTCACGCCGCGGCCGACGATCGTCGCGCCCATCCGCGTCACCGCGCCCGACGCCACGTCGAAGCGCTTGGCGGGCCAGATGCGCCAGCCGTCGCCGTCGCGCACGCCCTGCGGCGCCGCGATCAGCCCCCGCAGGCCGCCGTCCGCGTTACGCTCGTACACGGTGACGCCGCCCAATTGCGCCGCATTGCCGCGCCCGGCGATGCGGTCCGCCTGAATCAGGTCGTCGCCCGCGCGCACCCACACGTTGGTCCGGTCGCCGCGATCGACGGGCAGGGGGCCGTAGTTCACCTTCTGCCACGCGCTCAGGTTCGCGGTGGCGCGCGAGACGATGCGGTCGTTGAACGCGAAGGTCAGGAGCGCGACCCCCAGGCTGGCGGTGACGAGCGGCGCCAGCACCTGATGCGCGGACAGGCCGCCCGCCTTCAGCGCGATGATCTCGCTGTTGGCGTTCATCGTGATGAGCGTCAGGATCGTACCCAGCAGGACCGAGAAGGGCAGGAAGGTGGAGATGATCTGCGGCACGCGCAGCGAGACGTAGCGCCAGATCTCCGCATCGCCGTTGCCCGCGGTGGCGAGGATGCGCCCGCTTTCGCTCAACAGGTCGAGCGTCTGGAGCACCAGCACAAGCCCGGCCAGGATGCCGAACGTGCGCGTCAGGAACAGCCGCGCCATGTAGAGCGCGACGGTGCGCGACGGGAAGAAGCTGGTCATGCGCGTGCCTCCCGCGCGCGGCGTCCGGGCAGATAGCGGATCAGGAGCGCCCAGGCCTTGCCGAAGAAGCGCTCCAGCGCGCCGATCGGCTGGCCGCCGGGGACATGCGCGATCGTGTGGTACATCCACAGCGTGATCCCCGCGAAGACCGCGAACGGCACCCACAGCGCGATCAGCGGATCGACCGTTCCCAACTCGCCCAGCGACGCGGCATATTGGTTGATCTTGTGATAGGTGACGACGATCACGATCGACAGGAACACGCCCAGCGCCGAGGTCGAGCGCTTCGGGGGTACGCCCAGCGCGACCGCGAGCATCGGCAGCAGGAACATCGACGCGACCTCCGCCATGCGGAAGTGGAATTCGGAGCGGCTGGCATCGCGCAATTCCTGGCTCGCCGTCGGGGAGCGGCCGATCGTCGCCAGCTCGGGCAGCGTATATTCCAGGTTCGCGCCGCCGCGGGTGCGGAAGCTCTCGAACTTCGGCAGGTTGATCGGCAGGTCGTGCGCGGTGAAGGTCAGCGTGCGCGGGGTCGCGAAGTCCTTGCGGTTGTGGATCAGCGTGCCGTTCGTCAGGCGGAAGATGATGACATTGGGGTCGTCGGTCGCCAGGAACTGTCCGCGCTCCGCGGTGACGCCGACCCAGTCGCCCTGGGGCGTCTGCGCATGGACGAAGATGCCGGACAGCGCGCGCCCGCCCTCCTGGCTGCGCTCGATCCGCAGCGTCATGTTGTCGCCCAGATGCGCGAATTCGCCGACCTTGATCGATGCGCCGAGCGCGCCGGTGCGCAGCTCGAAGCGCAATTGCTCGTAGGCGTAGCGCGCCTTGGGCTGGATATAGCCGACGATCGCGATGTTGAGCGCGGCGAGGACGATCGCGTACATGTATGGCACGCGCAGCAGCCGGCCGTAGCTCATCCCCACGCCGCGCATCACGTCCAGCTCGCTCGACGTGGCGAGGCGGCGGAAGGCGAGCAGGATGCCCAGCATCAGCCCGATCGGGATGCCCAGCCCCAGATATTCGGGCAGCAGGTTGGCCAGCATCTTCCACACGACCGCGACCGGCCCGCCCTCCGTCACGACGAAGTCGAGCAGGCGGCCGATCCGGTCGAGGATCAGCAGCATGGAGGCGATCAGCAGCGTGGCGAACAGCGGCAGCGCGATCAGCCGGGCCATGTAACGGTCGATCGAGGGCATGAAGGGTGCGCGTCGCCTGTGGCCGGGGGAAGGGGTCCGCCCGGCTATACGCACCGCGCCGCCCGGCGTCAGCACCCGATTTGCACGGCTATTCGGCGGCGACCTGTTCCGGCGCGAGCGGAGCGGACGGGGCCGCCGCCGCGGCGCGCGATACGGCGGCCTCCAGCCCCGCCAGCGTGAACGGCTTGCGCAGCACGGGGCGACCGCCCAGGTCGATCGCGCTGCCCGCGCCGCCGGCGAATCCGGTGACGAAGAGGACGGGGACCCGCGCCATGTCCTCGGGAAGGGCCGCGATCATCTCAGGCCCGGTCAGGACCGGCATCATCACGTCGGAGATGATGAGATCGATGGCGGCCATGCCCGCCAGCACGCTGCGCGCCATCAGCGGATCGTCGCACGCGACGGGCCGATGCCCCAGCTCGGTCAGCGCCTCCATCGTCGCGGACAGGACGCGGGTATCGTCCTCGACCACCAGGATCGACAGCCCCGCCGCGACCGTAGGCGTCAGGATGGGGACGACGGGCGCCGCCGGTGACGCGGGGGTCGCCGCCGATGACGGGGGCGGGACCGGCGCCGGGGCCGGGGCCGGCGCCGCGCCTGCGCCCGGGGCGGGCGGCGCGAGCGGGCGCTCGGCGGTCCGATCGCGCGGCAGCAGCAGCGTGACGGTGGTGCCGCTGCCGACGACCGACGCGATCGTCACGTCGCCGCCGACCTGCCGCGCGAAGGCGAAGGTCTGGCTCAGTCCCAGTCCGGTGCCCTTGCCGACCGGCTTGGTGGTGAAGAACGGCTCGAACACGCGTTCGATCACCTCGGGCGCGATGCCGCAGCCGGTGTCGCTGACCGCGATCGTCAGGAAGTCGCCCGCCGGGCGGCCGGTGCTCTCGTCCGCCTCCAATGTCGTCTGGTTGGCGACGATCGTCAGCGTGCCGCGCCCCTGCATCGCGTCGCGTGCATTGACTGCCAGATTGACGATCGTGTTCTCCAGCTGGACGCGGTCCGCGCGCGTCTTCCAGCCGCCGCTCGAATCGCGGAAGGTGACGGTCACGCCGGTTCCCAGGGTCCGCCGCAGCAGGTCGCCCAGATCGCCGAACAACCACGTAGCGCCGATCGGCTCCGGGTTGATCGCGGTCTCCCGCGCGAAGGCGAGGAGGCGGCTGGTCAGCGCCACGGCGCGCCGCGCGCCGTCATGCGCGCTCTCCAGATGGCGCGCGGCCTCGTCCGGCGCGGTCGCCAGATGCCGCTGCGCCAGCTCCATCCCGCCCAGCACCACCGCCAGCATATTGTTGAAATCGTGCGCGATGCCGCCGGTCAGCTGGCCGACGGCCTCCATCTTCTGCACCTGGCGCAGCTGCGCCTCCTGCGCGCGCAGCTCGTCCGTCGCCTTCTCCACCGCGGCGGCGAGTTCGTCGGCGCGCTCGCGCTCCTTGTCGGCCATGTCCTCCGCCAGCGCGCGCTGCGCCAGCGCCTCCACCATCAGCCAGCCCATCGCGATCGCGCCCAGCACCAGCAGCACGCCGAACACCGCCAGCACCTTGGCGATCGTGTTCGACCGCTTGATCGACGCGAGGGCGTGCGAGGTGCGATATTCGAGCAGCTGGCGCTCGTCCGCGATCAGCAGGTTCAGCGTGCGGTTGATCTGCCCGAGCGATTCGGTGCGGCGCAGCTGCCAGTAGCGCGACAGCGCCTGATCGTTCTTGCCGTAATTGGTGGCGAGCGCGGTCTCCGACAATTCGCTGCCGCGCTTGGCGAAGGAGCGGCGCAGGTTGCTGAGGTGCGACGTCTGGTGCCGGTTATCGCGCGTCAGCTGCTGCAGCCGGTCGATCACCGCGGCGGCGCGCCGCCAGTCCTGATAGTATAACGCGCCCTGCTGCTGGTCGCCGGAGATGACGAACCGGCCGAGCGACGCCTCCGATCGCGCGATGACGCCTTGCAGCGTACGCGCCATCACCATCACGTCGTAGCTGTGTCGCTGCGCCTCCAGCGCGCGGTCGCGCTGACGATCCGCGTCCGCCAGCGTGAACACGATCGCGGCCAGCGTGGCGACGCCCGCCGCCGCCAGCACGCCCAGCGCGATCGAACGCCACGCCGACGCCAGACGTCTGCGGGGTTGTTCATCGACGAGGGAACCTACGCTCACACCGCCGATTGTAACAAATCGCCTTCGATCCGGGAAGGGGGCCGTCAGGCGATGGCGCCGGCGTATGTCCCCGCTTTGGCAAACATGTCGATGATCCGGTCCAGCTGCCCGTCCTCGTGCTCTGCACAGAGCGAACAGCGCAGCAGGAACATGCCGGCCGGGGTCGCCGGGGGGCGTGCGACGTTGACGTACAGCCCCGCCTCCAGCAGCGCCTGCCACATCACCACGGCCTGCTCCTGATCCTCCAGGATCACCGCGACGATCGCCGAATCGGGTGCGTCCGTCCCCAGCCGGAAGCCCAGCTGCTTCAGCCCGCCGTGCAGGCGCCGCGCGTTGCTCCACAGCCGGGCCCGCTTCTCGTGCGCGGTCATCAGCTTGCGGACCGAGGTCGCCGCGGTGGCGACGACCGACGGCGGCAGCGAGGCGGTGAAGATATAGGGGCGGCACGACAGCCGCATCGCCTCGAACTTGGGATGGTTGGAGATGCAGAAGCCGCCGACCGTGCCGACCGATTTCGAGAAGGTGCCGATCACGAAATCGACGTCGCGGCCCAGCACCAGCCCCTGATCCTCGTACACGCCGCGGCCATGCTCGCCGAAGAAGCCCATCGAATGCGCCTCGTCGACCAGCACCATGGCGCCGTGCTTCCTGGCGACCGCGACCATCTCCTTCAGCGGGGCGATGTCGCCGAGCATCGAATAGACGCCCTCCAGCACTACCAGCTTGCCCGGTTCCTTCGGCAGCCGGCCGAGCCGCTTGTCGAGGTCCTCGACCGAATTGTGGCGGAAGCGGACGACCTCGGCATCGCCCATCTTGCAGCCGTCGTAGATCGAGGCATGGCTGTCGGCGTCGAGGATGACATATTCGCCGCGCCCCGCGATCGTCGAGATCGTGCCCAGGTTCGCCTGATAGCCGGTCGAGAAGACCATCGCGAAATCCGCGCCGTAGAATTCCTTCAGCGCCTCCTCCGCCTCGACATGGTCGCGGAAGGTGCCGTTGAGCATGCGGCTGCCGTTGGTGCCGCTGCCGAACTGCTCCAGCGCCGCGCGCCCGGCGGCGATGACGTCGGCGTCGAACGTCATGCCCATGTAATTGTAGGTGCCGAGCAGGATCGTCTCGCGCCCCTTGATGACCGCGGTGGTCGGGCCCAGCACGCGCTCCATCACGATCCCGAACGGATCGCGCACGCCCGACGCCAGCAGCGCCTCGCGCTCCGCGATCAGGGGATCGAACTTCGAGAACAGGTCGCGCTCCGGCGCCACGGGGGCGGCATTCGCGGGGAGCGCGTCGGCGGCGAGCCCGGCTTCGGTCATGACGGTCAGCCCCTCAGCTTGGCGACGGCATCGGCGAGCTGGCCCACCGTCTCGATCTCGGCCTGCATGTTCATCGTGATGATGATGTCGAACTCGTCCTCGATCGCGGCGACGAAATCCATCACGGTCAGCGAATCCCACTCCAGGTCGCCCTGGAAGGTCGTCGTCTCGGAGACGGCGATGCCCTTCTTGTTGAAGGGTTCGATCTGCGCGATCACGGTGTCGAGGATGGCGGTGCGGTCGGTCATGGCGTGCGTCGTGGCCTTCAAATGCGGCGGTTCTCGGGCCGCGCTATAGCAACCCGTGGGCACGATACCATCGCGCCGTCTCCGCCATGCCGGTATCGAGCGGGATCTGCGGGGTCCATAGCGCGGGCGGCGGCCGTTTCGCCGGGTCGGCGGTCCAGTCGGGATGGAGCATGTAGGAAACGCGGTCGGCGGTGAGCTTGGCATGCCCGCGGCGCAGCAGCCGGTCGGCACGCGCGGCGGTGCGCAGCAACGCGGCGGGGAGGGGGATGGCCCTAGCCCGCCGTCGCCCGACACCCCGCCCGATGGCGGCGGCGAAGTCGGCGTAGCTCAGCGGCCCGGCGGCGTCCTCGGGCTCGTAGATCGTCCGGTCGCCGGGTGCGGTGGCGAGCGCGAGGAGCAGTCGGGCGAGGTCGTCGGCGTGGATCACCGACAGCCGCCCCGCGGGCGGTACCGGCACCACGCCCAGGCGCGCGGCGCGGAACAGGTCGCGCTGCTCCAGGTCGCCGGGGCCGTAGACGCCGGGCGGGCGGACGATCGTCCAGTCGAGATCGCTGGCGCGAACCACGTCTTCCGCCCCCGCCTTCGACCAGCCATAGATCGACAGCGCGGGCTCGCGCGCGGCGAGCGAGGAGACGTGGACGAAGCGACGCACCGCCCAGACACGCGCCGCCTCCACCACCGCGGCGGTGCCGGCGATGTTGGCGGCGACGAAGGCATCGCGGTCGGGCGCGTTGACCGCGCCTGCGATATGGACGACCGCATCGGCGGTGGAGACCAGTTCCGACAGCGCGGCGGGATCGTCCAGCGCACCGGCGATCCACGTCACGCCGGCGCGCTCGGGCTGGGGTCGGCGGGCGAGGGCGCGGACCTCGTCGCCCCGCGCCAGGGCGCGTTCGATCGTGCGACCGCCGACGAACCCGGTGCCGCCGGTGATCGCCCAGATCATCGCGCCGCCCTCACAGCAGCGCCATATGGTTGCGATGGATCAGCGCGCTGCGCGGCGCATAGCCCAGGATCGCCTCATGCTCGTCGCTGCGGCGGCCGAGCAGCCGGACGGCGTCGGCCGAATCATATTCCGACAGCCCGCGCGCCAGCGTGCGATCCGGTGCCTCGACCGTCACCAGATCGCCGCGCGCGAAATGGCCGTCGATCCGGGTCGCCCCCGCCGCCAGCAGGCTGCGCCCGTCCGCCAGCGCGCGGGCTGCGCCTTCGTCGACGTGAATCGCGCCGCGGGCGGTCAGCCCGCCCGCCAGCCACGCCTTGCGCGCCGGCGCGGGCCGTTCGGCGACGAACAAGGTATGCCGCACCGTCGCGGAGAGCGGGTGCGCGACATGGCCGGAGGCGATCGCCAGCCCCGCGCCCGCCGCGTTGGCGATCCGGGCGGCGGCGATCTTCGACACCATGCCGCCCGATCCCATGCCCGAGGCGGAGCCGCGATCGGCCATCCGCTCGATCGTGCCGTCGATCCGCTCGACGCGGGCGATGTGCGTCGCGCCCGGCAGCGCGGGGTTGCGATCGTACAGGCCGTCGATGTCGGACAGCAGGACGACGCCCGATGCGCCCGCGGCCTGTGCGATCCGCGCGGCGAGCCGGTCGTTGTCGCCGAAGCGGATCTCCTCGGTCGCGACCGAATCGTTTTCGTTGATGACCGGGACGACGCCCAGCTGGAGCAGCCGCCCCAGCGTCGCCGCGGCGTTCAGGTAACGCCGCCGCTCCTCCAGATCGCCGAGCGTCACCAGCATCTGCGCCGCGGTCAGTCCCTGCGCCGCCAGCACCTCCGCCCACACGCCGGCGAGCGCGATCTGCCCGGTGGCGGCGGCGGCCTGCGCATCCTCCAGGCTGGCACGCCCGCCCTTGGCGAGGCCGAGCCGCCGCGCCCCCAGCGCGATCGCGCCGGAGGACACGACCGCCACCTGCTGCCCTTCGCGCGCGCGCGCCGCGATGTCGGCGGCGACCTCCTCCAGAAAGGCACGTCGCACCCCGCCCTGCGCATCGACGAGCAGCGCCGACCCGATCTTGACGACCAGGCGCGGGCAGGCGGCGGGGGGAAACAGCGACATGATGGCGAGCGCGTTAGCGTGCGGCGGGTCGCGGCGCCAATGCGGATTTGACGTGGCAACGGCGTCGCGCGAGGTAGATTCGACCGGGGAGGGCAGGGGAATGAGGGATCGAATGTGGTCGAAATGGCTGGTGGCGTGGATCGTCGCGATCCTGCCCGCCATCGCAGGTGCCGACACGATGCGCGAGGTCGTGTCGATCGACGGAGCCGAGACGGCGGTCGAGCTGCGGCTGGACGATGGCATCGGGGAGTTGCGCTATCGCCCGCGCGGGGGGCGGGAGGCATGGCGCACGGTGCCGTTGGATACGCTGGCGCCGGTCGTCGCCGTGCTGGCGGATCAGCGGCTCGCGCCCCTGTGGCCGGTGCTGGAGCGATGGGCCGGCCCGGACCTGACGCTGGCGCGCGACGCGATGCTGACGCGGACGAAGGCTTCCTGGGAACAGCGACGGGCCAGCACACGCGCCGCTCAGCCATCGCAGGGAGCGGTGCGCAAGCCGATTCGCGCCTTGTTGCAATATGCGGTCGCGTTGCAGGATGCCGGCCGATTCGCCGAAGCGGCGGCGCTGCTGCGGGCGCAACGTGACCTACAGCCGGTCAAGAGCGAGTGGGATCGTTCGGAATGGATCACGCTGTCGATCAACCTGGCGAACGTGATGGCGGGTGCCGGAGATCGAGAGGGGGCGATAGCGGTCCTGGAGCAGGCAAGCGTGCGATTGAAGGGATCGCCCTATGCCATCAACGCGGATCTCAACCGCGCCGCGATGCTGGCGGAGGGCGGGCGATATGAGGCGGCGCTTTCCGCCGTCGAAGCGGCGGACGCCGCCTTCGCAGGGGCGTCCGGGCACGGCGCAGAGGTGCCCGGCGCCCGCCTGCAATTCGACTGGATCCGCGCCTGCGCGCTCAGGGGATTAGGGCGTGAGGCGGAGGCGGCGACGCTGATGGCGTCGTTCCGGTCCGCGGCAACACCGATGCAGGGCCGGTTCGCGCCGCCCGCCGATCGCGACGTGGAGGAGCGCGGCTGGGCGTGCCTGCGCGATCCGGCGGCGCTCGCCGCGTTGTGGCAGCGCGACCTGACCGCCCCCGCGATCGGATCGCTGACCTTCGTCACGGCGCAGCCCGCGATGCAGAGCCTTGGCTACGACCCGGCGACGCTGGATCGCGCGCGGCGCCTCCTCGGCACGCCCGCGCCGCTGCGGCTGCTGCCCGACCGCTACGCGCCCGCGCTGCGCGCGTGGCAATGACCGGGCTGCGGCCTCACACCGGCGACCAGTCGACCGCGGCTTCGTCGCCGTCGTCGTCGACCGGCTTTTCGTTCGACGGAATGGCGTCGAGCAGCCGGTCGAGCACCCAGTCCACGCCCACGCCGCTGACGCCGGAGATGGGGATGACCTCCGCGCCGCTCGCCTCCTCCAGCTCGGCGGAGAGGGCCGCGATCAGCTCGTCGTCCAGCGTGTCGATCTTGTTGAGCGCGACCACCACGGGCTTTTCGTCCAGCCCGCCGCCATAAGCGGCCAGCTCGTCGCGCACGATGCGGTAGCTTTCGGCCACGTCCTCGTCGTTCGCATCGACCAGGTGGAGCAGCACGCGGCACCGCTCGATATGCCCCAGGAAGCGGTCGCCGATGCCTGCGCCGTCCGCCGCCCCCTCGATCAGCCCGGGGATGTCGGCGACGACGAACTCGCGCTGATGGTGACGCACCACGCCCAGCTGCGGGCGGGTGGTCGTGAAGGCATAGGCGCCGACCTTCGCCTGCGCGTTGGTCACGCTGTTGATGAAGGTGGACTTGCCCGCGTTGGGCAGCCCGACCAGCCCCGCGTCGGCCAGCAGCTTGAGCCGCAGCCACACCCACGCCTCCTCGGACGGCCAGCCGGTGCCGTGCTGGCGCGGCGCGCGGTTGGTCGAGGTCTTGTAGCTGGCGTTGCCGCGTCCGCCGTCGCCGCCGCGCAGGAAGGTGATCCGCTCGCCCACGCGGGTGAGGTCGGCCAGCAGCGTGCGCTCCTCGTCGTCGGCCAGGATCTGGGTGCCGACCGGCACCTTGATGACCAAATCGTCGCCGCCCCCGCCGGTGCGGTTGCTGCCCGAGCCGCCGTGCCCGCGCGGGGCGCGGAAATGCTGGGTGTAGCGGAAGTCGATCAGCGTGTTGAGCCCGGCGACCGCCTCGAACACGATGTCCCCGCCCTTGCCGCCGTTGCCGCCGTCGGGCCCGCCGTATTCGATGTATTTCTCACGCCGGAAACTGACCGCGCCGGGGCCGCCGGCGCCGGAGCGGACGAAGATCTTTGCCTGGTCTAGAAAGTGCATGGCGCGCGCCATAGCGCTTTAGCGGAGCTAAAGCACCATGGCGCCGCCCGGTCGGCGCGGTATCGCCGCGACCGACGACGCGGGCTTTGCCCGCGGCGGCCTTCGCGAGACGTTTGCGAAAGGCTGCACCGTGCTCCTGCGCAGGCAGGAACACGGCGTGGACTCGGCGTCGTTGCACCCGTTCTTGCAAAGGTCTCGCCCCCGCCGGGGAACGGGAAAGGCAGCGACCGATCCCGTTTAGCGATCGCGTGGCGGCGACGCTCCGCGATCCGCGAGCAGCATCTGCCGCGCGATCACGCGCGCACGGTCGCGCGGAAGCCCCAGCGCGCGCGCCATCGAGGCACCCAGGAGGGCATCGCCCAGCGCCATCAGCACCAACTGGAGCGTCTCGTCATGGATCGGCACGCCCTTGCCCCCCTGCGCCTGCTCGTGCTCCGCTCCCAGATCCTCGACCAGATCGTGGATCGCGCGCAGGATCGGGTCGAGCGCATCCTCGTTCCCGTTCAGAATCATCCAGCTCGCCAGCGCGCCCGCGCCTCCGGCCTGTCCGAAGGCGTCGAACGTGAGATCCACGACCTCGGCCGGGTCATGGATCTCGCGCGCGCGCATCACCGCGTCGCGAATCGTCCCCACGATCCGCTCCGCCATGCTGGCGATCAGCGCCTTTTGCAGCCCGTCGGCCGAGCCGAAATGGTGGAGCAGATTGGCGTGCGTCCGCCCGATCCGCGCCGCCACCGCCTTCAGCGTCACCGCCTGCGGACCGATCTCCACCAGCAGCGCCCGCGCCGCCTCCAGCGCCGCCTCGCGCGAGGCCTCCGGGCTCAGCCGACGGCGCGGGGTTGCAACGGATGAAGGACTCACTTAATTAACACCACTGTCAATAATGAACGTATCTGCATCATCTCTGGAGGTTTCCGTGGCGAAAGCAACCACTCCCGCAGACCTGACGATCACGCCTCGCGACCGTCGCTTCGGTCGCGGCGGTGCGATCCGGCGCTGGTGGCTGGCCGACGATCCCTATGCGACCGCCTTCTACAATGCGCTGTCGGTGACCTTTCCGAAGGGCGAGGGGTTCTTCGTCGACAGCGTCCGCAAGTTCCGCGAGGGCACGCCGCCGCGGCTGGAGCGCGAGATCAACGCCTTCATCAAGCAGGAGGTGATCCACACGCGCGAGCATGTCGCGTTCAACCGGCACGTCGCCGATCAGGGGTATGACACGACGCTGCTCGACCGCGATGTCGACGCCGCGCTGGCGCTGACGAAGGGGCGGCCACCGATCGGCGCGCTGGCGGCGACCACCGCGCTGGAGCATTTCACCGCGATGCTGGCGCACGAACTGATCGCGAACCCGCGCCATCTGGCGGGTGCGGATCCGCAGGCGCGCGCGCTGTGGCTCTGGCACGCGGCGGAGGAGATCGAGCACAAGGGCGTCGCCTACGACACGTGGCTCCACGCGACGCGCGACTGGCCGCGCTTCCGGCGGTGGTGGATCAAGTCGCTGGTGATGTGGATCACGACGTGGCGCTTCTTCACCGGCCGCGCGCGCGGCATGGCGGAACTGCTGCGGCAGGATGGGCTGACGGGGCCGAAGGTGTGGGCGCGGATGGCGTGGTACGCGTTCGGCAACCCCGGCATGGCGCGCAAGATCGCGGGCGTGTGGGCGGCGTACTTCCTGCCGGGCTTCCACCCGTGGAAGCACGACGATCGCCCGCTGATCGGGCTGGCGGAAAGCGATTACGAAGCGGCGGTGCTGCCCAAGGCGGCGTAATCGCTCCGTCGGCGCTATTGTCCGGGGCGATCACGCGAGCTGCCGGACGGTACCCGTTCCCCGCCGCGGGCCGGGGAACGGGTTTCGGACCTCTCGCGGCTTATGCCGCGATCGGCAGCGGTCGTGGGTCGACCTCACCCAGATCGCCGCTCCAGTCGATCGCGAAGTCGATGCACTCCACCTCGCCGTTACGGGCGAGCGTGGGCAGCCGGGACCGCGATCCCGTCTCGACCATGCCCAGCTTGCGCAGCACGCGACCCGACGCCGGATTGTCGACGAAGTGACGCCCGACCACGCGCTTCAGCCCCAAGGCGTGGCGCGCCATGTCGAGCACGGCGCGGCCCGCCTCGGTCGCATAGCCGTGGCCCCAGGCGGCGGGGGTCAGCCAATAGCCGATCTCAGAGCGGCCATGCTCGTCGGGGTGGAGGCCGATCCCGCCGATCAGCCGATGGTCGCCGAACCGCTCGCAGACCTGGAACCGGGCCTCGTGGGGCCCGCGCGGCAGCGCCAGAAAGGCCTCCGCATCGGCCACGCCATAGGGCCACGGCGCGCGCGAGAGGTTGCGCACCACCGCCTCATGTCCGATCGCGCGCGCCAGCGCGGGCGCATCTTCCGGCCAGCCGGGGCGCAACGTCAATCGGGGCGTCAACGCGAACATGCTCCGTCTCCTCGTTCGGGCCGCTGCCACGATGCCGTTACGCGGATGCGACAGCAGCGGGACAGGGCGGGGAGGGAGCAAGAAAAAAGGGAGCCGGGGCGGGCCCGTCTCCCTTGTTGGCTGGGTTCCGACATCCGGAACCGGCGGGCCGCCCTGGTGGGCAACCCGTCTGGTCACCCGATGTTATTCGGCCGCAGCCGCCATAATGTCGACCGAGCAGAACTTGCGGCCGAGCTTGCCCTCGTGGAACACCACGCGGCCGTCGACGAGCGCGAAAAGCGTGTGGTCCTTGCCGATGCCGACGTTGCGGCCCGGATAGAATTTCGTCCCGCGCTGACGCACCAGGATGTTGCCCGCGATGGCTTCCTGGCCACCGAACTTCTTCACGCCGAGGCGACGACCGGCCGAATCGCGACCGTTGCGCGACGAACCGCCTGCTTTCTTATGTGCCATTGCTCTTGCTCCTTCGCGCTACGGGATCAGCCGACCGACACGATCTTCAGGATCGTGTGGTTCTGGCGGTGGCCGTTGCGGCGACGATAATTGTGGCGGCGACGCTTCTTGAAAACGATCACCTTCTCGCCCTTCGCCTGGGCGATGATCTCCGCCGCGACGGTCAGCCCGGCGACATCCTTCAGCTCCGAGCCCTCGCCCGC
This sequence comes from Sphingomonas adhaesiva, assembly GCF_036946125.1. Lineage (NCBI taxonomy): Bacteria > Pseudomonadati > Pseudomonadota > Alphaproteobacteria > Sphingomonadales > Sphingomonadaceae > Sphingomonas > Sphingomonas adhaesiva. The sequence goes on from NZ_JAQIJT010000001.1 coordinate 1,230,998, forward strand.
CATCAGCACGTCACCCAGCGTCACCGACGCGCCGGCCTCGCCCTCGATCTTCTCGACGACGATCTTGTCTCCGGCGGCGACGCGGTACTGCTTGCCGCCCGTGCGCACGACTGCGAACATGGCTCTTATCACTTCCCAAATGTCATGGCCCAAGGCGGTCAGGCCGCCACGGGAGAAGCGCGGCAGCTAGGCGATGGGGTGATTCGTGTCAACCGGAAAGGCGCTCCGGCGCAGGCCGGACGTCGCGATCAGTGACGATGCTCGCGCTTCAGCCCGTAGCGCCCGTTCTCCAGCCGGTCGAACAGGCCGGCGATCGCGGGGTGGTCGACCGGCTCGTCATCCTCGTCATGGACCAGGTTCTGCTGGCTGACATAGGCGACATAGGTCGCCTCCACGTTCTCCGCGAGCAGATGGTAGAAGGGCTGGTCCTTGCGCGGGCGGAAGCTCTCCGGGATCGCCTGGTACCATTCCTCGGAATTGGCGAAGACGGGGTCGACGTCGAACACCACACCGCGGAAGTCGAGCATGCGGTGCCGCACGACGTCGCCGATCGAAAAGCGCGCATGCGCCACCGGCGGCGCCACCGGATTCGCCGACGCGTCGTCGCGATCGACGGCAGCGCCGTCGCCGCTGCGCGGGATCGAGGTCGACGGGATTGGGTGCGATCGGTTCATACACCCAATCTAGTGAGAAAATCGCATCGCACAACGCCGACCCGCTTGCGCCGCGCGCACAGTCGAGCTAGGGGCCCCGCTCGATCGCGGCCGGACGAGTCCTCTGGACGCCCGGCGATCCTCTGCGGAGAGGTGCCAGAGTGGTCGATTGGGACGGTCTCGAAAACCGTTGTGCCTTTACGGGTACCGTGGGTTCGAATCCCACCCTCTCCGCCACTTCGGTCCCCGGCTGGGCACGCCGATTGCCGCCGATTTCCCTCCCTGCGCTGCCACGAGCGTCCTGAGGAGGTCGCTTTTCGATCCCATGATGCGGACCTCGTCGTCGCCGACCTCGACGCGCTGGGCGAGCGCGCGCAGATGATCCCGCCGATAGCCGCCTCCGTCGAGGCGCATCCGTTCGCGCGCGGCCTGTGAGAGCCGGCTGACCATCTCCGGCGTGATCGCCCGCTCGCCGGTGCTCTCCAGCATCGCCTGCGCGCGGTCGGCATCGACGCGCGACTGGTCGCGGATGACCTTGAGGCCGGCGATGCGCTCCTTCAGCGCCGGGTCGTCGAGGTCAGCGACGCCCGCCTCGATCGCGTCGTAGAGGCGCTTGAGGCGCAGCTCCGATTCGGCGGCACGGCGGTTCAGCTCGGCGATGTGGACGCGGCGGCGCTCGGACTGTTCCTCGCGACGGCCGAGGATCGTCTCCAGCAGTTCCTCCAGCCGCTCGGGATCGAGCAGCCGGTCCTCGATGTGGCCGGCAACGAGGCCGTCGAGCTTGTCCATCGGGATCGCGCGGCCCTTGCAGCCGGTCTCGCCCTGCCGCGCCTTGATCGAGCAGGCATAGTAGCGGTAGCGCCCGCCCTTGCCGGTGCGGATGGTCATCGCGCCCCCGCAATTGCCGCAGAAGCAGATGCCGGTCAGCAGCGTCGGGCCGATGACGACGCGGTGCGGCAGCGCGGTCTTCTGGTTGCGCGCCTTCATCAGCGCCTGCACGGCGTCGAAGGTCGCGCGCTCGATCAGCGGAGGCACTTCCACCGTCACCACCTCGGCATCGGGCTTCTTCTCCTTGGTCTTGGAGCGACGGTTGAACTCGTGCTCGCCGATATAGGTGCGGCGCGTGAGGATGCGGTGGACCTGGCCGATGCCCCAGCGCCCGCCGTCGCGGGTGAAGATGCCGCGGGCGTTCAGGTGCTTGACGATCGCCTTGACGCCCATCTGGCTGTGATCGGCCTCGGCGCCGAGCGCGAGGCGGTAGATCAGGCGAATCGTGTCGGCGTGCAGCGGGTCGATCTCAAGCTTCTTCTTGGTCTTGGCACCCCGCTGCTCGGCCGCGACGGTGCGGTAGCCGATCGGCGGCAGCGAGCCGTTCCAGAAGCCCTGCCGGGCGTTCTCCTTCAAGGCGCGCAGGACGTGCTTGGCGTTCTCCTTCGACTGATACTCGTCGAACAGCGCCATGATCTGGCGCATCATGACGTGCATGGGGTCGTCACCCATCTCCTGCGTGATCGAGACGAGGCGCACGCCGTTCTTCGCCAGCTTCCTGACGTAGAACTCCAGCTCGAAGTGATCGCGAAAGAATCGGCTGAACGAGTGGACCACGACGACATCGAACGGCGCGGGCTTGGATGTGCCCGCCTCGATCATGCGCTGGAACTCGGGGCGGCGGTCGTTGGTGGCCGAGGCGCCCGCCTCGACGAAGGTGTCGACCAGTCGGTAACCGCGCGAGGTGCAGTACGCCTCGCCCTGCCGCTTCTGGTCCGGGATCGAGACGTCGTGTTCGGCCTGCCGGACGGTCGAGACGCGCAGGTAGAGCGCGGCGCGCTGGACGATGACGGGCGTCTCGGCGTTCACGGCCGGTCTCCTTGCTTGTCGGATGTCGAGGTCAGTTCCAGCGTCAGCACGACGCGGTCGGGGATGACCTTGGGGGCGAGCTTGCGCCCGCTGCGTTCCATGCGGACGATGCCGTGGGCGATCATGGCTTTCAGCGTCCGCGACAGGTTGGGCTTGGCGCGCCCGGTCAACGCGACGAGCGCGTCGAGCGACTCCGGCTCGCGTTCGGCGATGAGGCGGAGCATGTCGCGGTTGGCGGCGGAAAGGATGCGCGCGAAGGATTCGGTCGAGCCGAACCAGACCGCCGGCTCGCCCCGCGCCGGCTGCTCTTCGCCGCGCATGATGCGCTTGCCCCGCGCCTTCATCTCGTCGGTGTCGGCGATGCCGATCGTCAGCGTCGTCACGGTGCGCATATCTCCCGTCCTGGCAACCGCCGGGCCGGGCGCGAGCGTCAGGCGGGCCGGATGCTATCCACGATCATTATCACCAATAGACAACATCATCCAGGGAAATGATGGGGGCGGCTGGCGCGTGTCGCGCGATCCTATCGACCGGATGGTCCGAACAACTCGTCGAAGAGGTCGGCGAACCAGCGCTCGAACACCTCGATCTCCGCCTCGGTGATCGGCACCCGCTCGGGCCAGTCGTCGGTGACGCGCCACGTCTTCGCCTCGGCGGCGGGCGCTGGCCCCCGCCGTGGGTCCGGCTCGACGGCATAATAGTCGTAGAGATCGTCGGGCAGGATGCCGGCGGCATCGCCAGCGCGGCGAGTGGAGCGAGGGTGACGGTCGGACACGGACGTCGATGAAGTCTCCTGTGGTTCGTCGCGGCACTGTCCCGCCCCACGATCCTGCCGCCTCGTTCCCCGCGGTGAAGTGGGCGTGACGCGATACCTCGATCGCGTCAGCCGATCGCAGTGTCGGACGTGCCGTCGGCGCGCCGCGCCTTCGCGAAGGCGCGATCGGTCGCCATAAACCGTTCGAGCATGGGCGCGATCAGCCGTGTGGGATCGGCGGCGGGCTGGCCGCTCTCGCGAGCGAGCACATCGGCATAGGCGGTAAGGTCGCGGTGCAGGTGCGCCGGCAGTTCCAGCGTGACCTTCACGGGCTTATCGTCTGCGATGGGACCGAGCTTCAGCTTCGTCATGTGTCAGTTCCGATAAGGTTCGAGGACGAGGTCGCGGGTGACGATCACGCGGACCGGGAAGCCGGGGCGGATGGCCAACGTCGGTGCGATGTCGAGCTGGCGGCCGACCACCTGCCGGCCGGTCTGGCTGATCCCGTCCGACGCGCCCTGGCGCAGCGCGCGAACGAAGTCGCCCTGCTCGCCCGAGCTGCCGGCCTGCGCCCCGACCGACAGCAGCGTGGAGAGGCCGGCGGCCTTGGCGAGATCCCACCAGTGGTGGTCAACGCCGTCCTCCAGCCCGGCATAGCCCTGCGCGTCGGCACCGGGCTGGCGCTCCAGCACAATCGAGCGGCCGTTGGGGAAGATCAGCCGCGTCCATGCGAGCAGCACCCGGCGCTGGCCGAAGCCGACGCCGCTGTCGTACTGGCCGATCAGCCGCGTGCCCTGCGGGATCAGCAGCAGGCGTCCGGTCGGGCTGTCGTAGACGTTCTCGGTCACCTGCGCGACGATCTGGCCGGGCAGGTCCGAGCGGATGCCGGTGACGAGCGCGGCGGAGATCACCGCGCCGGCCTGCACGACGAAAGGTGATGGCGGTGCCGTCACGCGGTCGGGCGCGCCAGTGCGCCGGTCGGCGGGCTGGTTGAGGAAGGCGAGCTGCCGGTCTTGCGCGGTGGGCGTGGCCGTCCGGCCGGGTGCTCCCATGCCGGCGAGGTTCGGCATCCCGTCGCCGGGCACGCCGCTCGCCGCCGCAGTCTGTGCGCCCGCCTGGAAGAACACCCGGCTGGTGCGCGCCGCCTCCAGCTCCTGCCGACGCCGTTCCAGTTCCTGGCGGCGACGCTCAGCTTCGGGATCGGGCGCGGCGGGTCCAGCAGGCGCGTCGATCCCCGAAACGGGTACGGGCTGGCCGCGGGTCTGCGCGTCAAGGATCGGGCGGCCGAGATCGCCGGGCAGCGGTGGGCCGAGCACCCGGCCGGTGTAATCTTTCGGCAGCGCGTTGAGGCCGTCCGGCGTAGAGCGCCCATCGGTCGCGTAGACCTCTTCGGCCGGTTTACCGCCTTGCTGGACTTGGAGCGCGTAGATCAGCGCGCCGCCGAGACCGACGCCGGCGACGCTGCCGAGCACCGCCAGCGCCTTGCGCGACAGTCGGGTGACGCGCGGCGGCTCCGGCCGCAGCCGCATCGGCGCGACCGGCTCGCCGGTCAGCGGTCGGACATCGTCGTCGGCTTCCGGCAGGCTCGGCGCGCTCTTCTCGGGATCGACGCCGGTCATGATGACGGCCTCCCATCGGTGCGGAGGATGCGGACGGTCTGCTGGCGGTCGCCCTTGCCGAGGCGCAGCTCGGCGGCGCCGAACAGGCGGTCGACGATGAGCACATTGCGGTGGACGCGGCTGTTGACGATCTCCGGCTCGCCTTCGGAGCCGACGACGAACAGCGGCGGCATCTCGCCCTGGACGATGCCGCGCGGGAACTCGACGTAGACGCGCCGCCCGTCGTCGTAGACCGCGATCGGTCGCCACGGCGGAGCGTCGCCGGTCAGGGCGTAGCGATAGGTGCGCTCGGCGGCGGCCGGTATGATCGGCGTGGTTGGCACAGCGGCTTGTTGCGAAGGCGGCGGGACCGGATAGCTCCACGCGACCGAGGGCATGTAGGGCCGTTCGCCCGCGTGCAGCTCGATCAGATAAAGACGCCGGTCGGTGGTGATGACGAGGTTGGTGGAAAGGTCCGCCCGCGTCGGCTTGACGAGGACGTGGACGCGGCGGGTGTCACCCGCGCCGCTCTCGGTGTCGCCGATGATCCATCGCGCGGTGTCGCCCGCCGCGATCGGACCGGCGCCGGTGAGGCTCTCGCCCGGTTCGAGCGCGATGTCGGTGATCTGCCCGACTGCGGCGTAGACCTGGTAGAGCGCGCCCTCGCTCCACGGATAGACCTGGATAGCGTTGTAATAGCCTTCGCGGCGCGGCTGGACGCGGGCGGCGGCGTTGGCGTTCTCGACGCGCGCGGTCGAGGTTCCGGCAGCTTGTCCGCCCCGTGCCGGCGTCCACGGCGGCGGGACATGCAACGGCCGGGGCCGCGATGGTACGGCGAGCATCGGCACGGGCGGCAGCGGCGGCACCTCGGCATCGTAGCTGATCTCGGGCGGCTTTTGCGTCGTGGCGCAACCGGCGAGCATCGTCGCGGCGAACAGTGCCGCCGGAACGGACGTGAGGCGCAGGATCACTGGCCCAGCTCCTTCGACCAGTTGATCGCGTTGACGTAGATGCCAAGTGGGTTCTTGCGCAGCGCCTCGGCATCACGCGGCGGCTGGACGACGACGGTGAGGATCGCGGTCCAGCGGGAGGTCTCGGCGAGACTGCCGTCCTGGTAGCGCCGCTCGGTCCAAGCGACGCGGAAAGAGTCCGGCGAGGCGCGGATGACCGACGACACGTCGACGGCGATCTGCTGCTTGCCGACCTTCGCGAACGGGTCGTTGGCGCGGGCATAGTCGTTGAGCGCCTGCGCGCCGGTCGCGGTCGTGAAGTCGTAGGCGCGCAGCCAGTTCTGCCGCACGACGATCGCATCTGCCGGGATGCTGCGGACCTCCTCGACGAACCGCGCGAGGTGGAACGCGATCTGCGGATCGGTCGGGCGGTAGCCTTCGCTGGCGGGTGCCACGGCCTGCGCCTGACCGAGCTTGTCGACCTGCACCACCCACGGCACGATCGAGCCACTGGCACCCTGCCAGACCAGCGCGGTCGACAGACCGGCGGACAGCGCCAGCGAGCCGAACGCCATCAGCCGCCAGTTGCGCGCCTGGACGCGGGCCGAGCCGATGCGGTCGTCCCACACCTGGGCGGCGCGCTGGTAGGGGGTCTCGGGCTGCGGGGTCTTGCCGTAATGCGCGGCGGGTCGTTTGAAGATGCTCATCGGCGGTCGCCTTGGTCGAGGGAGATGGAAGAGCCGCCGCCATGCGCGTCGCCGGATCGCACGGCGTGCGCGGCGGCCTGGACACCGTGGGTGAGCTGCTGGGAGCGCTTCATGCGCTTCGCCCATGCGGGTTGGGTTCCCGCCGTTGGAGTTGCAGGAGCCGCGCCGTCATCGCCCGGCGCGGCGTCGCCGCTCACGGCACGGCTACCGGACTGGAAGCTGGACCGGAGGCTGTCGGCCGCACGGCCGGCGGCGCGCTTCAGCGGCGAGACGGCCGCCTTTCCGCCCGCGCTGGCCACGTTGCCGAGACCGGAAGCGACGCCGGCCATGCCGGACTGTCCAGCCGCACCGGCCTGATAGGCGGTGGATGCGCCACCGGCGAGCGCCGCTCCGCCACGGGCAGCAGCGGCGGCACCACCCGCCAGCGCAGCGCCGCCGGACGCGACCGCGCCAATCGCGGCGCCACCGGCGGCGACCATGCCGCCGGCCGCCAGCCCGGTGCCGATCGCAGCACCCGCGCCGAGCTGTGGACCGCCGGAGACGAGACCGTTGGCGATGCCGGGACCGAAGATGCCGAGGCCCAGCAGCGACAGCGCGGCGAGCACGATCGCCATCGCGTCGTCGATGGTCGGCGTCCGCCCGCCGAAGCCGGCGGTGAACTGCGAGAACAAGGTCGATCCGATCCCGACGATGACGGCGAGCACGAGCACCTTGATGCCGGACGAGATGACGTTGCCGAGGACGCGCTCGGCCATGAAGGCGGTCTTGCCGAACAGGCCGAACGGGATGAGCACGAAGCCGGCGAGCGTCGTCAGCTTGAACTCGATCAGCGTGACGAAAAGCTGGACGGCGAGAATGAAGAAGGCGAGCAGGATCAGCGCCCATGCGAAGAGCAGGCAGGCGATCTGGATGAAGTTCTCGAAGAACGACCAATAGCCCATCAGCCCGGAGATCGAGTCGAGCAGCGGCCGTCCGGCATCGAGGCCGGTCTGCGCCACCTTGCCGGGCCGCATGAGGTCGGCGGCGGAGAAGCCGGTGCCGGATGCCTTGAGCCCCAGCCCGGCGAAGCTGTCGAAGACGATCCGGGCGAGATTGTTCCAGTTGCCGATGATGTACGCGAACACGCCGACGAACAGCGTTTTCTTGATGAGGCGGCCGACGATGTCGTCCTCGCCGCCCATCGACCAGAACAGCGCGGCCAGTGTCACGTCGATGACGATCAGCGTGGTGGCGATGAAGGCGACCTCGCCGCCGAGCAGACCGAAGCCTGAGTCGATGTAGCGGGTGAAGACGCCGAGGAAGCTGTCGATGACGCCGGTGCTGCCCATCGTCAGCGCGCCCCGGACGCGGGCGACGTGCCGAGGAAACGGGCGCGGTTGTCGGCCCACGTCTTCAAGCACGTCGCATCGCTTGTCGCGGCCTCGCCCATGAACCGGCAACGTGCAAGCGCCTCGCGCATCGGGTCGGCGGGCGCGGTGGTGACCTCCACGGTCACCGGCACGACCGGTTTCTCCTCGCGCGTCATCTCGATCGCGGCGGCGGTGATGGCGATGCCGGCGAACGCGGCGGCACCGATGCGGGCAAGCGTCTTCGCCTCCATAAAGCGCCTCAGTTGCCGGGGTTGAACATGCGGGCGTTGCCGGGCTGGTAGCCTGCGCCCGGCGCGAGGAAGCGGCGGCGCTGTTCGCGGCCCTGCTCGGCCGCCGCCGCACGCTCGGCGTCGGACAGCGCCTGCGCGCGACCGTTCGCGGCCATCATCGCGGTGAGGTCTGCGAGCTGTTGCGCCTGGAGCGCAAGGAGCTGGTTGCCGGCCTGCGTTGCCTGAAGCGCGCCGGTCGCGCCTTGACTGCGGGTTACGAGGTTCGCCATCTCGGCGCGGTTGGTGTCGATATTGCCGACGACGCCGGCCTGCACGCGCATCGCGTCCTGCAAGCCACCGACCGTGTTCTGCCATCGGCTCCGCGCGTCGGTGACGAGCTGCCTGTCGGACACCGACATCGACGCGCTGCCGTATTGCCGCTGGAACGCCTGGTCGATCGACCGCACGTCGAAGGCAATATTCTGCGCCTGCTGGAGTAGCGCCTGTGTGCGGCGGACATTCTGCTGGAGCTGCTGGAGCGAGGAGTACGGCAGGCTGGCGAGGTTACGCGCCTGATTGACCAGCATCGTCGCCTCGTTCTGGAGGCTGGTGATCTGTTGGTTGACCTGCTGGAGCGTGCGCGCGGCCTGGAGGACGTTCTGCGCGTAGTTCGACGGGTCGAACACCGTCCACTGTGCCGCAGCGGGCGTCGCCAGCATCGGCGACAGCGGCACGGACAGGATGGTCGCGGCGACGAGTGCCGCGCGGCTACGGCGCAGGGTCATGATGATGTCTCCAGATTGGTGAGGTCGGGGATCAGGTCGGCCGCCCAGCCAACGCCGCGGTGGCGCAGCCAGGCGGCAAGGAAACCGGCGCGGCTGTGCTCGGCGACGATCGCGGCGATGGCCTGCTGGTCGATGCGCGAGGATGCGGCGCACAGCACCAGCGCCACGTCGGACAGGCCCAGCTCGAACAGCCGGTTGCCGTGGCGCGACTGGCAGTAGTAGTCGCGCTTGGGCGTCGCCCGCGCGAGGATCTCGATCTGCCGGTCGTTGAGACCGAACCGCCGGTAGATGGCGGTGATCTGCGGCTCGATCGCGCGCTCGTTGGGCAGAAGCAGCCGGGTCTGGCAACTCTCGATGATGGCGGGCGCGATGGCGCTGCCGTCGATGTCGCTGAGCGATTGCGTGGCGAAGATGACGGAGGCGTTCTTCTTGCGCAGCGTCTTCAGCCATTCTCGGAGCTGGCCGGCGAAGCCCTCGTCGTCGAGCGCGAGCCACCCCTCGTCGACGATGATAAGCGTCGGCGCACCGTCGAGCCTGTCCTCGATCCGGTGGAACAGGTAGGCGAGCACGGCGGGCGCGGCGTCGGTGCCGATCAGCCCCTCGGTCTCGAACGCCTGGACAGTCGCGCTGCCGAGATGTTCGTGCTCGGCGTCGAGCAGCCGGCCCCACGCGCCGCCAATGCAATAGGGCCGCAGCGCCTGCTTCAGGTCGTTCGATTGGAGCAGCACCGCGAGGCCGGTGACCGTCCGCTCCTCGACCGGTGCGGAGGCCAGCGACGACAGCGCGGTCCAGAGATGCTCCTTCACCTCCGGCGTGATCGCCACACCTTCGCGGGTCAAGATCGCGACGAGCCAATCGGCCGCCCATGCGCGTTCGGCGGTCTGTTCGATGCGAGCCAGCGGCTGGAGCGACACGCTGGCGTCGCTGCCTTCGGTCAGTCCGCCGCCGAGATCGTGCCAGTCGCCGCCCATTGCCAGCGCGGCGGCCCGGATCGAGCCACCGAAGTCGAAGGCGAACATCTGCGCGCCCGCATACCGGCGAAACTGCAACGCCATCAGCGCGAGCAGCACCGACTTGCCCGCGCCGGTCGGGCCGACGACGAGGGTATGCCCGACATCGCCGACATGCAGCGACAGCCGGAACGGCGTCGAACCTTCTGTCCGGCCGTACAGCAGCGGCGGCGCGTCGAAATGCTCGTCGCGCTCCGGTCCCGCCCAGACTGCCGACAGAGGGATCATATGGGCGAGGTTGAGCGTCGAGATCGGCGGCTGCCGGACGTTGGCGTAGACGTGCCCCGGCAAGCTACCGAGCCAAGCGTCCACCGCATTGATCGTCTCGGCCATCGCGGTGAAGTCGCGACCCTGCACGACCTTCTCGACCAGCCGCAGCTTCTCGTCGGCGATGCGCGGATCGGCGTCCCACACCGTCACCGTCGCGGTGACGTAGGCGATGCCGGCATGGTCGGCGCCAAGTTCCTGCAACGCCATGTCGGCGTCCGCCGCCTTGTTCGACGCATCGGTATCGACCAGCACCGATTGTTCGTTGGTCATCACCTCCTTCAGGATCGCGGCGACCGACTTGCGCTTCGCGAACCACTGCCGCCTGATCTTCGTCAGCAGCTTCGTGGCGTCGGTCTTGTCGAGGAGGATCGCGCGGGTCGACCAGCGGTATGGGAAGGCCAGCCGGTTCAGCTCGTCGAGCAGCCCCGGCGTGGTCGCGGTCGGAAAGCCGGTGATGGTGAGGACGCGGAGATGCCGGTCGCCCAGCATCGGCTCCAGTCCGCCGGTCAGCGGCTGGTCGGCGAGCAGCGCGTCGAGATACATCGGCGTCTCGGGCACGCGGACACGGTGCCGGTGGGTCGAAACGCAGGCGTGGAGGTAGGTGAGCGTCTCGGCGTCATCCAGCCAGCGGCACGCTGGCATGAAGGTCTCGACGAGCCGCAGGATGCGGTCGGTGCGATCGACGAATCCGGCGGCCAGCTCCTGCGGGTCGATGCCCTTTTGCTCGCGGCCCTCGTAGAGCCAGCCCTCGGCTCGCGCGGCATCCTCGGCCGGCGGCAGGAAGGTGAAGGTCAGGAAGTAGCTGGACTCGAAGTGACTGCCGGCTTCCTCGAAGTCGGCCTTGCGCTCCGCATCGACCAGCGCGGACGCGGCATCGGGGAATGTGCTCGTCGGATAGGTTGCGGCGGGATGGCGCTGCGCCTCGACGAAGATCGCCCAGCCCGAGCCGAGACGGCGGAAGGCGTTGTTGAGACGGCCAGCGACCGCGACCAGCTCGGCGGGCACCGCGCTGTCGAGGTCGGGACCGCTAAAGCGCGCGGTGCGCTGGAAGCTGCCGTCCTTGTTGAGGACGACGCCCGAGCCGACCAGCGCCACCCAAGGCAGGAAGTCGGCGAGGCGCGCGGCGGTGCGGCGATATTCCGCGAGGTTCATCATGGCCGCCCCCTCAAACCGACAGGTGGCCGGGGATGCGCAGATGCCGGCGCACCACGTCGACGAACATCGGATCGCGTTTCGCCGCCCACACCGCCGCGACGTGCCCGATCGCCCAGACGACGAGGCCGACCAGCCACAGCCGCAGCCCAAGCCCGAGCGCCGCCGCCAGCGTGCCGTTGAGGATGGCGAGACCGCGCGGCGCGCCGCCGAGCAGGATATGCTCGGTCAGCGCCCGGTGGACCGGCACGGCGAAGCCCGGCACCTCGCCGGCATGATCGCCGGCCATCAGACGAGCGCCCCGCCGCCGAACGAGAAGAAGGACAGGAAGAAGCTCGAAGCGGCAAAGGCGATCGACAGCCCGAAGACGATCTGGATGAGACGGCGGAAGCCGCCCGACGTATCGCCGAACGCCAGCGCGAGGCCGGTCGAGATGATGACGATGACCGCGACGATCTTGGCGACCGGCCCCTCGATCGACTTCAGGATCGACTGGAGCGGTGCTTCCCACGGCATCGACGAGCCGGAGGCGTGTGCGGCGGGCGCCGTCATCACGCTGATGACGACGACCGCCACTGCGGTCTCGAAGCGGTGGCGGGCAATACGAAGGCGTGAGATCATGGATTTTCTCCTGTGCTGGTAGGGGTGAGTGAGGCCGCCGGACGGTTGGCGGGCACGACGCGGTAGTCGCCGTCAGGGCCGAGTCCTTCGACGCGCGTGAGTTCGGAAAGGCGGCGCATCGAGCCGCGCCCCGCGAGGACGGCGACGAGGTCGATCGTCTCGGCGATCAGCGCGCGCGGCACGGTGACGACGGCTTCCTGGATGAGCTGCTCCATCCGCCGCAGCGCGCCGATGGCGCTGCCGGCGTGGATCGTGCCGATGCCGCCGGGGTGCCCGGTGCCCCAGGCCTTCAGAAGATCGAGCGCTTCCGGCCCGCGCACCTCGCCGATCGGGATGCGGTCGGGGCGCAGGCGCAAGCTGGAGCGGACGAGATCGGAGAGCGAGGCGACGCCATCTTTGGTGCGCATGGCGACGAGGTTCGGCGCGGCGCATTGCAGCTCGCGCGTATCCTCGATGATGACGACGCGGTCGGGCGACTTCGCCACCTCGGCGAGCAGCGCGTTGGTCAACGTCGTCTTGCCGGTCGAGGTGCCGCCGGCGACGAGGATGTTGGCGCGGAAGGCGACGCCCTCGCGGAGCACCTCCGCCTGTGCCGCCGACATGATGCCGGCCGCGACGTAATCGTCGAGCGTGAACACCGCGACGGCAGGCTTGCGGATGGCAAAGGTGGGTGCCGCGACGACCGGCGGCAGCAGACCCTCGAACCGCTCGCCCGTCTCGGGCAGCTCGGCGGAGACGCGCGGGGCACCGGCATAGACCTCCGCGCCGACATGGTGCGCGACGAGCCTGATGATGCGCTCGCCGTCAGCCGGAGAAAGCCGCTCGCCCGTATCGGCCAGTCCCTCGGACAATCGGTCTATCCAGATGCGCCCATCCGGATTCAGCATCACCTCGACGACGGCGGGGTCTTCCAGCAGCCGGGCGATGGCGGGACCGAGCGCCGTGCGCAGCATCCGCGCGCCGCGCGCCAGACCCTCCGAATTGTGCTGTGCGCCCGCCATGCTATCCCCGTTCCTACCGGGGCGGCGTCAGCGGTCCCGAACGGGGTCGAGTAAGAGAGCCTGAAACTCGGCCGTTTCAACAAGTATCGAACGCCGTGCGGGCATGGCGAAGAAACGGCGGCAATCGGCGGGATCGGTCGTGCCTCGGTGGGCCGGTGCGGTTGGATATCTATTCGGTAGCGGTGCCGTCACGCCTCGAGTCGATGTCGCGCGACAGCTCCTTCAGGAACCGGTCGCCGGTCGCCAACCGCCTGCCGAGCGTTTGCAGGAAGCCCTCGAACCGCTCGCTGCCCTTCGCCCGAGCCGATGCCTGTGCGCTGTCGGGCAGTGGCGGTGTGACGGTCAGCCAGAAGCGGATGAACAGCGACAGCGTCTCGCCGACGATGGCGAGGTCTTCATCCATCCCGTCGATCTGCCTGCCGATCCGGTCCATGCGGCGGGCGAACACCGCCTCCAGCCGTTCCGAGGCGTCGGCGGACAGAAAGGACGCGACGGCAGCTTCGACGATGGAGGACTTCGATACGTTGCGGCGGAGCGCCAGCGCCTCGACCTTCTTCAAGAGGTCCGGGTCGAAATAGACGTTCATGCGGGTCTTGGTCGGCATGGCCGCTCCTCCTCAAAGCTCGATGCCATCGGCTGGGTCCATCGACGCCTGCCGGGCAACCGACGTGATTTGACCACGCAGGCTGCGCGCCTTGGCGGCGTCCACGTCCGGGTCGTCGTCGAGCACGTCGAACTCGTTGATGGCAGGTCGTTCGGGCGGCGCGATCTCCTCCTGCTCGGGCAGTTCCGGCTCGCGGCGGATGCCGGCGTTGGCCGGATCGTCGGCGCTGCCATCGGCGCTGCTCTGCGCCGGTCCTGCTGCCGGCGCCGGGATCGCCAGCGCAGACCAGTCGTCGGCTGGCGGCGTCGCGGGCCGCTTCGCCTCGGCCACCTTCGGAGGCGGCAGCAGCCGTTCGCGAAACCGGGCATCCTCGTAATAGCGGGCCTTCTTCGCCCGGATCGGCGGCACGCCCGCGACCAGCAGCAACTCGTCGGCGGGCGGAAGCTGCATCACCTCGCCGGGCGTCAGCAGCGGTCGGGCCGTCTCCTGCCGGGAGACCATGAGATGGCCGAGCCACGGCGACAGCCGGTGCCCGGCATAATTGGTGGAGTCACGCATCTCCGTCGCGGTGCCGAGCGCATCCGACACGCGCTTCGCGGTGCGCTCGTCGTTGGTCGCGAAGGCAACGCGGACGTGGCAGTTGTCGAGCACGCTGTTGTTCGCGCCGTATGCCTTCTCGATCTGGTTGAGGCTCTGCGCGATCAGGAAGCTCTTGATGCCGTAGCCCGCCATGAAGGCCAGTGCGCTCTCGAAGAAGTCGAGCCGGCCGAGCGCGGGAAACTCGTCGAGCATCAGCAGCAGGCGGTGGCGCTTGGCCGACCCGTTCAGCTCCTCCGTCAGCCGCCGGCCGATCTGATTGAGTATCAGGCGGATCAACGGCTTGGTGCGGGCGATGTCGGACGGCGGCACGACGAGGTAGAGGCTGACCGGGCGCTTGCCCGCGACGAGGTCGGCGATGCGCCAGTCGCACCGCGCCGTCACCTTCGCCACCACCGGATCGCGGTACAAGCCGAGGAACGACATGGCGGTCGACAGGACGCCCGATCGTTCGTTGTCGGATTTGTTGAGCAACTCGCGCGCCGACGAGGCGATGACGGGATGGACGCCGGCTTCGCCGAGATGCGGCGTCGACATCATCGCGCGTAGCGTCGCCTCCACCGGGCGCTTCGGATCGGAGAGGAAGCTGGCCACGCCGGCCAGCGTCTTGTCGGGTTCGGCGTAGAGGACGTGGAGGATCGCGCCGACCAGCAGCGAGTGGCTGGTCTTCTCCCAATGGTTGCGCTTGTCGAGCGCGCCTTCGGGATCGACGAGGATGTCGGCGATGTTCTGCACGTCGCGGACCTCCAAGTCGCCGCGCCGCACCTCCAGCAGCGGGTTGTAGGCCGAGGATGCCGCGTCGGTCGGATCGAACAGCAGCACGCGGCCGTGCCCAGCGCGGAAGCCCGCCGTCAGCGTCCAGTTCTCGCCCTTGATGTCGTGGACGATGACGCTGCCGGGCCAGGTGAGCAGCGTCGGCACGACGAGGCCGACGCCTTTGCCCGACCGCGTCGGCGCGAAGCACAGGACATGCTCGGGGCCGTCGTGGCGGAGATAGTCGCGGTCGAGCCGGCCGAGCAGCACGCCGTCTGCGCCGAGCAGCCCGGCGGCTTTCACCTCCTCCGGCGATGCCCAGCGCGCCGAGCCGTAGGTGGCGACGTTCTTCGCTTCCTTCGCTCGCCACATCGACAGGCCGATCGCCACCGCGATCGAGACGAAGCCGCCCGATGCGGCGATGACTGCGCCCTCCACGAAGATCGCGGGCGCATAGGCGTCGTAGAAGTACCACCACCAGAAGAAGAGCGGCGGATGATAGACCGGCCAGCCTGCCACCTCGAACCACGGCGTTCCGAGCTGGGGCTGGAAGCCGAGCCGCCACGCGGTCCACTGCGTCGCCGCCCAGGTGGTGGCGACCACGATCGTGAGAACGAGGGCGACCTGCCCCCAGAGTATCTGGCCTCCGCGCATACCGGCTCCGACGAGAAAGGGAGCCGATCAAAGAATGCACGTCCCCGGCGTGGGCAACGGATATCACCGGCGAGCGGGCTACCGGATACCATAGCGAAGAAAAAGGACGGTCAGTGCGGCCGGGATCGTGCTTCGGAGGAGGCCCGTTCGAGCAGATGGCGGTAGCCGGTCTGCGTCATCCACCGCGCGCGTGCCAGATGACTTTCCCAACAGGTCTGGGTCGTCGGGGCCGCCGGATCGCGGTGCAGAACGACCCGCGCCACCTCCATCCAGTCGGCCCGATCCGCCTGGGCGTCGAGCAGGCGCATGTAGGTGACGAAGTGGGTCTCGTCATAGTCCGTGATCTCCGACGCTGTCGGCGCCAGATCGTCCACATCCGGGTCGAGTTCGGGCCGCGCCCGCATGGTCCACCTCGCAACCACCGCTTGGAGGTGACCGTGTATAGCACATCGCGAAGAATCGGAACGATCATTCCTAGAACGATCGTTCCTGCGCTGGTTCCTCGTCGCTCATGGACCTCAAGGAGGTCATGGCGACCAACCTGCGTCGGATGCGTCATGACAGGGAGATGACGCAGGAGGAGCTGGCCGACCGCGCCGGCCTGAGCGCGCGCTACATCGGCGCGATCGAACGCGCCGACGTGTCGGCTAGCGTCACCGTGCTGGGGCAGATAGCAGAGGCGCTGAGTGTCGAGCCAGCCAAACTTGTGACGAGATCACGCTGACCGGCCCATTTCCGTAGCGATGTCGAGCAGAAGTTTAAGCGTAGGGCTGCGGTTATATGGTGACCACACGGCGCTGAACCGTGCCGGCTCCGTCTCATCTGCGATTGAACGGAAAACGATACCTGGAAACGAAATATGCGTCATTGCTTCGGTCGTGAGGGTAATCCCGTCACCGGCGGCTACCATACCCATCAGCGTATCTCGCCCAACGTCGCAGCGACGTATATGGGGGAGCTGATCGCACTCGCTGATCCGACGCACAACATGGTCGAAAATTTGAGGCCCCATGCCATCGTGGCGGATGAGGAACGCCTCGTCCGCAACGTCGAGCCAGACAATGGATTGCCGGCCGGAAAGAAGATGATCCGCCGGCAGAGCAATGACCATCCGCTCGCTCCACAACTGTCGCGTATGGCAATCAGGCGCCCGTACCGCACCTGCTACGAAGGCCACGTCCAACTTGCCATCGCGAACCAGCGCAACGATTTCCGAAGATCGGCCTTCTATGATCGCTTGCTCAATCGTCGGATAGCTGGTTCGGAATCGTTGTCGCAGGTCAAAGAGGAATCCACTCGCAATAGGGCTTTGAAGCCCGATGCCAATGCTTCCTTCGAACCCGTGCGAAACCGCACCGGCCGTGCGCACCGCATGGTCTAACTGCTCAATGCTGGCCGACACCTCGGCCACGAATTTACGCCCGGCCTCGGTTAGCCGGACACCTCGATGGCGCCGCTCGAACAGCGGGATTTCAAGTACGTCCTCCAACCCCTTAATGCGGGTACTGACGCTCGACTGTGTGACTCCCAAGGCGTTAGCGGCGTGATGAAAATTTAGAAATTCTGCGACAGCCAAAGTCTGGATCAGGGAAGTGAGTGATATTCGCCCGCGCCAATTTCGACCGCAATCCTGCAGTTGCTTCGTTCGTCGCATTTCTTTGCGGCTTCATATTAGAAGGGAGCGGTAGACCGCACGATCCTCGATCGCTCCTACCGGCAACGCCGGCTTTCCGCCGTGGCGGTCATGGTGGCCTTTCATATGCAAAATTGCGGTTTCCAAGCAGTCCTGGTCTCGCCAAACTACATGAGTTATTACGTTGTACTCCCCATCACCTGACGTCTTAATTAGCACTTCATTGCGGAGGCAGCCATCGATAGCACCGATGACGAGGTGGGTTTCGGATACCCCTGCAATGAACCTCTCGATTTGTTCTTCGGGAATTTTGAATTTATCGATTCTATGAATGAAGTCGTTACCAAGCATCTTCTATACTCCCTATGAAAGTTGTGAGGTCATTGGCCACAAGCTCGGGAACCTCGAAGCCAGGGAAGTGGCCACCTTGTTCAAACTCGGTCCACATGCGGATAATGAAGCGCCGTTCGGCCAACGCTCTGATGGGCAATACAAGGTCGCGCGGCATAACTGCTACGCCGACCGGAATTGTCGGAAGCGATATGCGGGCCTTGCTGCGGTTGGCATGATAGATGTGCGCAGAAGTACCAGCACAGGTGGTGCACCAGTAAAGTGTGGCGGTTTCAATAAGAGCCTTAAAGGGTATCGGCAGGTGCCGGTCGTTCCAACGCAGAAAACGGTCTCCCAACCAAGAAAGGAGTCCAACCGGTGAGTCGTTTAAAGCTAATCCTAAGCTGTCAGGCGTATCCGATTGAACGAGCCAATATGGGGCGCGTTGTTTCATGTAAGACCGCATATGCTCGGCTCTGTCTTCGTCTTCGCCGCTAAATGTGACTGAGTCGGGGGGCGGCGTAGGGAGAAAGGTGAGGTGTATACCTCGCACGCGTTCTGGCGCTCGGGTGGCCAGAGACTGTGCCAGCACCGAGCCCCAATCCCCGCCATGAATGTAAAAATGGTCGTGCCCGATAGTTGCCATCAGATCCAGCAACATATCGGTGATAATTTCTATCGTCGGAGAATTGTTAAGAGGTGTTGAGAACGCGAATCCCGGAAGTGATGGGCATATGCAATCAAATCCGAATGATTTACTGTCCACCTCAGTCATAGAGTTTGCTATATTTGCAGTCTCGAGAAACGAACTCGGCCATCCATGGAGGAGCAGAACGGGTATATCTCTGGACTTGCCGCTACAAATACGCACGAAATGTAAATTCTGATCAGATATTGTAGAGTTGTAATGTTTAAACGCTGCCAAGCTGCGCTCAAACTCTGCAAAATCAAATTCAATCCAGTGTCGAATGGCTTGATCCAACTCACGGGCCGTTAGTCCGTTTTCCTGCCAGATACATCCAGGCGCGCGACTGAATGAGGTCAGCCTTGGTAGAATTTCATTGCGCCTGTTACGCCATGATGAGCCAAGGCACGGCTCGAATTCTCGTATGTGCGCCGACCCCAGCATCCGTCCCAGACCATCCCATCTGACAACATGCTGCCAATATGGATATGGACAGTATGCTGTCAATCCTGTACCGACGCGGAATGGCCGACGAGCACGAAACGAAAACAGGCGAGCTGATATTCGAGATACTGCGATTGCACGGCCGACTCATCGCGGCAGGAGATTCGTTGGTAGGCCCGCTCGGCCTGACGAGCGCACGATGGCAAGTCTTGGGCACAGTGGCGAACACCGAAGATCGTATCACGATGGCAGATATTGCGCGATCATTGGGTCAATCGCGCCAATCAGTACGCCGGGTCGTAAGCGAACTGATTGATGAGGGTTTTCTGGAGATGGCAGATAACCCACGTCATCTACGCGCACCGCACGTTATACTTACTTCGAAAGGCATGGAAACATACAGGAAAGCGACGGATGCGCGAATCCCATGGAACCGAAGACTCTCTGAAAAGGTAGCTCCCCAAGATGTCGAGGCCGCGTTAGTCGCGGTGCGAAATATTAGACTCGCACTTCAATAGGATCACACGTGATGACGACAGATCGGAGGCAATGATCTACCAACGCCTACGGCACGATGAAAAGGTGAAGCGATCCTTAAGGAATGCCTCTGACCATCCGTTCAATCTAGGATGGTGACTGCCGGAAGCGGGTTGAGGTTGCTGGTGTTCGTTTGTTGATCGACTTTCTCGCTGAGCAACTCCTAGGCATTCCTGGGTTCGAGAAGCAGCGGCGGCTACGAGACCAGCGGTCGTCAAATCCCAAGTGCCCGCTGCCGCCCAAGCTGCCACGACACCGATCCGCCTTGCACAACTCCGGACACTTCGCGGCCGAGCTGGCGGTTGATGACTGGTCGCCATGGGACAAGCGTGAACTCGTGGCTTTTTTCTACGACGGCGAACTTGCCGCTTGATAGCTGAACGGTCCCGGTGAACGTGCCGCTGACCGTCTCGCCATCGGTGACAGTGCGGAAGGGTAACGCCTTCCTGGCGGCCAGCGTCGCACCTGTGCCGGCCAACTCCCGCTCTTGAAGTCTCGCGATCAGGTTGCGCCGATAGGTCACGCCGCCGTCCTGCTGGCGGGCGGCGTCACCCCGCTCGATCAGCGCCTCGCGCCGCCGCGCCATCGCTTCGCGCACCTGATCGCCGAACCCGGCCTGCGAAAGGTCGGACATGCCTGCACCGATCAGCCGCCGGTCGAGCCAGGTGGCGCCGTCCGAGCCGATCTGCCGTTCGAGGTCGAAGGTCGAGAGGATGCGGATGTTGGCGCGGGTGCCTCGCCCGGCATCGTGGGCCATGGCTCGCGCTTCGAAGTCGCCGGGAATGCGCCACCGGTCGGCGTCGATCCGCTCGGCGATGCCGGCACGGCGCAGCGCCTCCAATCGGCGGACATGGGCATCGACGAAGCCTTGATAGTCGCCGCTTGGCACGCGGCCGCCGAACCGCGCCTGCTCCAGATGGCGGCTCGGCCGGTAGATGCCGTCTTCGGCCATGCCGGCTATGGCGCGGTCGGCGGGGCGGACCGTGCTCTCCGCCGGTCCGATCTCGACGATGCTGCCGATGCGGGCGTCCTCGACTCGGGCCGGTTCGATCCCGGAAACATGGTGCGTTCGCCCGTCGATCCCGTCGATCACCAGCGTCAGGTTCTCGCCCAGCTCGTCGGTGAGATGTTTGTCGAGCACGCGGCCGATGACCGGCGTCGCGGGCGCGGCGTCGTGGATCGCGAAGGTCAGCGGGTCACGCTCGGAGCCCCCGGCCCGCAGCGCCTTCTGCATGGTGCGGACGATGTCGCCGCGCTCGCCCATCTCGCGCAGCGTCGGCTCCAGCCGCTCGCCCAATTCCCAGATGCCCGGTGCGTGCTCGGTGGCGAGGCCCATTTCGCCAAGCTTGCCGAGCCGGCGGATACGCAGGGTGCGGTCGAACTGGCCGTGCAGGTCGCGTGGCTCATGGCGCAGGTCGACGACGCGGTCCTCGGCCTCGGCGATCATCGCGCGGTCGATGCGCGTGAAGCGATCCTTGTCGATCTCGGCGGTCAGCTTGCGGCGCTGCTCGATGTCGGTGACGGGGCCGAGCTCCAGCGTCGCCCGCTCGCTTGCCCGCTCGCGGATGCCGGCCGACAGATAGTCGCCGTTGACGACGAGATCCCGCCCGTGTTCGTCGCGGCCGTTGACGATGACGTGGACGTGCGGGTGGCCGGTGTTGTGGTGGTTGACCGCGACCCAGTCGAGCTTCGTGCCGAGATCGGTCTCTACCTGCACCATCAGCTCGCGGGTGTAGCCGGTCAGGTCGACGAGGTCGGCGGCGTCCTCGGGCGAGACGATGAAGCGGAATTGGTGACGATCGTCCTTGCCGCGGTCGAGGAAGGCGTCGCCATCGGCGCGCTCGTCGGCCGCCGAATAGAGCCGGCCGCGTTCGCCGTCGCGGGACGTGCCGTCGCGCTGGATGTAGCGCAGGTGCGCGGCGCCCTTGCCGTTGCGTCCGGCGCCGCGGACATGGCGGACCTTCACGACGACGCGGCGGCTGCCGGACTGGCGATGGCTCCAGCCGTCCGACAAGTTGCGGGCGCGGACGAAGGCGGCTCCGCGCCCGCGCTGGACGCCTCGGCCAGAGGCGACGAGGCTCTTGCCGTTCGTGCTACGGTTGGAGCTGCCGCTCTTCGCCGCCCGGCCTCGCGGCAAAGCCACCTGCTGCTGGCGCGTGACCTTGCGAACCTGGCTGAGGAAGCTCTTCGCCCGACCGACCTTCGGCGCGTCCGAGCGGACGCGGCCGGGTCTTGGGCGGAAGCGGCCGTCGTCGTCACCGCTCATGGCTGCCGATCCGCTCCATGCGGCCGGTTTCGGCGGATGGTGCCACGAGAAATGGCGCGGATGCTGGGTTTGCCGCACCTCGCGGCACCATGACGGCGCGGAGACGGTGCCGCCCCGAACAGTGTGCAGACAAGGGCTTCGCCCTCGAACCGGACCGATGGGGTGCCGGTTCGTTTAATCTTGCCCTCCGCCTGCTTCCCCCTTCCTGCCTCTTTCGCTGCCGTTTCCACCTGCCGGCTCTCAAATCCCAGGGCGCCCGCGACGCTGCCGATCACGCCCGTCACGGCCTCGGCACCTGCGCGGCCGATGCGACGAAGAGGCTCTGTTCGCGCGACGCCTGGGCGGCAGCAGCATCGCTCCCGCCCGTCGCCGGATCGACAGCGGACATGCGCGAAGATGGCGCAACGAACAGCGGCGCTCGTGTCCAGGCGAACGGATCGGCTGCCGCGACCACGATCGTACCGGTTAGGTCGCCGCCGTCGATGTCCGGTGCGATGGCGGCGATGTACGCGCGCGTTTCGCTCGGCAAAGGACGGCCGGCGAGCGACGCCTCGTAGCGACCGGGACCGGCATTGTAGGCGGCGAGCATGGCGACGACGCTACCGTAGCGGTCGTGCAGCTCGCGGAGATATGCAGTGCCGGCGAGGATGTTGTCGCGCGGATCGTAGGGGTCGGCACCGAGGCGGTGACGGACGCGCAGGTTCTCCCATGTCGCCGGCATCACCTGCATCAGACCGATCGCGCCGGCGTGCGATACCGCCTGGGGATCGCCTGCGCTCTCGGCGCGCATCACCGCCCTGATCCATGCCGCCGGGATGCCGAAGCGCCGCGACGCCTCCGCTATGTGCCCAGCATAGGGATCGACCGGTATCGCGCGGATCGGCCGCGAAGTCTGCGCGCCAACCGGGGGGATCGGTGCTGCGAGGGCGATACCGGTGAGCAGCGCAGTTGCGGTCCGGAGGACGATAGCGCGCATCGGATCAGTCCCGCTCGCCGCGGCGCGGCAGCCGGTTCCAGTGCAGCGACCATGCGGTGTCGTCGTCGGCATCGCGGAACAGTCTCGCCCGGATCGGCGCGATAAAGACAGGATCGTCGAGCACGATCACGACGAACTCGCCCGCACGATCGCCGGTGCGGGTCCAGCCGGCACCGACCTCCGGACCGTCCGCGTCGCCGAGATGAATGCGATAGTCGGGCGCGTTCTCGGCGTCGGTCGGCTCGGCCGGCACGATCGCGAACTCGGTGTCGAAGGACAGTGTGCGGATGCGGCCTGCGAAGCCGATGGACGTGCGCGTGAAGGTGCCGATCTGCGGCATGAAAAGCCTCCTGATTGTTGCTGAGATGGTGAAGGGACGGCGATCAGCGCGTCGCCGCGCGCCAGACGAAGCGGCCGTCGCCGTCCTCGTCGGTGTAGAGCGGCGTCGCGGTGCCGATGACCGTGGCGGCGGGCAGCGGGCCGAAATAGCGGCCGTCGAGACTGTCCGGCACGGCCGGGTTCATCAGGAAGACCTCGCCCGACGCTATGCGGCGGCAGCCCCGCCAGACCGGCAGCGGACGGCCATGCCGGTCGCGGTCGAGCGCGTCGCCGAGCGGCACGGCATCGACGGTGACGGCGTTGCCGGCGCGGCAGACGCGCTGGCCGGGAAGTCCCATCACCCGCTTCATCAGCGGCGTGTCGAGCGGCAGATAGTGTCGCGTGGCGAGGAACCAGGCGAGCGGCTTCGGCGGCGAGACCGCGACCAGATCGCCGGTCGCCAACCGCCCGGCGGGACGCAGCGCATACAGGCCGACCGGCACGCTGGCGGAGGCGTTCCACAGCAGGCGCGGCATCACCTCGACGACGCCCATCACGGCGAGCAACAGGCTGGCGACGATCGCCGTTGCGACGTAGCCGCGGCGGCTCATCGCTCGATCTCCCGGCGCTTGAGCCACGCCCGGTGGCGTTCGGCGGTGTAGGCGCGCGGGTCTTCGCCTGTCACGATCCGGTTATGGACGTGCCGCCAGTGATCGGGCGCGGCGTCGCACGGATCGACACCCGCCGCTTCCACCGCGTCGATGTGGCGGAGCACGCGTTCTACCTTCGGCCAGCCTTCGACGTGCAGCAGGATCGCGCCGCCGGGGCGGACGAACGGCAGCGTCTGGTACGGCTCGCCAGCTTCGACCGCGCGCACGATGTCGATGCGCGAGGCGATCGTGCCGTAGTCGTTGGCGGCCCAGCGGACGAAGGCGAAGACGCTGCCCGGCCGGAACGAGAGGACGCGGCGGCGGCGGTCGACGATCCGCTCGCCGACATGCCGGCCGAACCTGATCCAGTTCTCGACGCGCTTCTCGATATGGGTCAGCTCGACATGGGTGAGGCTGTCGGCCGGTCGCGCGGACGGCACGGCGAACGTGCCCGCGCGCATCGCTGCGGCGGTCATGGACGATCTCCTGGATGGTGGAAGTCGCGCATCATCACCGCGCCGAGCGCGGCTTCGGTGCGCAGGATGGCGCGGCCGATGGCCTCGGGAATCTGCGGCAGGACGGCGTCGCCGTACGCCTCGACGATCAGGCCGGCGGCAGCCGGCCGGCGTCCATCGCCGAGCGCAACGCGCGCGTCAGCCAGCCCGGCGGATAGCCCATCATCCAGCCGTAGGTGACGGGCAAGGTCCGCGAGGCTCCAGTCAGCCCGTGTTCCTTCAGCAGCGTCGCGATCGATCGGGCGTAGGTCCATCGGTCCGGCGCCCGGCCGGTCATCGCTCCGTCGAGCACCGCGTCCATCGTCGGCGACTTGCGCCGGTCGTAGGCTGGCGACCATGCGTCCATCCGCCGGTCGCGCTTCGTCGGCGTCGGCAGCATGTCGGCGGCGTGGCGGAGCAGGTTCGGCGTGTCGATCTGCGCCTTCGCGCCGTTCGAACGCTTGCCGCTCTCGATCTCCTCCCAGCTCAACCGGCGACCGCCGTTCGGCTTCACCGGCGTCGGCAGCATCCCGGCATGGCGGCTGGCATGACCCTGCAACTGGCTGAGCACGTCGCCTCGGCCACCCCGGTCCGCATCCGACCGCCGCGGCGTCGCCAGCAGCGCGGGCGACGAGTTGGTCGGGGTCGAAGCCGACGAGCCAGGATCGCTTGCGCTCGTGGTTGGCGCCGAGGTCTCCAGCACCCACCACGCATGGTTCGCAGGCGTAGCCGAGCGCCGCCAGCGCATCGAGCAGCCGGTCCGCGCCGCGAGTTCTGAGATGAGCGCTGTTCTCAAAAGCGAACCAGCGAGGGCGGCAGTCTCCGACCAGCCGGACGGCTTCGAGGTAGAGCCGCGACCGCTCGCCGTCGATCCCGCGCCCCTTGACGTTGGCGACCGAGATGTCCTGGCAGGGCGGGCTGCCGACGACGATGTCGGGGAGGTATCCGAGGTCGGAAACAAGTCGAGCTGCCGTGAGGCCGCACACGTCCTCGTAGAGGCGGACATCGGGATTGTTCTCCGCGTAGAGGATGCGGCGCCATTCGACGATCTCGCAGGCGGCGACGGTGACGAAGCCGGCGCGGTGCAGGCCGAGCGTCCAGCCGCCCGCCGCCGCGCTGAACAGGTCGAGCGCGCGCATCATCGTTCGCGCCCTTCGACGGCACCGGCACCGTGTCGCCCGCGCGTGCGCGCAACAGCAATAGAGTTAGATTCTCTGTTAGACTCTAAGTTACGGGTCGGATTCGTCGTTTGCGGCCGTAGACTTAGCTGCGGTTCGTGCGCCCGAAGTCCCGATAGGGCTGCGCCCGAAATCCCGATACCATCTGCGCCCGAAGTCACGAGCGTTTCCACAGGTCCGTCAACAGGCACTGTGGACGGCAAAATAGGCCGGATGCGGAGCAGCTCGCGCCGCCCGTCGCGCGCCATGTCGAGGCGGTATCCGGGCAGCGGCTGACGCTGAACGATGCGGCGGAGGTCGAGCGCGAAGTCGGACGGCCGCGCGAGACTGCCGGACTTGGCATGGAGGTGCGCGACCTCGAACGTCCAGCCGTGCGGCTGGTGGCCGGCGTGCTTGCGCGCGACGCGGTAGAGCCAGCGTTCGATGCCGCCGGTCAGCCGGAAATAGGCCGGGTCGATCGTCAGCACGAGCGAGCGGTCGACGACGCCCCGGTAGAACCAGTCGGGCAGGACGAACTCCATGCCCTCGACGCGGCCGTCGCGGGTAGTCAGCTCCTCCCACTCGTTGATCCAGGAGAACTGGTGCCGCCGCCAATGCTCGCCGTGGCGGATCGTCGTGCGGATAACGGTCGATTGCAGTCGGGCGAGCGCGCCCTTCAACAGCCGATACTCGCGCGCGCCGGTGGCGCGGTCGATCGCAAGCAGCATCTGGTAGGGCGTGAAGCGCAGGAAGCGCGAGGTGCGCAGGCCGTGATTGGCGGCATCAACGATCTGGCTCGCCGCCCAGATCAGCACGTCGGCGTCCCAGATCGTCGCCATGCCTTGCTCGGGCATGGCGTGGACCTCGACGCGCTGGCCACCGGCCTCGTAGAGGATCGGCGCGTTGCGCTTGGTCTTGGCCAGCGAGAAGAACGGCCGTTCCATCAGGTCGCGCTGGTCGCGTGGCGGGGCATCGCCGATCGCGACGACGAACGGGTCGAGCTGCCGGCGCTCGCTCCGGGTGGCATCGCCCGACATTCAGAGCGACGCCTTCTCGGCCGCGGTCAGCGGGCGGGCGGGAAAGACGCGGGTGGCGGTCTGCTCGGAGGCCGACTTGCGCGCGCCGATGGCGGTCCATGCCTGGAGATCGTCGACCGAATAGAGGACGCGCCCGCCGACCTTGCGATAGGTCGGGCCGGTGCCGTAGGTCCGGTGCTTCTCCAGCGTGCGGATCGAGATGCCGAGGAAACGCGCCGCATCGGGCGCGCGCAGATAGCGGGGCGGCAACCCCGTCTTGGGATCGAGCATGGTCGGGTCTCCGGCGGTGCATGGCGGGCTGCCGGTGGGCGGCAGCGGGCTATGGCGAACCGTGGCGGAGAACCGGCGGCGTGCAGCGTGCCGGAATCGGCGGGGTGCGATTCCGGCACCCCGGCGAGATGACGGTCAGCGGTGGCGCGGCAGCCGGACGGGATAGACGAGCAGGTCGCGGTAGCCGCCGCGCATGATGCGCAGGCCATCGGCGACGAGGCGGCGCGCCTGGTTCTTGCGCGGATCGCTGTCCCACTCGGCTTTGCCGCCGCGGAAACCGAGCAGCACCCTGGCGATGTCGCGGTAGCTGGCACCGGTCAGCCGGCCGTCCAGGGCGCGCAGGACGAGGATCAGGCGGGCGCGGGTCTGCGCCGGCAGGTCGTGCCGTCGCTCGCCGGGCGGGCGACCTTGCAGGGCGAGCCAGAAACGCACGACGGCGTCGGCGCGCAGTTCCAGCAGCCAGTCCAGCGGCAGGACGACGATGTAGGTTGCGGCTTTACTTGGCGGCCGAACGGCGAGCCGGAAGCGGTGGTCGGCGCCGATCGTGCGCCAGACGCCATGCCACGTCCCATCCGCAGAGACGCGCACATTGAGGCCGGGCAGTTCGGACAGGCGTATCGGCAGCGCGGACGGATCGTCTGGCTGCGGGACGGTACTTCGGAGCTCGAAGGCGTCAGGCAGCAGCGCGGGCGACCAGAACGGCGGTGCCTCGTCGGCGCGCTGGTCCGGGTTCGCCGGGAAATCGCAACCCCCATCGGTCGTTGAACGCCGCCTGCGCCTCGACCGTCCCCCGGGGTGACGCTTTCACACGCCGAAAGTCGCGACGATAGTCGGGATCGCGGCGTAGGAACTCCCACGCGAAGCCGGCGGTCGAGATGTTTTGAACATGGGCGTAAGTAGCCGGCGTGCGCCAATCGGTATTCGGCATGGCGTCCCCTCTTTCCTGCCAGCGGAGCATCGCTGGAAAGAGGAAGCGTCGCTTAGTTCGATCGAAGTTTGCAGATGGTCTTTGCGGATATGTAGATCGCGCTGCGCGATCGATATTTGTAAACAACTTCTTCCATATTGGAGGTATTTCATCAAGTATTGGCGAGACGGGCATAGCCCGGCGAGTGCGCCATACGCGGCCATGCCGACCTGTGGGAGGCATGGCCGCCCGCCGGCAGGTGGCCGGCGGGCGATGCTCGCAATGGTGGGGCAGCCTATGCGGCTGCCCTGCGGTTCGCCTCCGCCAGCCGGCTGGTCGCGGTGTGATAGTGGCCGTTGTCCAGTTCGATGCCGACCCAATCGCGCCCCAGCGCCTGCGCCGCCACCAGCGTCGATCCCGATCCGCTGAACGGGTCCAGCACAAGTTCCCCCGGCCGGCTGAACGCCTCGACGAGCGGACGTAGCGCCTCCACTGGCTTCTGCGTCGGGTGGAGCCGGTTGCCGCTGTAGGGAAAGTCGATCACGTCGGGAATGACGCGCGCCGGCATCCGGGGATTGCCCTTGGCGAGAAGATACGCCTGCTCGTGCTCGTAGCGCAGGAAACGCGACGACGACGCATACCGCTTGCGGAACACCAGATGCCCGACGATGCGGAAGCCCGCCGCGCGCCACGCCTCCATGAACAGGTCCACCTTGTTCCAGCCGTAGAAGCTGACCGCGAACCCGCCTTCCTTAAGCACCCGGTGCATCTCGGCAAACGCGGGCTTGAGCCAGCGGCCGTTATCGTCGTTGGCGACGCTGCGTCCTTGCCGGTCGCGGTAGTTGGTGACGTAGGGCGGATCGGTCAGGATGAAGTCGATGCTGCCGGTGTCGAACGCCTGCATCACGCCGATGCAATCGCCGTTGAAGATCATGTTGCGGGGAGCCTGGGCGGTGTCGGTCATGGCCTTGTCCTTCGTGCCGGAGGTCAGCGCAGCGCAGCGCCGCGTCTGACCGCCTGCCCCTCGGCGAGAGCGGGGGTAGCAAGGGGCAAGGGCGTCCGGGCCGGAGGGGGATCACCCGGCCTGCACGGAACGGAGGAACGACGTGGAGGAAGGCCGGGGATACCGGCCCGGACGAGCGTCAGCGATCCCTTGACCCGCGCGTGGGGCGGCGCCCCTAGTTAAAACGCTTACCGAAAAACCCGCGAGGGCGCGCCGCGCCCGGAGCACATCGACGAAGCCGTTTACAATGCCGGAGTTCCTGACGGACCCATCAGCACGGGAGCCCCCATTGACAATTCGTGATTACCGGATCGCAAACCTCTTCCGTGACAGACAGGAGGCGTATAGAGCTAACTCGGCCGCGCCGCGAGGTGGTGGGCATATCGAAGGGGAATCAGATGCCGGCGGCCGCAGGCCATGAAATAGGCCCTGTGACGGTCGACAACGTTAAGCTGGATTTAAACAATCCTCGCTTCGTGGATCTCAGCTTCGCCGATGAGGCGGAGATGATTGCGTACCTCTATGCTAATGCAGACATACCAGAGTTGCTCCTCTCTATTCTAAATTCCGGTTTCATGGACTTTGAACCGATCGTAGTAAGGCGTGGCGATAGCGTCGTTTTGGAGGGCAATCGACGCGTTGCAGCGCTGCGCCTGATTAGGAATGCAGCTCTTCGCGAGAAATTGGGCATCAAGCTTCCGGCTGAACCCACCCCCGCGGCGATGCCCGACGAGATTCGAGCGGTCCTGGTTAATGATGCCGCGGAAGCCCGAAAATTCATCGGCTTTAAGCACATCAATGGCCCTCAAAAATGGGATGCGATGTCAAAAGCCAAATACGCAGCGGATTGGCACGCTGACGGCGCGTCTCTTGAGGAAATTAGCCGGTCGCTGGGTGATACTTTTAATACCGTAACACGGTT
The DNA here is from genome assembly GCF_036946125.1 of Sphingomonas adhaesiva. Taxonomy (NCBI): domain Bacteria; kingdom Pseudomonadati; phylum Pseudomonadota; class Alphaproteobacteria; order Sphingomonadales; family Sphingomonadaceae; genus Sphingomonas; species Sphingomonas adhaesiva. The sequence goes on from NZ_JAQIJT010000001.1 coordinate 1,260,172, forward strand.
GGTCGAGGGCTATCGCGTCTACAAGCAGGCTCTTTCGCTAGGCTTCGATCCGGAGCGGCGGACCGCACGGCGCTTCGCATTCTCGCATCTTTACACCGCATTGACCCGGTCGTCGATAAAGCAGTGGCTTGACCTTAAGGATGACGAAGGTACCGATCCCGTTCCTGCGGAGAACGCCGATCGCCTTCAAAAGCTGATGTCTTGGCTGTACGGCCAAGGCGAACGCGAGCCCGCCGTTGTTCGATCACAAAATCCGGACCTGAATCGACTTGCGGACGTGATTGGCAATGAACGCACGCTTGAAATGCTGAATACCACGCGAAACCTCAGCATAGCGTTTGAGGAACTTGAACCTCAAACGACGAGACTTGAAAACGCTCTAATCCAAGCCGTTCGCCATACCGAAAGTGCCGCAGCGATTGTGAGTTCGTTTGATGGGCGAGCCAGCACATACGAGCTGGGACAGCGGTTGTGGGGCGCTGCGCGCGATCTGTTCAAAAACTTCAGAGATAAACGCGCGCAACTCGAAGGCTTGGACGACGACTTGTGAGCGGGCCTCTGGTTGCACCTGACATTCAGCGCTCCTTCTCACTCTCCGCCGATTGGCTGGAGATTCTCGCACTTGCCCGTCCTCAGCAGTCTGCCACGGATGGCGACATCGCTACTGCCAACGACATCCTGGAGGACAGGGCTGCTTTCGTAGCAGAAGACCTTGATCCCGACGCGCCGGAGGACGATCCCGATATTGTCGATCCGGCTACTGAGCGCGCGCTAGATGCAGTTTTTGAGGAAATTGCCAACCGCAAGAGAGTCTTGGGAGATGCTTACCCGTTCGATTTGACCATCACGAAGCGCCGGTTAAGTCTCGTCGTGTCGAAGGCTTCAGAGAATGAGCTCGTGCAGCAGGGAAGGGCAATTTATGTTGCCTGCCTCTACATGACCGGCATTCGTGGTGGCTTGATTAACGCCAAAGCGGCAAAACTTCGCGCCGATCCTGACATGGGTAACGCCTTTCAGATTTGCGCGACGATTGCTGCCGCTGGATACATGAGTGGTGATGCCTATTGGTTCGGTCATCCTCGTCCCGATCAAACACCTTTCATCGAGGCAGTTCGCAAACTCGCCAGCCTACTACGTCAAGGCACGCCAGCTCCAGCAGCACCGCCGGGTGAAACGATTTATGCCAAGGATGGTGGCATCGATGTGGTTGCTTGGCGCGATCATCATGACGGTCGCCCAGCGAAGCTGATTATGTATGGCCAATGCGCATCGGGTATGGATTGGGTTGGTAAGCCGGTGAAAGGAAAAGTCGACCGGATGGACTCGTTCTACACCCTGACGCCATCTAAACATTGGATTCCTGCCCTGCTCACCCCTTTTCCCCTTTATTCGGAAAAGGAAAACGCGCACCGCCTTCGCACTGAAGATGCGATGAATGGATTTTATCGACAGAATGAAGCGGAGATGGGAGTAATCATCGATCGCTTACGTGTTGTTCGTTGGAGCATGGAAGCGCTACGTGACGTTCAGCCGTCTGTGAAGGATGCGGTTGATAAATTGGACGACCTCTTCGTCTGGTCGAAGACTGCCTCCGATGCGGTGAGGCTGGCGGCATGAGCGTGGTCCATCCTCTTCATTCGATCTGCCCGTACTTCGCGATGTTTCCTCCCGGCTTTGTCGAGCGCTACGTTTTGGCGTTCACGAATCCCGGTGACATTGTTTTCGATCCATTCAGTGGTCGAGGAACGACTATATTTGAGAGCTTGCTGCTCGGCCGCCAAGCCTACGGCTTGGATATCAATCCAGTCGCTGCTTGTGTATCTGCGGCAAAGGCCGATCCGCCTACGCGCGCCGCATTGTTGAATCGCATTGAAGCCTTGAAGACGCAATGCGCAGACGCTGGCGTTATAGAAGTCCCGACCAGCGAATTTTTCGAAGCATGCTATGCGCCAATGACACTAAGGCAATTGGTTTTTTTGCGCACTGCGCTTCAATGGAGGTCCAGCAAAGTCGATCGCTTCATTGCAGCGATGGCTCTCGGTTGTCTGCATGGAGAATCACATAAATCGCAGAACTGTTTCTCTAACCGGATGCCGCGCACGATTTCTACCAAACCAGACTATTCGGTGCGGTGGTGGGCAGAGAAGGAGCTTGTACCTCCCCAGCGAGATGTATTTGAAATCCTCAAACGGCAGGTTGATTTCAGACTCGCACGCGGCGTTCCCGCTCTGGTCGGCGAAGCCAGGATCGGCGACGTTCGGAACGCCACGAAAATGTTCCGAAAACTTCGTGGTCAGGTAAAGTTAGTCGTCACGTCACCGCCTTACCTCGATACAACAGATTACGGCGAGGACCAGTGGCTCCGGCTGTGGTTTCTTGGAGGTGCGGAACGTCCAAAAGGCCGCATTTTTGCGGACGCCCGGCATGGCACTTCGGCCGCCTATTGGACATTTCTGGCGGCTGCATGGAACGGCATAAGCGGCCTTCTGGCACCTGACTGTACGATCGTAATTAGAATTGGCGGCATGAGTTTTGCGCCTGATGAACTTGAAAACGGCGTACTAACCTCTCTTCGAGAAGGATTGGGCTCACCTGTTCTCGATGTGATCCAACCGCTTGATGTGTCGGAAATCAAGAATAGACAAACGAATGTCTTTCGACCGGGAACAAAAGGCAAGAGGGTTGAGTACGACTTCGTAGTAAGGGCAGCATAGATAGCTCAGACCCGCGAAATGCTATGCGGGTCTGCGCCAATGGCAACCGTGAATTCATCGATATACCAGCGCCAACGCCTCTTCGGTGTAGCGAGTGCCGCTGACTCTCCGGCAGCCGGGTGCGGCCGATAACGGCGAGGTCGTCAGCCGTCAGCGTTACGGAGCCCGCCGCCGCGTTCTGCTGTGACCCGTGTTTTGCGCGCTTGTCAGCCCCTTGCGTGACGTTCCCGAGATGATGTCCGATGACCCCAATGCCGGGCAGATCGGGGTTTAGAGGTAAGCATCCGGCGGGGGCCATCTTGCGGGGCTGGTGGGGACATAGCTGACTGTCGGTATGGATATCCGTACTGATAGTCGACAGCCGCACCGCCTTGAGATCGTGGACACGGGCCGCCGCCGTCGCTGGTCCGAGGCGGCGAAAGTCCGGGTGGTGGAAGAGAGTTTCCTGGAGCCGCGTACGGCTTCGGCGACGGCGCGCCGACACGGCATCTCGAACCAGTTGATGTTCGCTTGGCGCAAGGCGTATCGCGAGGGCCGGCTGGGAGGTGGATCTGTTTCGGGGTTCGTGCCGGCGGTGATCGTGGCGGAGCCAAGCGTGACGAGGCCGAGCGACGGTCGTTTGGAGATCGTCACCGCGAACGGGCGGCGGATCCTTGTCGATCGCGATGTCGATGCCGACGCTCTTCTTCGTGTCGTCCGGGCACTGGAGACGCTGGTGTGATCCCGATCCCCTCGGGGGTCCGGGTCTGGCTGGCGACCGGGCACACCGACATGCGCAAGGGCTTTCCTGGCCTATCGCTTCAGGTGCAGGAGGTTCTGCGGCGCGATCCGCTGAGCGGCCATCTGTTCTGCTTCCGGGGGCGGCGCGGTGACCTTCTCAAGGTGATCTGGCACGACGGCCAGGGCGCGTGTCTGTTCACGAAGAAGCTGGAGCGCGGCCGCTTCCTTTGGCCGTCTCCCGCGGACGGCGTGGTGTCGATCACCCCGGCGCAGATGGCCTATCTCCTGGAGGGCATCGACTGGCGCAACCCGCAGCGGACCTGGCGTCCGACCTCGGTCGGCTGACGGACCGATCGTTCGGGGGAGATCGCTTCAGAAGGTTGCATGCGTCGCTGGATGTGATTCCATCCAGTCCATGACGAGTGCCGCCGATCTTCCCTGCAGCCTTGTCGACGCGCACGCGATGATCCTCGCCGAGCGCGCCGCTCGCCTGGAGGCCGAAGCCGGCGCGGCCCAGGCGATCGCCGAGGCGGCTTACGCCAAGGCAAAGGCCACCGACGTCGAAGCGTTGATCGCCCATCTGAAGCTGCAGATCGAGAAGCTTCGTCGCGAACTCTACGGCACACGCTCCGAGCGCACCGCCCGCCTTCTCGATCAGTTGGAACTGCAGCTCGAAGACGCCGAGGTGTCAGCCAGCGAGGACGAGATCGCAGCCGGGGACGCTGCGATGAAGACCGTGTCGGTTGCGGCTCTCGAACGCCGACGCCGCGGCGGTCGAAAGCCGTTCCCGGAGCATCTGCCGCGCGAGCGCGTCGTGGTGCCCGGTCCGATAGCCTGCGCCTGCTGCGGCTCGGACCGGCTGCGCAAGCTGGGCGAGGACGTGACCGAGACTTTGGAGATGATCCCGCGCCGGTGGAAGGTGATCCAGACGGTACGCGAGAAGTTCACCTGCCGGGACTGCGAGAGCATCACCCAGCCGCCCGCGCCGTTCCACGTCGCACCTCGCGGCTTTCTCGGTCCCAACCTCCTAGCGACGATCCTGTTCGAGAAGTACGGCCAGCACATGCCGCTGAACCGGCAGTCGGAACGCACCGCACGAGAAGGGATCGAACTGTCCGTCTCGACGCTGGCCGATCAGGTCGGCACATGCACAAGTGTCCTGCGCCCGCTCCATGATCTGATCCAGGCCCATGTCTTTGGCGCCGAGCGTCTGCACGGCGACGACACCACCGTGCCGATCCTGGCCAAGGGCCGGACCGTCACGGGCCGGATCTGGACCTATGTGCGCGACGACCGGCCCTTCGGTGGACCGGCGCCGCCGGCAGTCCTCTACCATGCCTCCCGCGACCGCACCGCCGGACATGCCGAGCGGCATCTCGAAGGCTGGGCCGGCATCCTTCAGGCCGACGCCTACGCGGGCTATAACGGCCTCTACGATCCGTCGCGTCTGCCGGGGCCCATCACGCCGGCGCTGTGCTGGGCTCACTCGCGCCGGCAGTTCTTCGAACTGGCCGACATCGCCGCCAGGGCGCGACGAGCGAACACGGTCGCGGCGATCTCGCCGATTGCGCTGGAGGCGGTGAAGCGCATCGACGCCCTGTTTGCTGTCGAGCGTGCCCTCAACGGCCGGGACGCGACCGAACGACGGCGGGTTCGCCAGGAACAGAGCGCGCCGCTGGTGGCCGAGATGGAAGCCTGGATGCGCGAGGAGCGCTCCCGCCTGTCGCGCTGGGCGAGCGTCTCCCAGCCGATCGACTATATGCTGCGGCGCTGGGAGCGCTTCACCGGCTTCCTCGACGATGGTCGCATCTGCCTCAGCAACAACGCCGCCGAACGCGCCCTCAGAGGGTTCGCCCTCGGTCGAAAGGCATGGCTCTTCGCCGGCTCGGATCGAGGGGCCGAGCGCGCCGCCGCCATGGCCACGCTCATCAACACCGCAAAGCTCAACGACATCGATCCGCAAGCCTGGCTCGCCGACGTCCTTGCCCGCATCAACGACATGCCTCAGAGCCGGTTGCCTGAACTCCTGCCCTGGAACTGGAAGCCGCCATCCGCCAGACTGGCGGCATGAGCTCATCCGATCGCATTCTTCGCCTGCACATCCAACTCGGCGACTGGAAGCCCGCCATCTGGCGGCGTGTCGAAGTACCCGCAACCGAATCGCTGAAGGCCTTGCACGACCTCGTTCAGGCCGCCATGCCCTTCGAGGATCGTCATCTCTTCGAGTTCCGCGTCGAGGGCAAGCGTTACGCCATCCCCGATCCCGAATGGGACAGCCCCGGCGACAAGACCCATTCGGCCAAGACAGCCAGGATCGGCCAATTCGCCGAGCGTGGCCTGCGCGAACTCACCTACACCTACGACTTCGGCGACGATTGGCGCTTCACCATCAAGGTCGAGGTCGTCGAGGACGCGGACCCCACGCTCGAATACCCGCGCTTCGTCGACGGAATGGGCCGCGCACCGCCGGAGGACGTCGGCGGCCTGCCTGGCTTCGAGATGTTCCTCGAAGCCCTCGCGGATCCCAAACACGAAAGCCACGCGGAACTGTTGGAATGGCATGGCGGCCCGTTCGACCCCGACGACATCCGCCGTGACGAAATCCTGAAGCGCGTCCAAAAGCTCGCTCGCCGCCGAACCCTCGGCAAGGCTGGCTTCGCCAAAAGCCGAAACGCGATCCAGTAAAGTTGACGCACCTGCGGCCCACACCGGATGCTTACGTTTAGAGGGCTATGGCGTAGACGTAGTGCTCATCCGGGTCTGGCGCGGCCCGCCAAAACCCATTGGAATCATTAGATGAATTGTCTTTTAAGACGATCGCAACCCGGTTTGCAACCCGGTTTCCATGGCGGATTGCAGCGAACCGATGCGGCAGAACGAGGAGTTCTTGCGCTAAAAAGATACCGATTTGCGGCTGGGCCGTCCGATAAAGACCGATGAACCACCATCATGAGGTTTCCATGGCAGGTCGTTATGTGAATTGGCCGCCTCCGACCGAGGCGCTGATGCCGCTCATAAAGGAAATGGCGCGCATCAGCGCGCAGACGGCCCATCAGATGGGTATCGAGTTCGACATGGATGAGCGCCGCTCCTCGATCTCACGTAAGCTATTGTGCCTGCGCGAATGCCATTTCCGCCCCCTTCCTGCGATCGAATGTGCGCTTTCCCATCATGCCATGCGCGTTGCCATCGCCATCGACGATCATCACCGCGACAAACCATTTGCCGTCCAACCGACCGTAAATCCTCACCCGATCCAATTCGAGATCATCGTCGCGGATATTCTCATATGCGCCGATCCAGCGCTCCTGAATGCGCGCATCCCAGTGAAAATCCGTCTCCTCGGCCTCAAGAAACCGATGCGCCAATGCCTCTCCCGCGCCGCGTCCAAACTCCAGTTCCAGTCCCGAAATCAGCGCCGCCATCACGCGATCCGACGCTGTTCCGATGCTCTGAATCATGCTCATGAGAACCTCCTTCGCTTGCTCCCTCACATCGAGGGTGAAGCCTCAAGGACGGGCGGCGGAGCGCCTGTCAGGGCCGCTGAAGGCAAAGCCGGAAGCGCCGCGAAGCGGCGGCGGACGAACCGATTTTGTTGCGCTGAAAACAAACAAACTCGCGTGCGCAGCACGCTCCGGTTCGCGGCAAAATTGGAGGGGCCGCCGGCCTTGATAGGTGTTCCGGCGGCCGTCATGCTGGGCCTTGCCGAGACGAGCCCCACCCACGCCCGAGGCTATTCGCCCCCCTTGCGGATCGCGAACAACGACGCTGACGGGGGTGCCGAGCCTTGTTCAATTCGAACGATTTCGTCATCGTCGCTCATCTGGTCTTCCTGTGTGGCGCCGCGACACGCGGCGCTGGGCAGGCAGGGTCTGGCGGAGCGGCCGGTGCGGCGGGACTATCGCAATCCGCGTTCGCCGATTTCGATAGGGCGGGACCGCACGCCGGGGCGTGCGGTCCCGGGTGCGCGATCAGTCGCCGTTCCGGCGGCTCTGGCGCGACCAGATCAGGCTGTGCGCCTTGCCATCGGCATCCTCGAAGAGGTTCGCGTAGATCGGTGCGATAAAGCTCGGGTCGTCGAACTTCAGGCCGAGATCGACCCGACCTTCGCTCGACGTTTTGGTCCAGCCGGCGCCGATTTCGGCGCGACCCACCATGATGCGGTGCGTGGGGGCATTGTCGCTCGAACGGGTCTCCTCGGGAATGATCCGGACGTTCTTCGCCTGGACGGAAAGCGTGACGATCTCGCCGATAAATGAGCCGTCGGTGTTCTTGGTGAATGTGCCGATGCTTGCCATTTTGCGTCTCCAGATGTTCGAACCCGCGACCACCGCGGCCTCGATGGCGTGGATGAGGACGGGACGAACGCGCGCGCAGGCGCAGCCCCGCAGCGGTAGCGAAGGACGGCGGAGGCGGGATTTTCTTGGTGCGCGAGGAATGGTGCTTCAGCGCCAGGGGAAGAAAATATCGGCGCAGGCGTTGCGCGTATGAGCGTTCGAGGCACAGCCGTTCTCGGCCAGACCGCCAATCGCGAGAGGCCGTGTGCCGCGCGATCGACTTGGTGATCATGGCGGGCAGATCAGGCCGCAATCACCCAGCGAACCACAGCAATTTGAGGTAAAGACTGTGTCCGCTCGACCGAACTGCGTGACAAGGAATCAGGATGCCACGAAAGCCTAACGCGGAGACGACGTCACGAGAGGGGAGCACGCTGCGAACGCGGTCGGCCAAACCCTTCAACGCGATCGATGCAGGTCACGTCATCGCGCGTGTGGCGGAGACGCTCGACTGGAAGATTGACGATATTCCGCGCTTCCTGAAAGCGGCCGAGCATGTCGAATATGGGCTGTCCGCCGAGGTAGAACTGGCCGCGATCTTACGCTGGTTCGGCCCGTGCCGGATGGTTCACCGGCTTAGTGAAGATGATTTCGTTGCTGATCCCAAGGCCCAGCAAATCCCCGATCTTCTCGCCGTTTTTGAGTCGGGCGACGAGCGGGTGGTGGCCCTGATCGAAGTGAAGACGACCCAGGAGCCCCATCTTCGCCTGAAGCTTGATTATCGCGAACGCTTGGCGGCTTATGCCAGGACCATCGGGCATCCGCTGCTGATTGGCTGGCGCTGCCGCGCGCTCGATATGTGGCTGTTGTTCGACCCGTTTGCCACCGGCGTTGTCGAGGATGATGGTGTCGAATACTCGCTCGAAGACGTCATCAAGGCGGATCTGATGAGCCTGATCGGTGGAGACTTTTATCTGGTCCCGGTCGCCGGTGCCGGATTGCGGTTCGAGATGGAGCGAACCGGTGAGAAGCAGCTGACGAAGGATGGCTACGCCGCCGAGTTCACCATGCGCCGGGCCTATTTTCATGACGGCGCCGGCAATGCCGAAACCAAGTTACCGGCTGCGATGCAGTGGACGGTGCTGGCAGCCATGGAAAGCAATTCGCAGGTCGATGAAGATCGCGCGGTGCAATCGTTCACGAGCACCGGGAGCATGACCCGCGCTCAGAATATCCTCCGGGCGGCGCTCAGTTTTCGGGTTGGCACCGACGAGCGCATCCATTGGAAAGGCGTTGCCCGCGATCTTGATGCCGTTGTTCGGTGCGAGGACATACTGCGGGAGAGCCGCAGTCGTTTCGGAAGCTATGTGCAGTATATCTTTCTGCAACAGCCCGTGCCGATACCGGACTTCCTGCCGAAAGCGTGGCGTTCGAAGAGCGCTCCGGATTGATCGCCTGCCGCCGGGAGGGCGGCATTGGCGCGGTTTGATTGCTGATCCACCGATAGGTGGCCGACCGATCAGCAAATGGGATTGGAGCGTGGGATGAAGCTGGATTTCTCGATCAAGGAGGACTTTCCGATCGTCATCTCGACGATCGTCGCCGCCGTGGGCGTCGTTGCGGGGCTGAAGTTCGATCCGACGACTGGCGTCGTGATGACCGCTGGGGGCGTGATTTTCAGCGCGTTGATAGGCTATTTCAAAGCCAAGCGAGCGGAGGCCAGCCGCCGAGGAGCCCGGCGCGCGCCGCCATTTGCTCGGCAACATGCACCGCGAGCGCCTCGTTCTGCGCTGGCAGCAAGGCGTCGGCCGCCGGCAATCCTCCACCGGTCGGCCAGAGCAATTCGGAAGGGCAGCGCCCTTCGACATTGCCAAGATTGGGGCGGTGCTGGACATAGCCGATGAGCGCGGCGAGTTCGGGATCGAAGGTCCGCGCGACGTCGGGCGGATAGACCAGCCATTGATTTTCGAACGGCTTGAGCCAGCCAAGACAATAGCTGACGATGATGCCACGGCGGGCCTGGCGGGTCCGGTTTTCGCCGCCTCCGTGCAAGGTGCTACCGAGAAACAGCAGCGCGTCGCCGGGGTCCAGCGCCGGCACGACGGTATCGATCTCGGTGCCATGAACCGAACGATCGCGGTGACTGCCGGGCCAGAGCCGGGTCGCGCCATTGTCGGGTGAGAACGGCACCAGCGGCCACATCACATTGACGAGATATTCGACCGCGCCTTTGGGTCCGCCCCACATATCCTCGTCGCGGTGCGGATATTGCGCGAGCGCGCCAGGATGAATCTCGATCGCCTGGGTCAGATTGAGCGCAACGCGATCGCACCAGGGTAAAAGCACCTGCTCCGCGAGCGCCAGTACATCCGGATGCTGGACGAGCGCCTCGGCTTGGCGCGAGCGCAGGAGCAATCCACCCAGGCGTTTGGTGGCCCGGCCATAAAAGTCGCCGTCGCAATAAGGCGTGGTCGCGAACTGCGCGTCGAGATCGCGGTCGAGTGCCGTCATGGTCTCGACCGGTGCAATCCCGCGCAGAATGCAGAAGCCGCGCTTCAAAAGCTCGGCGGCTGGCTGTTCCTCATCGATCATCGGATTGCTCCTCACGCCGCGTCGGCGAGCGAAACCGGCGATGCTGCAATGCCGTTGCCCGCCCAGCACGATCAGCCATGCCCCGAGGCCCAGCATCGCCAGTCCGAACAGCCCGGCCAGGGTCTGGATGGCCAGCAGCGCGATCCGCCATCCTCCCGCAGCGTTCCTGCGCAGGGTCATGCCGCCACGGTTTCCGGCAGCCCGATCAGCGTCGAGGCGCGGCCGAGAGCATTGCGGTGTTCGGCAAGCCACGCATCGGCTCGCTCGCGGCCCAGTATGCGCAGCGCCTCGATCCGTGAGCCGCGCGTGTCCAGTTTGCTCGCCGCTCCGAGCATGCACAGTTCGGGCGATGCTTCCATCAGGTGCAGGCCGGTTTCTGCCAGCGCCCTTATCCGGGGCGACGACGCGGTATCGCCGATAACTTCCTTGATACCGGTCAGCGCCTTCAGGTCTCGCAGCAGGCAGGCGTTGAAGCTGATGTCGTTCATCCGCCCTATGGTGCCGGCCAGCGACGACGATATGTTCTCGTTCGCGAAGGGGGTTATCTGGATGATGAGCACGTCGGTCGCGCCATGTCCGTCGAAGATCAGCGGTTCCAGCGCCGGATTGGCGGAAAAGCCGCCGTCCCAGTAATCCTGCCCGTCGATCTCCACCGCGGCGAACAGGTCGGGCAGGCAGGCGGACGCCATGATCGCGTGCAGCGTGACGTCGGCTCCCGTGAACAGCCGCGCCGCGCCGGTGGCGACCCTGGTGGCCGAGATATGCAGCGGCACCGCATTCGGGCGCGTCAGCGCGTCCAGATCGATGCTGGACGCAACGATGCGCCGCAGCGCGCTCATGTCCCGGACATGCGGCATGAAGGGCGCGAAATAGCGGCCGAACAGCTTGCCCATCTCCAGCGACCGCCGCATCACGGGCTCGAACAGCGGCCCGGCCCAGTCGTGGAGGTCGAACGCCTGGAGAGGGGAGCCGCGCGACACCGCACGCCACAAGCGCTCCAATCCGTCCAGTGCGCCCTCGGTGCCGCCGGTGGCGAGCTGAGGTGGCCCCTCAAATGACCTGACAGGGCCTCGCTCTTGGATAAGAGTGAGGCATATGACTGACGGTACGACCAGGCGTTACAATGACGGCGAGGTCCTCTCCGGTGTCCAGCGCCGGAAAGGTGGACACCGGAGGAGAAGGTCCGGATCGTCGAGGAGACGTATCTTCCGGGAATGAGCGTGTCGCTCGTCGCCCGCCAGCACGGCATCAGCGGCAGCCAGGTCTTCACCTGGCGGCGCCTGATGAACCAGGGGGCGCTGACCGCCGCGGCAGCCGGCGAGGAGGTGGTGCCAGCGTCCGAGTACCGGGCGCTGGAGGCGCAGGTGCGCGAACTGCAGCGGCTGCTCGGCAAGAAGGCCATGGAGAACGAGCTGCTGCGTGAGGCCGTGTCCCGGGCCGCAGGCCCAAAAAATGTATGGTCCGCCCCCGTCTGGCAAGCGTGAGATGCGGTTGGCAGCACAGTCTGCGTAAATGTATCCGGCCTGTTTGTGGGGCATCTCGGCCCCTGGCCATGATGGGATACGCGCCACGGTCGTCCTTTCAAACTGCTCCAGCCTTTTGACGGCTGCATTTTTGGTCAGGCTTCGACCGTGTCACCATCGACTGCTTGCCATCACTCCTCTGCTTGCAGACCTCTTTGCGCGGGTGCTCGGTTCAGGCGGCGATCGGCACGGGTGGCCGATACTGCTCCTGCCGGGCGAGCACCGCCCAACTGATGCGTACGATCTTGTTCGCCAGCGCGACGACCGCGACGTTCTTGTGCGTTCGCATCTCGAGCTGGTCGAGCCACGGGCCGAGTCCCTGCTCGCGTTTCATGTGCATACTCGCTGACCGAGCGCCGTGGATGAACAGGCGGCGCAGGTGACTGTTGCCGCGCTTGGACATGCCGAGCAGCGTCGACTTACCGCCGGTGGAATGCTGACGCGGGACGAGGCCGAGCCAGGCGGCGAGGTCGCGGCCGCGCTTGAAGCCGGTGCCATCGGCTACGGCTGCGACGAGTGCCGTGGCGACGAGCGGTCCGACGCCAGGGATGGCCAGCAGCCGTCGACAACCCTCGTCCGCGGCGGCAATCGCTTCGATCTCCTTGGTCACGGTGCCGATGTCGGTTTCGAGTCTCCGCCATTCGTCCCAGAGCTGCTGCAGGATCATGCGCATCCGCAGCGACAGCGTAGAGCGCTCGTCGGTGAACAGCGCTGGCATCTCGCGCGCCATGTGACGCCGCCCTGCGTGAAACACGATACCGCGCTCCAGTAGGAAGGCGCGGATCTGGTTGATGACTGCTGTCCTGCGGCTCACCAACCGCTCGCGCACGCGGTGCAGTGCCTGCAGGTCGAGCTGCTCGACTGACTTCGCGGGCACGAACCGCATCGTCGGCCGCTGCACCGCCTCGGCATCGAGATAGTCGTTCTTGTTGGATTTGAGGAACGGCTTGACGAACTGAGGCGCCATCAGCCGGACGTTATGGTCGAGCGCCGTCAGCTCACGCGCGAGGTGGTGGGCACCGCAACACGCCTCCATTCCGACCAGGCAGCGGGGCAGCGCATCCATGTGCCGCATCAGCTGCGCACGGCTGACCTTCTTTTTCCACTGGATCGCACCCGTAGCATCCAGCGCCACCAGGTGGAATGACATCTTGCCAATGTCGATGCCGATTACCGCTACCTCTGTCATGACGGTCCTCCTCGGTAAAGGCGGCCAGGATGCTCCTGACTGCGTCCCTCCGTAAGGGGGCGGACCATCCCACAACAGCTCTTGCGCTCGACCTCGCTGCCCGGGGACATTCTATGAGCGCGGTAGCCGATGCGCTCGGCGTCGCCCGCCCGCATCTGTCTGCGATGCGCAACCGACCACCGCCACGACCGCGCGGACGGCCACCATTGCCGGATGCCGACTTGGTCGCCGACATCCGGGCGCTTGTCGCCGATCTGCCCACCTACGGTTATCGCCGCGTCCATGCCCTGCTGCGCCGCCAAGCCGAGCAGACCGGTCGCGCTGCTCCCAATCCCAAGCGCGTCTACCGCGTCATGAAGGTGCATGGACTGCTGCTCCAAAGAGGGGGCGGACGGCACGAGGAGCGCCGTCACGACGGCCGTGTCGCCGTCGACCAGCGCAACACTCGCTGGTGCTCAGACGGGCTGGAGATCGCCTGTGACAACGGCGAGAAGGTGCGCGTCGCGTTCGCGCTCGACTGCTGCGACCGCGAGGCAATGGGGCATGTGGCAACCACGAGCGACATCACCGCCGAGGATGTGCAGGACCTGATGGTCGCCACCGTCGAGCACCGCTACGGTCGGGTGAACCGGGTACCCCAGCCAATCGAGTGGCTGACGGATAACGGCAGCTGCTATACCGCCCGCGACACCCGCACCTTTGCCCGCGACATCGGGCTGGTGCCGCGCACCACCCCGGTCAGCAGCCCGCAGTCCAACGGCATGGCCGAGGCGTTCGTCCGCACCCTCAAGCGCGATTACGTCCGCGTGAACCCCAAGCCCGACGCGCAGACCGTCATCGCGCAGCTGCCAGCTTGGCTCGACCACTATAATGAGGTGCATCCACACCGCGCCCTCGGCTACAGGTCACCCCGCGAGTTCATCGCGACAACACGCGAGGCCCTGTCAGCCATTTAGGGGGCAACAACACGAGCCCGGCGACCAGCGCGGTGCCGTTGAGCGCGCCGGCGCTGGTGCCGCTGACGGCGACGATCTCGACGTCCTCGGCCAGCAGGCGTTCCAGCACGCCCCAGCCATAGGCACCGTGCGCCCCGCCACCCTGCAACGCCAGCGCCAGCCTCGGACGACCGTAGCCTGATACCTGGAAACTGCTGTGATCCGTCATCGTCGCCTATCCCGAACACGGTGATCCATCGGATCACGGAAGTCGAACCTCTCCGCGAAAGGCCGTCGGATGCAGCCGCTACGGACCAAACGGTCTGATCCATGTTTGGCTGCAACGCAGCATAACGAGGTCGATATCGTCTCGATTCCGAATAATTCGCAACCTAGGAACAGGTCTGCTTTTCGCGCCGCAAGGTCAAAGGCGCAGGCCGAAGGCAAGCACCACGATGCTGCTCACGCCGAGCAGGAACCAGCCCGGCACCCCCTTGTCGCGGCGGGCCAGTTCGTCCGCCAGCACGTCGATCACCGTGGCGCCTCCCATGGCGGCGAACAGCAGGGCGGTGATGTTCAGCGGATGGGCGATGCCGCGGCTGAGCGCCCAGCCGACCGGAACGGCGGCGGCAAGCGCGAGGCGCTGATAGCCCGAAGGGCGCTCGTCGGGCGCGTGGACGCGCGCGCTGAGGAAGAAATGGAGCCCGATCCCACCTGTATAGGCCGCCAGCCAGGCGGCGCTGCGTTCGCCATAGTCGGCAAGGACGAAGCCGACCGCGAGCCTGTAGAGCATGGCACGGCCGATATGCACCGCGCTCGCTGCGTTGCGCTGTTCCTTCCGGTCCAGCCGTGTCGCCCACAGGTCGAGCGCATGATAGGCCGACAGGCCGACCAGCGCCACGAAGAACACCAGGCGGTCCGCCTCCAGTTCGTCGCTGGCGGCACCCTACCAGGTCGACAGCAGCGGCAGCACGATGACGAAGACATAGGCAACGCCGACCCCGCCGGCGAACGACCGCAACCGGTCCGACGCCGCCGGTCCGTCCTGCCGCGCCATATGCGTTCCAGCGAGGAACAGGGCTGCCAGGAAGGTGAGGCCCACCGCGTCAGTCCAGCGCCGGCTCGCGGGCGTTTTCCTCCTTGGTGAGCAAGAGGTAGAGCGCGGGTACCACGAACAGCGCGAGGATCGTCGCCGAGATCAGGCCGAAGATGATGACCAGCGTCAGCGGCCGGTACGCGTCGCTGCTGATCGTCAGGGGGATGAGGCCGATGATCGTCGTGACCGAGGTCGTGACGACCGGGCGGAGGCGCCGCGCCGATCCTGCCGCCGCCGCCTCAACGATCGAGGCACCGCCCTGCAACTCGCGGTTCATCGTGTCGACCATGATGATGCCGGTGTTGATGACGATGCCGATCAGCGAAACGAGCCCGATCATCGCGAAGAACGAGAAGGACAGGCCGAACACGAAGAAGCCGACGAACGCGCCGATCATCGCGAGCGGCATGGTCGCGACGATGATGAACGCCTGCGCGAAGCTGTCGAACATGATGACCAGCACGCCGATCATCAGCATGATCGCCACGACCAGCGCGACGCCGGCCGATCCGAACGTCTCGCCTGTATCCTCCGCCTCGCCGCCGATGCGATAGCGATAGCCTTGGGGCCAGCCCGCCTGCATCTCCTCCAGCCTCGGTTCCAGGTCGCCGACGATCTCGGTGACGGTGCGGCCCTGGTTGCGCGCCAGCACGGTCAGCGCGCGCTCGCCGCCGGCATGGCTGATGGCGACGGGCCCTTCGCCCATGCCGGGCTTGATGAGCTGGGTCAGCGCCACCGGCCGCCCCTGTGGGGTGAAGGCGCGGATCATCGCCAGTTCGGATAGGTCGCGCGGCGGCCCCGCCTCGCCGGGGTTGCTCGGCCATTCGGTGCCGAGGCGGATCTCGATATCGTCCTCTGCGGGGCCAGTGCCGAAATCGCCGATCTCGTCGGAGCTGAACGCGGCGCGCAGCTGCCCTGCCAGATCGCCGTGCGCGATGCCGAAGAAATCCGCCGCCTCGCGATCGGGCTGGACGTTGATCTCCGGGTTGAGGACGATGTTGTCGCGCACGTCCGTCACGCCGCCACCCTTGCGCAACGCGGCCTGCACCTGCCGCGACATGCGCCGCAGCGTGTCGATGTCGGGCCCCTCGATCTCGATCTCGATCGGATCGCCGGGATTGGGGGAGAGCTGCTGCGGCACGACCTGGAGCACGGCGCCGGCGACGTTGCGTTGCAGCCAGCCGGCCAGTTCGTGCCGCAGATCCTCGGCCAGTTCGTAGGACAAGCCGTCGCGATCGCCCCGGTCGGCGAAGATGCTGGAAAAGCCGATGAAGTTCTCCGCCTCGTCCGGCTGGAGTTGGCCGGCGACCGATCCGGCCGCGAACGGGCTCTTGCGCCCGGTCAGCATCACCGTATTGCGCAGGTAGGCCTTCTCGCGGATGATCTCGCCAACCGCGTCGGCCACCTTTTGCGTCTCCGCCAGCGGGGTGGTGGGCGGCAGTTCGATGTTGATGCCGAGCTGGTCGGCATCGGCCATCGGGAACAGCTCGACCCGTGTCTGCGTGAACGC
This sequence comes from Sphingomonas adhaesiva, assembly GCF_036946125.1. Classification (NCBI taxonomy): domain Bacteria; kingdom Pseudomonadati; phylum Pseudomonadota; class Alphaproteobacteria; order Sphingomonadales; family Sphingomonadaceae; genus Sphingomonas; species Sphingomonas adhaesiva. The sequence goes on from NZ_JAQIJT010000001.1 coordinate 1,276,728, forward strand.
CACCGCCGACAGGGCGAAGACGCCAAACGCGCCGAACACCCAGATCTTCGCGCGCCGCTTGCTGCCGAGCACGTGCTTGGTGTTCCACGCCTCCAGCCAGTCCATCGCCTTGCGCGTCACCCGGTCGGCGCGGCTTTCCGTATCCTCGTCCCCGTCGTCTTCGGGCGGCTTCAGCAGCCAGCGCGCCAGCGGCATCGCCGCGAACAGCGCCAGCACGAACGCGATCACCAGGCACAGTACCGTCGTCAGCGGCAGGATGCGGATGAACGTGCCCGCGACCCCACCGATCGACATCAGCGGGACGAGCGCGAGGATGGTGGTGATCTGCGCGGCGAAGGCGGGCTTGCCGTAGCGCGCAAAGGTGCGCAGCACCGCCTGCCCGAATGTCGCCTTCTGCACGTAGATCTCGTCGTGCAGCCCTTCCATCATGATGATGAACACGTCGATGATGAGCACCAGCGCGATCACCATGCCGATGATGACCAGCTCGTTCAGCGTCTGCCCCATCAACAGCAGGAACAGCAGCACGCCCGCGAAGGTGATCGGGATCGACAGGCCGGTGATGAGCGCCTCGCGCCATGCGATCGTTATGAACAGGATGACGAAGACGATCAGCATCGACTGGAGACCGCTGACGAACACCTCGCCCAGCGACGACCAGATGTCCTCCGCGCCGTCCTGCACCACCCGATAGTCGACGCCCTGCGCCCATTCCGGTCCGCCGCGCATCTCGCGGATGATGTCGAGCACCTGCCCGACCACCTCCACCGTATCGGCACCCGGCGTCTTGGTGATCGACACCTCCAGCGCCGGCACATAAGGCCGTCCGCCCGCCGTAAAGGCGGCGCGCGTCTCCTCGCGCTCGATCGTGCGGCGAACCTTGGCGACCTCGTCCAGCCGCACCGCGCGGGCGGTGACGTTGCCCTGCTGCTGGCGTGCCACGGGCAGCGCGCGCAGGTCGTCCAGGTCGCGGAACCGCCCCTCCAGCCGCACCACCGCGCCGATCGCCGCACTCCGTATCTCGCCGAAGGGCTGTTCGACGTTGGCGCCCGTTACCGCGTCGCGCACCGCGGTCGCCGACACACCGAGCGCCAGCATCCGGTCGGGCTGGAGCAGGATCTGCACCACCTCCTCCCGCTCGCCGCCCAGCGTCACCTCGTCGACGCCGGTGACGCGTTCCAGCCGGTCCTGCACGTCGCGCCCGAGCTGGCTGAGCGTGCGCGCGTCGACCGATCCGGTCAGCGCCAGCGTCAGGATCGGCCGGTCGTCGACCGTGACCTGCGTCACCGTCGGCTGCTCCGCCGCCTCGGGCAGCTCCGCCTCGGCATCGGATACCGCGGCGCGCAGTTCGGCCATCGCGGTCTCGGAATTGACCGACGCCTCGAACTCGACCGAGATGACGGAGAAACTGTCATAGGAGGCGCTGTCGATCGACCGCACGCCCGACAGGCTGGTCAGCTCGTCCTCGATATTGTCGGTCACCTGCTCCTCGATCGAGCGCGCGTCGGCGCCGGGCCATGTGGTGGTGATCGTCGCACGCGGGATGTCGAGGTCGGGCAGCGCCTCCTTGGTCAGCATGCCATAGGCGAAGAGGCCGCCGACCGTCAGCACGGCCACCAGCAGGATCGCGAAGGTAGTCTTGAGGAAGAAGAAGCGCGCCAGCGGCGATGCGTCGCGCACCTCGTCGCTTTCCTGCGGGCGATCCGTCTCGCGGGCCTCGTCGCCGTCCTGCGGGCGATCCGCCTCCTGCGCGTCCCCCTCGGATTCGTCCCGATCGGACGCGCTCATCGCGCCCGATCCGCGTCGTCGCGCTTGGGCGGCAGCAGCCGGATGCGCTGTTCGTCGTTGAGCTGCGACCGGCCATCGGTCACCACGCGTTCGCCGGCGCGAAGGCCGTCGAGCACGACGTGCCGCCCCCCGCCCTGCGCCCCCAGCCGGATCGGCCGCTCGCGCGCGACGCCGTTTTGCGCGTCGACCACGAACACGAACGGCCGGTCGTTGCGATAGCGGACGCTGTCGAGCGGAATGGTCGGCTTCTCCTCGCCGACCGGCCGCGCGATCCACAAGGCGACGAACTCGCCGTCCTGCACCGGCGGGCGCGGGGTGGTGGTGCGCACGATCACCTCAAACGTGCGTGTTTCCGGATCGAGCGAGGCGCCGATCGCATGGACGCGGCCACGCACGCGGTAGCTGGCCACGGGCAGCGGCGGCCCGGCCTCGCGCCCATAGCGTTCGTCGCCCCGGCCCGCGCCTGCCTGCTCCTGGCCGAGGCCGACCAGCACCTCGCTGCCGACGCGGATCTGGCGGAACTCGCTCGCGGGCAGTTCGGCGGTGATCTCGAAGCTGGACGGATCGATCACCACCGCCGGCACGCTGCGCAGCGCCGATTGCTCGTCCGTGCCCTGTACCGCCTGGGGCGAGAACAGGCGTCCCCGCTCGACATTCAGCCGGGCCAGAACGCCGTCGATCGGCGACACCAGCCGGGTCTCGGAGAAGATCACGCGCTGCTGGTCGGCACGGGCGCGGTTGGTGGTCGCCTGCGCGTCGGCACGGCGCTTGGCGGCCAGCGCCTGCTCATACTCGGCGCGTGCCTGGTCGAACTCCTGCGGCGAAGCCGAGCCCCGCGCGCGCAGCGTCCGGAACCGTTCCATCGCCAGGCGCGCGACCTCCAGCGTCGCATCCGCCTCGCGCTGCGCCGCGCGTGACGCGGCGACCTCGGACCGCGCCGCCACCAGGTCCGATCGCACCCGGTCGGGCTCCAGGTTGGCGATCAGCTGGCCGCGCCGCACCGGCCTGCCGATCTCCAGCGCCGGATCGACATAGGTGACGCGGCCCTCGCCAGTGAAGCTCAGGAACTCGCGCCGTACCGCGCGCGCCGTGCCCTGGCCATAGGTCCACGCCTGCACCGTGCGAACCTCGACCGGCACGGCGCGGACGCTGACCACGTCGTCGTCGGCGGAACCGTTGTCCGCCTCCTCGCCGGAGGAACCGCAGGCGGCGAGGCCCAGCAGCAGGAAGGTCGCGAACGGGCGGAGGGCGATGGTCACTTGGGTGTCTCCGCCAGCGTGACGTCGGGCGCTTCCTCGAAGCCGCCGCCGAGCGCCAGATGCAGGTTGATCCGATTGTCGAGCCGCGCACGCCGCGCGGACAGATAGGCGCCGCGGCTGTCGAGCGCCTGTTGCTGGCTTTCCTGCACCGCGATGAAGGGGTCGATGCCCTCGCGATAGCGATCGAAGGCGACACGCGCCGCGGTTTCCGCCGCCACCGCGGCCTCCAGCGCGAACCGCTCGCGATCCACCAGATGGCGGTCGACCGACAGCGCGATCTCCACCTCGGACAGCGCCCGCAGCGCGACCTCGGCATAGGCTTCCAGCGCCTGCTTGCGCGCGCCCTCCGCCTGGATCACCTGCGCACGTAGCCGCCCGCCCTGGAAGATCGGCTGAAGCACGCTGCCCGCGATCGACCAGATCAGCGACCCCGGCGCGAACAGCCGGTCGAGGCTGTTGCCGACGGTGCCGATATTGCCGCTCAGCGACAGGCCGGGCAGGAACGACCGCTGCGCCGCGGTGAGACGAAATCCCGCCGCGCGCAGCGCCAGTTCGGCGGCGGCGACGTCCGGCCGGCGCGCCAGCAGGTCGGCGGGCACGCCGGCGGCGGGCGGCGGCGGCAGGTCGGGCAGGAAGGCGGCCGTCTCCAGCGTGCCGCCGGGATATTCGCGCAGCAGCACCTCCAGCTCGCGTGTGGTGCGCGCCAGCGTCTCGCGGCGCTGCGCCAGATTGCCGTTGACCGACGCGAAGTTCGCATCGGCGAGCGCCCGGTCGCTGGGTGAGGCGACGCCGACCGCGGCCCGGTCGCGCAACTGGCGCGTCACTTCGCCGACCGAACGTACCGTCGCCTCCGCCAGCGACACCTGAGCGCGCGCCTCGGCGACCGTGAAATAGAGGCGCGTCGCCTCCGCCGCGATCGACTGGCGCACGCCGCGCAGATTCTCGGCGGAGGCGAGATAGTCGGCGCGCGCCGCCGCGGTCTGCGATCCGATGCGGCCCCACAAATCCAGTTCCCAGCTGACGTCGGCGGAGACCTGGAACGTGTTGAAGGTGAAGCCGCTGGGCAGCGGGATACCGCCGCCCTCCAGGTCGTCGACCGGGGCGGCGCCGGCGAGGTTGAAACGCTGGCGGGCGGCGTTGAAGGCGGCGCTGACCTGCGGCAGGCCGTCGGCGCGCGCGATCCGCGCCTGCGCGTTCGCCTGACGCAACTCGCCGATCGCCTGGCCGACCTGCGGGTTGCGATTCACCGCTTGGTCGACGAACGCGGCCAGTCGCGCGTCGCCGAATCCCGTCCACCATTGGTCGTCGGCGACATAAGAGCTAGATGCGGAAAGCGCGGGCGTCGCGAACGAGGGCGGCACGGGGACCGCAGCCGCGGGTCGCTCCGTCTCGCGGGCTGCGCATCCGGCCAGCAGGATCGCCGCGCCGATCACCGTCAATCGCGCGACCGCTCTTCCCCCTGCCACCGTCGATCCGGGCGGCGACGAACAACCATGCACCGCTTGGACGCCCCTTTTATAGAACCAGCGGCCGATCTAGTAAGCGCGAACTAATTTAACGCAACCTGTAAGGTTCGTTAAGACCAACAACGATCAGCTTTTCGGTGCGGGGACGATCGCCGACGTCGCCAGATCAGCGGATGCTCGAACGATGTGGAGGAAGGCCTGCCACCGCAGTTCGAAGACGGCCGGGTCGTCCATGGGCGGCGTACCCGTCCACGCCAGTGTCGCGCGCGCGCCCGACAGCAGATCGAACAGGATGGCCGCCAATGATGGTGCGGCCTCTTCATCCTTGCCCAGCTGAAGGAGCAAAACGCGGGTCCGCGCGCTCAGCAATTGCACCAATGCCTCGTGCCAGCCGAGCATATGACGCTGCAACCCGCCGTCGCGCAGCGCCTCCGCTTGCAGGAAGATGCCGATGCGATTGGCCTGCCCCTCGTCGGAATCGAACACCCGCCACGCTATTTCGCGCAACGCGGCGGCCGGGTCGCCGGGCAACCGGTCGGCCGCGCGCGCGACCAGTCGTTCGATCGTCCGGCCTATCGCGTGGATCAGCAGATCCGTTTTGCCGGGCCAGCGGCGATAAACCGCCTGCTTGCTGATCCCCGCCGCAGCGGCCATCTGCTCCATGCTGAAATCCATGCCATGGTCGGCGAATGCCTCCACCGTCGCGGCGACGATCGCATCGCTGATCTCCGCGGCGCGCTGTTGGCTCGGGCGGCCGCCCGCGCGCGATTTACGAGGATGGCTCATCGGATTGGGCCATAGCCGATAACCGCGTTGTAGCTACCGACGATGGGCAAGCCCACGATTGCATGTGTTGCGCTTGTAGAAAGGTCTATCTTTCTACCGCTGATCGACGAAGCGGGAGGGGGCGGGCTGCCCCCTGCTCCTTCCTCAGCAATCGGGCAGATCGTCGAGGTTATTCTTGGTCGATCCATCGCGGCGGGTGCGAAGATACTTGCCGGTCGTGCCATTGACGACCGTGACCGGAGTCTCCTGGCCATCGGTCCACGCGACGTAATATTGATGGTCGCCGTTCTCGATATCACGGATCGCATCCGCCTTGGGGCGAGGCGACCAGCTCTGCCCGGCATTGCAGAGCTTCGTGATGTCGCCGTCCTTGTCCTTGCCGCTCTTGGTCACTTGGCGCCTGGCCATGATCGTCTTGTCCTTTCATTCCACGTTTCAGTGGGACGGGCCGTGCCTTTGGGACACGGCCCGTCTGGTCAGCCTCGCGGCGGGAAGGGGTCACTGCCGTAGCTGTCACGATCCCTGATCTGGCCGTTGCGGCCGTGGATCAGAAGTTCGCTGTGCTGGTTCTGCGCGATGCCTCGCGCAGCATCGATCGCGTCACGCTGGGTGTCATGGACCGACGTTGCACGACCGTTGCCGGCACCGCGAACAGCCCAACCACCTGCGTGCGGGACGACATGCTGGTTCTTTCCGGACATAATTCTACCTCCTTCCTCGCGCTTTAAGGGTAAGACGGCTTGCGACCCCGCTCCCGATCGTCTTCATTGACTATCAAGGGGGTAGGCTGAAACGGCGGGTGCTCTCGGACATCTCGACACGATTTTTTTCGTGTCGTGTCCGAGCCGCGCTGAAAGTCAGCCTACTCCGTCAGGAAGCCGGCGGAGTTGAGTGAGCCAACCGACCTTTGATCTTGCGGAAGCGCGGCAGGCGATCGAGAGCCTGACTTCGACCGACCTCCTCAGATTGAGTAAGGCGGGACGACAATATGCGTTTGCGGCCGGGTGTGAGCCCGACGATCTGCTTAACGAAGCGGTGTGTCAGACGATCGAGGGCGTTCGGAATTGTCCACGTGGGATGGAAATGGTGCCATTCCTGATCGGTGTCATGCGCAGCCGCGCGTCCGCCAGGCAACAGAAGGTCGAACCCGAACTGGTGTCGGCTGATGCCACCGATGTCGAAGGCCGGCTCCTGTATGAGCCGGTGGAAACGAAACCCAATGCCGAGGAACTGGCGCTTTCACGGGAAGATGCGTCGGCTCGGCGAAACGCGCTGGAAACCTTGTTTGCCGATGATGAAGAAGCAACCCTGTTCCTGTGGGCGTATCTGGACGACCTGCCGAAGGAGGAGATCATGACCATGATCGGTGTCGATATGACGGCGTATGCCACTATCCGACGCCGTGTCCGTCGCACAATAGATGCGGCGTTTCCCAATGGATGGTCATCGTGAGCGGCGCGGGGCGCCCTACCCCTCCATTCGATCGTCTGGCGGATGAACTGGTCGTAGACATCATGGCTATGTCGGACGCGGAATTACTGGCGGAGGTCGAGGCCGAAGGGCTGAATGCGGAGGATGAAGCCGACCGCATCCGCACTATAATCTCGACCGCAACCGCCCAATCTGGGAAATCGCGCCTCCAGGCTGCGCGAGCGGAGATCGATCGCGCATCCGGAACGGGCCGGGGGCAAGTCCACCAGCTTCCTCTCAGGGATCGGGCCGCTGTCCTCGCTCGGTTCGCCAACGACGACACCAAGCTGAAAAGTCGGCTGACGATGGCTGCTCGCAATGGTCAAGGCATCACCGAAAAAGAGATGGACGATATTCTCGCTGATTTGCGAGAGCTTGGTGCCATCGACGAAGACGGCAACCCGATTTGAAGGGGCTCGGCCAAGCCGAAAAGCTTTTGCAGTCCTTCGGCGTCACCAGTCCGGATGAGATTGATGTCGAGGCGATCGCCTGGACGATGGGTGCGAAGGTGCGCAACGGCATTCTGGAGAGCTGCGAAGCCCGGATCATCGGTTTCCGCGATCAAGCGATCATCACCGTGAAAGGCGATGGCGATCCGCGTCGCCGTCGCTTCTCGATCGCGCATGAGTTGGGCCACTGGCAGCATCATCGCGGCCGGTCGTCGGTCTGCAGGGCGAGTGAGATCGGAAGTTTCAGCCAGACCGGTGGCGGCATTGAGCGGCAAGCCGATCATTATGCCGCCGACCTGTTGATGCCGGCCTATCTGTTTCGACCGCTTGCCGCCGCTCACCGGCGCCCGTCGTTCGAGGCAATCGACGCTCTGGCTGCTGCCTTCTCCACCAGCCGGTTGGCGACGGCGTTACGGTTCATCGACCATAGCCCTTGGCCCTGTATGATCGTTTGCCACGGTCAGAATGGACGCCGATGGTTTCGACGCAATGGCGGCATTCCGGATCACTGGTTTCCCCGTGATGATCTCGATCCCGAGTCAGACGCGATGGACGTGCTGTACGGAAAGACTGATCGGTCACGGCCGACGATCATCGGGGCGGACGCATGGTTCGATCGCCGGGGCGCCGATCGGTTTGAGCTGACCGAGGAGTGTGTGAAAGGTTTCGGGGATGATGTGCTCGCCCTTCTGACGCTGAAAGATCAGATGCTCGATTAGGACCGCGCAGTATGGGGCTTTGGACTGGGCAAGTTACGCGCCGGCAATTTTCAACCTACGCATCCGCTTGCGTAAGAGTCCGAACCGTGGCGATCGGTAGGAACAATCGCAAGCTGTTGGAGGGCAGCGGCTCAAAGCCATAGCCGGTATAGAGCGCGAGGCGCTTCGCCACCTTCTCCGGGTCGCCGCAGTCGAGTACGTCCAGCATGACGACGGCGATGCCTAGCGCATCGGCCGCCACGGCCAGGCGCTTGAGGCAATCAACCAACAGATCGCCGCCATAGCCCTGCCTCTGAAAGCGACTGTCGACGCCGATCATCGAAATGTAGGCGGCCGGGATACTGCCATGCGCAGGCCGGTTGCGGGCGAACCGATCGGGCAGCTCGGTATAGTCGATCGCATGGGCATTGGTGGCGTAGAAGCCGATCAGCTCGCCTTCGGCGCCGATCATCACGAAGGTGCGGACGTTATCCGCCTTGGCGAGCTTGTTCGCGGTTCGGCGGAAGAAATTGTCGACCTGCGTGATGCCACAGGAAAAGGCCGCTCGATCCTGCCTGGCAGGATCGAGCGGTTCGATGGTGAAGGGTTTTGCGTCCTCTGTCGCCGTCACCTGCTGACGATCGTCTCGCGATGCCGTGCGAATGCCGCCCGCAGTCGATCGGTGGGTGCCGGCGGCGTGTCGAGTGCCGCAAAAAAGCGCGCATGATCGACCGGCTGCAGGGTGGTGCGTTCGTGCGCCGCGATCGTCTCCATTGCGGAACGATAGGCCGCGTTCATCGTGAAGACGGAATCGTCCACGCCGGAAAGAGCGGCAGCCTGCTGGATCGCCTGCTTGATGCGCGGCTTGGTGCGGAAGTTCATCCGCTCGCTGCTGCGCTCCTCGACGGCGCCGACCTGATCCTGAAAGCCAAGCATGGCACACCTCATTCAATCTGCAGTCTTATGTACGTCTTAGCGGCGTACATTTCAACAAAAGGTTGAAAGTCGCTCAATTTGAGTGATCGACCTGCAGTGTCACAACCGTTCGAGCCTGTTGAAAAATGCCGGACATGCCGGCTTGCACCTTCGTTTTACCCTTATTGAAAGGAGCGTCGCCATGATGGGACAGGCCTGTCGCGGTGGGCGGGGAGGGGCGACCCACCGCACCATAGAAGCCATGTTGCCCACAGACCACCTGCTGCGTCGCATCGATCGATGTCTCGACACAAGCGATCTGAGGCAAGCACTGGCCGGTCATTACAGCACACGGGGGCGACCATCGATCAATCCCGAACTCCTCATTCGCATGACCTTGATCGGCCGCATCTACGCGATCACCTCCGAGCGGCGCCTGTGCGAGGAGCTGCGCTACAATTTGGCTTACCGCTGGTTCTGCTGTCTCGCGCCGGAAGACAAGGTTCCGCACCACTCGACGTTCAGCAAGAACCGGCATGGTCGCTTCCGCGATGCCGACGTGTTTCGGGTCCTGTTCGAGACGACGGTTAGACGCTGTATCAGCGAAGGGCTGGTTGGCGGAAAAGACGCCGCGATAGACGCGTCGTTCATAGCAGCTGATGCGAGCTGGCAGCGCAAGACCGTTCCTGGCTACCTGCCGTATGTCGCTAACGCGTCGCGCGCGGTTAAGGAATGGGTGCGAGATACAGGAGATGACGTCTGGGAAATGGCTCGCTCGAAAAGCTGCCAAGGCGTCTCTCGAACGGACCCTGCCGCGGCTTGGTCGGCTCGAACGGTGCGTGGCCGGTTCGGCTACGCACTCAACGCGCTGGTCGATACCCCGAGCGGCGTCGCACTCGATGTCGAGGCAACACCAGCCCGCTTCGCGGAGGAAGTCGATGCGGGCCGCGTCATGCTCGAGCGGTCGGCCAGTTGCTTCAACTATCATCCCAAACGGGTCGCTGCCGACAAGGCCTATGGAAGCGCCGGCTTCCTCGGCTTCGTTCGGGATTATGGCGCGATCCCGCACATCCCCGTGATTGTTAGGACGCACCAGACCAAGGGCAAGCTGCCGCGAACGGCCTTCAGCTACCATCGAGATACCGACAGCTTTACCTGCCCGACCGGCAAGACGCTCCGCCACCACGCCTTTCATCCGCCTTCCGGCGTACATCGCTATGCTGCCGATACCCGGGACTGCGAAGCGTGCATGCTTAGCAAGAAATGCACGTCGGCGCGGCGTCGCACCCTCGTCCGTTTGGACGACGAGGACGTTCGGGATCTTGCCAGAGCCGAGACCGAAACCGGGCTCTACAAGCGGTCCATGCGGTTGCGCCGTGGGGTCGAACGGTTCTTCGCCGACGCCAAGGGCAAGCATGGCATGAGGCGGCTTCACCTGCGCGGCATCCGCGGAGCGGAAGAAGAGTTCCTCATCGGCGCGGCGGTGAGGAACCTGATGATCTTGGTGCGACCACAGCGGCTGACGGGCAAGCCGCGCCGGGGGGTGTGCGTCCCCGCGGCAGTGACCCCGGCTGCGATCTCGGCCCGGTCGATCGAACATGACGTGATCGTCCCGCCAGCACGACGATATGCCTGATCGTTGAGGCGCGATGTAATTCATCACGCGGCGCGCAGCCGTTCTTTGCGGTACGGCACGCCGTCGAGCAGTGCCTGGCCAGGTGCCTTGGGCGTGCCGTCGCCATTCACATACATGTAGAGTGTCGTGGTGGTCATCCCGAGACGGCGCGCAACATCGGCTGCGATTGCATTGCGGTCGGACATAGCGGCCATTGCCATCGCCAGCGTCGCCTTGTCCATCTTGCGAGGCCGTCCACCCATCCGCCCCCGCGCGCGTGCCGCCGCAAGGCCGGCCTGTGTGCGCTCGGCGATCAACTCGCGCTCGAACTCGGCAAAGGCGGCGAAGATGCCAAAGGCCAACCGGCCGTTGGCGGTGGTGGTGTCGATCTGCGCACCAGACCCAGCCAGCACCTTCAAACCGATACCGCGCTCGCGCAGCGCTTCGGCGGTAATGACCAGATGCCGCAGGTCACGCCCAAGGCGATCGAGTTTCCAAAGGATCAGTGTGTTGCCCGGCTGCAACGCCTTGAGGCACGCGGTTAGGCCAGGGCGGGCATCATGGCGACCCGAAGCGAGATCTTCATAGATACGAGAAGGGTCGACGCCTGCGGCGAGCAGCGCGTCACGCTGCGGGTTCAGAGTCTGCGATCCGTCAGCCTTAGGCACCCTTACGTATCCGATGAGCATCATCACTCCGTCAGAAAAGACACGCGCTACCCTGCAATGTGCCGGTGGTTTCCGCAACGGGTTTTCCGATGACCAGGGTGTGTCGAGTGGGCAAATTCCTCAACCGCCAGAAAACCGGCCGTTTTTCTGGCGGTCGCTTACAGACAGGGTTAGGCCGTTGTGGCAAATGTTATAGAACAAGCATCAAGCAAGACGGTAAGCGTATGGCCACCTCGCCCTGCCTCCGCATAGATGTTGCTTTTCAGCACTGTTGCTCACGCCCAGTTATTTTTGCTTCGGCTACGAGGGCTTCAAATCCTCGGCTGAAGACGGCTACCATCATGTCGAGGATCGAACGCACGTCGGATGAACGGCAAAGCCCACCCGACAGATTGTCGATGCGTCCTGTCTGCGCAAGCGACTGGGTCAGCGCCCCCGACAGGAGGTGCATGAACCAGAACAGGTCTTGATCCGCCGTGTCTGGAGCTACGCGTCGCAGCATGCCGATGAAGCGCAGGACGACCGGATCGAAATGCTCGTCCATCAGGTCGGCGCCGCCAAAGCGCGAAGCGTTGGTCGCACCGGCGATCGCCGCGAAGTTCGCCCATCCCTCACCATTGTCGAACGAAGTCTCGAAGATCGGGCGTAAGAACACGTCGAGCACATCAGTGATGCGATACACGCCGCCGTTACTCGCCTCATAGGCATCCATGACCGCTTCTCGAATGGGGTTTAGCTCTGCCGTCCGACGGGTAAAGACGGCGCGGAACACACCATCCTTGTCGCCAAAATAATAATGGATCAGCGCGCTGTCGACCTGCGCGGCCGCGGCGATCGCCTTGAGCGTCACCCCGTCGCGTCCGTGATGCGCGAACAGGCGCTCCGCGGCGTCGAGGATCGTGCCGGTCGCGGCCTCCCGACGCTCCGCCTGCGGCCGTGCTTTGCGTGGTGCGCGAATGGGTGTCCTCCTGTCGCAGCACATGTTTGCCGCAGCTCGTCCCAAGGCAAGCCTATATTCTTTACTCACCGATGAATAAAGTAATTGACGCTGCCGTCGGCCTCCGTCATCACGGCGCTCGTCAGGGCACCGCGAGCACAGACACGCGGGCAGGGAAGGGAAAAGCGGTGGCGCTGCGATTTGCGGAACGGACGGTCGAGGCATATCGCTTTCCGCTGCTGGTCCGGCACCTGCTCCACAGCGCGTTGGCGACAGGATCGCGGGCGGAGCTGGTCGGCTCCGATGGCAGCCGCCGCGACTATCCCGCCTTTGCCGACCGGGTAGGGCGTCTGGCACAGATGTTGTGCGATCTGGGTGTCGGCGAGGGCGACGTCGTCGCGGTCATGGACTGGGACAGTCACCGCTATCTGGAGACGTATTTCGCGGTGCCGATGATGGGCGCCGTGTTGCAGACGGTGAACGTCCGCCTGTCGCCTGCGCAGATCGCGTTCACGCTGAACCAGACGGGCGCGCGCACGCTGCTGCTCCATGCCGATTTCGAGACGCTGTACGCCTCGTTCGCGGGCGACGTCCCATGCATCGGGCGCATCGTCGCCATGCACGACGGCGTGCAGGGTGACCTCAGCGCGCCGTTCATGGCGGGCGAGTACGAGGCGCTGCTCGCCGCGACGGGCCATGGCTTTGCGTTCCGCGATTTCGACGAGGATGCGCTTGCCACCACCTTCCACACCACCGGGACGACGGGCGATCCCAAAGCGGTCACGTTCAGCCACCGCCAGCTGGTGCTGCACACGCTGACGGCGATGGCCGCGCTCGGCACGCGGCCCGATGCCCAGTCGTTCCGCGACACCGACGTTTACATGCCGATCACGCCGATGTTCCACGTCCACGCCTGGGGCCTACCTTATGTGGCGACGCTGATGGGGGTGAAACAGGTCTATCCGGGCCGCTACATCGCCGACCGGTTGGTCGAAACCAAGGAGCGCGAGGGCGTCACCTTCTCGCATGGCGTGCCGACAATCATCCAGATGATGGTCGACGCGATCGGCACGCGGCGGCTGTCGGGGCCGTGGAAGATGGTGGTGGGTGGCTCGCTGTTGCCGCTGGCGCTGCACGAAGCGGCGGCCCGCGCCGGCATCTCGACGTTCGCCGGCTACGGCATGTCGGAGACGGGTCCGATCCTGACGCTGGCGCGTGACGACGGATCGGCGCCGGACGTGTGCTGCCACGCAGGCCGGCCGGTCCCGCTGGTCCAGCTGCGCCTGGACGAGGGCGAGGTGACGGTACGGTCGCCGTGGCTTACGCATGGATATGTCGGCAACGCCGATGCGTCGGCGGACCTATGGCGCGATGGCTGGCTGCACACGCAGGACGTCGGCACGATCGAGCCTAACGGCGACCTGGTGATCCGCGACCGGATCAAGGACGTCATCAAGTCGGGGGGCGAGTGGGTGTCCTCGGCCGAGATGGAGGATCTGACGCTGCGCCATCCGGCGGTGGCGGCGGCCTGCTACGTCGGCGTCGCCGACCCGTTCTGGGGCGAGCGGCCGGTCGCGTTCGTCGTGCCGCGGGGGCCCATGCCGACGCTTGCCGAGATCCACGATCACCTGTCGGCGTTCGTGCACAGCGGCCGGATCAGCCGCTACGCGCTGCCCGACCGGCTGATCGCGATCGACACGCTGCCGCGCACCAGTGTCGGCAAGATCGACAAGAAAGCGCTGCGCGCGACTCTCGCCGGATCGACGGCGGGAGTAGCAGCATGACCATGCGGATCATAGGGATGCTGCTCGCCGCAGCGAGCACGCTGTCGATCACGTCACCGACCCTCGCGCAATCGGCACCGCTCACCGGGCACGATGCGGAGAAGCGGGCCGCGGCGGCAGAGGCGGCGATGACCGACGACGAGCGGTTCGGCCTGCTGATCGGCATCATGCCCATCCCCATCCCCGGCCTCCCCGTGGACATTCCGGCAGGCGTGCCGGTGACCGCGGGGTATGTGCGCGGGGTGCCGAGACTGGGCGTGCCCGACCTGCTGGAGACCGACGGGCCGCTGGGCGTCACCAACCCCGTGCAGATGAGGAAGGACGACACCGCCACTGCGATGCCGTCCGCGCTGGCGCTCGCCGCGGGGTTCGACCGGGCGCTTGCCGAGCGGGTCGGCTCCGTGATGGGGGCGGAGGCGCGCGCCAAGGGATTCAATGTGTTGCTCGCCGGAGGCGTCAACCTGACGCGCGATCCGCGCGGCGGGCGTAATTTTGAATATCTGGGCGAGGACCCGCTGCTCGCGGGCACGCTCGGCGGTCGGGTGATCCGCGGCATCCAGTCGCAGCGGGTCGTATCGACGATCAAGCATTTCGCGATCAACGATCAGGAGACGCAGCGCCACACCGCAAATGCGGTGATCTCTGAACCCGCGCTACGCGAAAGCGACCTGCTTGCTTTCGAGATCGGGATCGAGACGGGGCGTCCTGCTTCGGTCATGTGTGCCTACAACGTCGTGAACGGCGCGCCGGCGTGCGGCAGCGACATGCTGCTCAACAGGGTGCTGAAGCGCGACTGGCGCTTCCCGGGCTGGGTGATGTCCGACTGGGGATCGACCGGGTCGGAGGATGATCTGACCGCCGGACTCGACCATCAATCGGGGTCGCAGCAGGACCGGCAGCGTTGGTTCGACGGGCCCCTGCGTCGCGCGGTCGCCGACGGGCGGATTCCCCGGGCGCGGGTCGGCGACGCGGTGCGCCGTATCCTGCGTGGCGTGTTCGCGGTCGGTGCGGATCAGGCCGATCGGCCGCCGGTCGATACCGCGGCAAACGCATCGGTCGCGCTGGACGCGGCGCGGGGCGGTATCGTGCTGTTGAAGAACGACGGCATCCTGCCGCTGGCGGTGAATGCCAAGCACATCCTTGTCATCGGCGGCTTCGCCTCGCAGGGTGTGCTGTCGGGCGGCGGATCGAGCCAGGTCACGCCCTCCGGCAGCGCACCCTTCGTCATCCCCGGCGGCGGCACCGGCATTCCGGCTATCCTGCAGCGGCAGGTCTATTTCCCGTCGTCGCCGGTGAAGGCGCTGCAGGCTGCCCTGCCCCAAGCCAGGATCGAGTTCGCGTCCGGCTACTCGCCCGAGAATGCCGCCGCAGCAGCAGCGCATGCTGATCTCGTCATCATGTTCGCGACCAAGTGGGAAGGGGAAGGCAGCGATTCGCCGTCGCTCGCCTTGCCGCAGGGGCAGGACGCGCTGATCGCCGCGGTTGCCGCCGCCAACCGCAACGCGGTCGTCGTGCTGGAGACGGGCAACCCCGTCTCGATGCCGTGGCTCGGCGCGGTGCGCGGCGTTGTCCAGGCCTGGTATCCGGGTCAGGAGGGTGGCCGGGCGATCGCCGAGGTGCTGACCGGCGCGGTCAATCCGTCGGGCCGGCTGCCGATGACCTTCCCAGCGACGCTGGCGCATTATCCGCGTCCGACGCTGCCGGGTCTGGCGCTACCCGAGCGCAGCGCGGTCGACATTTCCTATCCTGAAGGCGCGGCGGTCGGGTACCGCGATCCCGTCTATGGCGACAGCGACGCGCTGTTCCCGTTCGGCTTCGGGCTCAGCTACACGCGGTTCGATCACGGTATGCTTCGAGTGACGGGCGGTCGCGCGCCAAGGGTACGCTTCACCGTCACCAACACTGGCGACCGTACGGGCGCAGACGTGCCGCAGCTCTACCTCGTCGCGCGCGGGGGCAAGCCGCTCAAGCGTCTGCTCGGCTTCGATCGCATCGTGCTGAAGCCGGGCGAGGTCCGGACTGTCGTCATGACCGTCGACCCGCGGCTGCTAGCTGATTTCAACAGCGGCGGCTGGGACGTGCCCGCCGGCACCTACGCGCTCGCGCTCGGCCGGTCGGCGACCGACCTCGATCCACCGGTCACGGTCACTCTGCCTGGGCGGCAACTGGCGCCCTGATCGCCCCCGGCGATCCACGACACCGACAACGATACAAGAAGGGGAGGTTTTTCTCACATGATCCGCAGCCACCGGCACTTCGTGGGCGTCAGCACGCTCTCGCTCCTCCTGGCGACGCCCGCGATGGCCGCGCCGCAGACGGCCACTCCCGTCCCCGCCACACCCGCCGAGCAGGCGACCGATCCCCAGCCGGCAGGTACCGAGGCGGGCGGCGACATCGTGGTCACCGCGCAGCGCCGCGCCGAGAGCCTGCGGACCGTGCCGATTGCGATCAGCGTCGTATCGGGCGACGCGCTGGTCAACAGCAAGGCGACGCAGCTGTCGGACATCCAGCAGTTCGCCCCCAGCGTCCAGTTCACGACCACCGTCCAGAACCCGACCTATTCGATCCGCGGTGTCGGCACCGTCGCCTACGATTACGGCGTCGAGCAGTCGGTCGGCTTCGCGCTCGACGACGTCAACATCACGCTACCGCGCCTCAACCCGATCAACATCCTCGCCGATGTCGAGCGGGTGGAGGTGCTGCGCGGGCCGCAGGGCACGCTGTTCGGCAAGAATACCACCGCCGGCCTGATCTCGATCACCACCCGCAAGCCGCAGCTGGGCGAGTATTCTAACGAAGGCCATGTCCAGGTCGGCAGCCGCGGCCAGGTCGAGGTTTACGACGTCATCAACGTGCCGGTGTCAAACACGGTGGCGGTCCGCGTGCGCGCCGGCTACCAGACGCAGGACGATCCGTCGCGCAACTTCAGCTACGGCCGGCTCGCCGACACGCGCAACTGGATGGCCAACGGCAAGCTGCTGTGGGAGCCGACCGAGCGGCTGAGCCTCTATGCGATCGCCGACTATCAGGACAGCTTCTACAATTCGAACGGCCAGTCCGTCCTGAAGTACGGTACCGGCGGTAACGCACCGGCGACGGGCTACATCCGCAACTCGCTGACCAGCTTCGGCATCACGCCAGGGCCAGAGAACCGCGACGTCGCGCTCGACGGCGACAACTTCACGCACGCCCGCACGCATGGCGAGCAGCTGACGGTTAGCTACGACCTCGGCTTTGCCAACCTGACTTCAGTCACTGCCTATCGGGCCGAGAAGTGGGACGGTGCATCCGACGCGGACAATTCGGCACGGTCGGTTTTGAACTTCAACGTCGCCCATATCGACGCGCACCAGTTCTCGCAGGAGCTGCGCCTGGCCTCAGCGCCCGGCGGCACGATCGACTATGTCGCGGGTCTCTTCTATTATGACCGGCAGGTCCAATCGACGCAGGATCAGTCGGGCACTTTCGGCTACCTGCCCGATACGTCGACGATCCGCGTCGCCTCGCTCGGCGGCTTGGCGGTATTCGGCACTGGCAACAAGAGCTATGCCGGCTTCGCGCAAGGGACGCTGCACGCAACCGAACGGCTGCGCTTCGTTCTCGGCGGACGCTACACCCACGACGACGTTTCCTCCTCCTTTAACGTCGATCCGCTCGCGAACGTTTGCGGGCTCGTCTATGTCACTTCGGGCGGACGGACCTGCACAGCGACGGCGCTGCCGACGGCGTCGATCGACCGATCCAACGGACATGGCGACTGGACGGGTCGCGCTGGCGTCGAACTGGATGTTGCGCCAACGGTGATGGCCTATTTCACCGCATCCCGCGGATACAAGGCGACGGCGCTGACAAACACCAACGGCTTCCTCTTCGTCGCCAGGCCGGAGACGGTAAAGGCATTCGAGTTGGGACTGAAAGGCGATTATTTCGACCGACTGCTCAGTCTCAATCTCGCGCTCTACTCGAACGACTTCAACGACTTTCAGACGCAGGTTTACGACGCCACGTTGGGTGCCACGGGTGGTTTCCGCGTCGGCAATGCGGGCGGGCTGCTGGCGAAGGGCGTCGAGGCGGAGGCGACCCTGCGGCCCTATCGCGGCCTGACCTTCGGAGGCGGCGTGACCTACAGCCATGCACGGTACCAGTCCTACTTCCCGCCCTGCTATCCCGTTCAGACCGCGGCGACGGGATGCAACCTGCCCGGACCAACGTTCGATGCCTCGGGCATGCCGCTGGTCAACGCCCCCGACTGGACGGCCGTCGCGAACGGCGCCTACACCGCGACACTGGGCCGTGACCTGAAGGTCTATCTGAACGGCGATTTCTCCTATCGGTCGAGCGTGCTCTTTGGCGTCGGTGATCCGAACACGCGCCAGGGCGGCTATTCTCTCGTCAATGCCAGCATCGGCCTGGGCGACGTGGCCGATCACGCACGGGTCAGCTTCTGGGTGCGCAACCTCTTTGACCAGCGCTACCGATCGCGCATTGGGCAGACGGTGTTCGATCGTGGCGGTTATGTGCAGGTCATTCCGGACGCGGCCTATCGCCGGATCGGCGCCTCGCTCGACTGGCGGTTCTGATGATCGTCGCGGCCCTCCTTCTCGCCGCCTCCGCGGTTCAGGCCGTGGCACCGGCCGGTCCGTGCCCGCCGGCCGCCCCCGACCCGGCCGCGGCAGCACTTGCCGCGGCGCTGGTCGAGCCGGGCCGCGACGTGCGTACGCTGATCCCGACCGCGGAACAGCTCGCGGCGCGGCGCCAGGCGGGCATCGAGGCCAAGCTGCGCGACTGGCCACAACTGTGTCGCTATGCCGCGGCGAACCATCAGGTTGCCCACTCGCCCGAGATCGTCCTGCTGGGTGACTCGCTGACCGACTTCTGGCAGCTGGCCAATCCGGCTTTGTTCGGCGAACGGATCGTCGACCGCGGGATCAGCGGACAGACGACCAGCCAGATGCTGGTGCGCTTTTACCCCGATGTCGTCCAGCTGAAGCCGCGCGCGGTGCAGATTGTCGCCGGCGTCAATGACATCGCCGGCAACACCGGGCCGGTCGAGTTCGAGACGATCCAGAACAACATTCGCGCGATGGTGGCGCTGGCCCGGGCGAACGGCCTTGAGGTGATCCTCGGCACGTCGCCGCACATCACCGCTTTCTGGTGGCAACCGGCTGCGCGGCCCGCCGCGGACGTCGCTCGGCTGAATGCCTGGATCACCGGATATGCGCGGCAGGAGGGATTGGTCCTTGCCGATTACGGCGCCGCCCTTGCCGGACCGGACCGGCATGTCGATCCCAAGTTGAGCAACGACGGTGTGCATCCGAACCGCCTTGGCTACACCCGCATGCAGGCGGTGCTGGAGCGTGTCATCGCCAAACTCCCGGCGTCACGCGGCTCGGCGCGAAAGGCTCCCTGACGTAGGCGCCAGTTCTTCCGGGTTGCGCCACCTGCACGATGCACCCTCCGGCGACCGAAGCCTTCGACAAAGCCAGAGCGGTCCACGCCAGCAACCACCGGACGACAAGTGAGTGTCGCGGCGATGGATCTAGCTGTCGTGCCAACGGGCAGCCGGCCTACGCGTAGGAGGAAACCTCGATTAGGCTGCCGTCGGGATCGCGGACGTAGACGGAGCGGATCGGCCCGCGCGCGCCCTTTTTGATGATGGGGCCCTGCTCGATCGCGATCCCCAGTGCCCGGAAATGGTCCGCCACCGCATGGGGCGGCGTATCGGTGAGAAAACAGAGGTCTACACTGCCCGCGGCCGGCGTGCGGGCGGTGAACCAGGCTTGCTGCGATGCCGATATAGGGCGCAGGTTGATCTTGTTGTTGCCGAACGTCATGCTCGTCCTCGTCGAGCCGTCGTCCGCCCTGCTGTCCTCGCGCTCCATGCCGAGCACCCGGGCGTACCACGCCGCCGATGCCTCCACGTCGCGCACGTTGAACACGATGTGATCGAACGCCTTCACCTTCATCGCCTGTCCTCTCCTGCCGGTCCACCGGCCGAGTGCGGCTGTCGGGACGACCGTCAACAGTGCCGCAACGACCCGGCGTTTCGAGATCTGCATGTTCGTTCCCCTGTTAGGGCTTCGGATTGCGCCGGGGCATGATCGTGCCGCGAACCTGTCAGCCGGCCGCCCCAATCTGCTGCATAAAAGTCAGATTGTCCTCCAGGTGCCAGTTGTCGGTGATGCGGCCGCCGTGCACCGCCAGGATGTCGGTGGCGATGAAGTCGACCGGCTGGCCGGCTCCCTTGCGGCCTTGAAACGTCCCGGTGAAATGGCCGGTGAAGTGCAGCGCGCTGACGACGCGGTCGCCGACCACCAGCCGCTGCGTCACCGCCACGCGCAGGTCGGGCACCGCGCCGAGGAACGCCCGGGCCGCGACCATGGGGCCCTTGGGTCCCTGCGGGCGGCCCGGCGGCAGCGCGTGATCGACGAAGCTGGGGGCAACCGCCCGGTCGAGCAGCGCCTGGCTGCCGTTGTTCCAGAAGCCGTAGAAGGCATCGACCGGCGCGAGCATCGCCGCCACCGTCTTCGCCGGCAGGCTGCGGTCGACGATCTCGACGCGGGGCCTGGCGATGGCGATCGCGGCGCGGTCGTCCACCCGGGCGGCGTAAGCCGGCGTGGTTGCCAGCATCAGTGCGAAGGGGAGGGCAGAGGTTAGTCGCATGATATGTCTCCTCAGGCGGCAATCGTACCGCCGCCATCGACCGTCACGGTCGAGCCGGTGGCATAGGGGTTGGTAGCGACGAACAGGATCGCGCTCGCGATGTCCTCTGGCTGGCCGACGCGGCGCGCCGGCAGTCGGGCGGCCGCCTTGTCGAACATCACCGCCTTCCCCGCGTCGTCCATCTTCGCATAGAGCGGCGTGTCGACGAGCCCGGGCGACACGGTATTGACCCGGACCGGCGCGCGTTCGAGTGCGAGGCCGCGCGCCAGCGCCTCCAGCGCGGCGTTGATCGCACCCTGCAGCACGGAACTGGCGCTAGGCCTCTGCGACAGGAACCCTGATACGAAGGTGATCGAGCCGCCATCGGTGACGCGCGCCGCCCTGGCGACCCGGTAGGCGCCGAAGAACTTGCTGTTCATCGCGACGCGCGCGTCGGCCAGGGCGAGGTCGGCGACCGAACCGGTCTTCGTCTGTGCGGCGGCGACGACGACATGGTCGAACGGTTCGCCCTCGGCGAAGAATGCCGCGACCGACGCATCGTCGGTGATGTCGAGCCTGTCACGGCTCGGACGCGCGACGCTCGCCCTCGCGGCGGCGAACGCGTCCGCCGCGGCACCGCCGATGCCGCCGGACGCGCCGACGACGAGGACACGGGCGCCTGTCAGATCGATTGCCATCATCTCGTCTCCTTATGCAGTCGTGGGGCCGGGCAGGCCGGTTTCGGTCGGCGGGCCGCGACGGATAACGGGCGTCGTACCCTTGGTCTCCAGTGCCCACGCGGCGATCTCGTCCTTGCGGGCGAACCATATGCCAGGCTTGGAACGGGCATAGGTTAGGAAGCGGTCGAGCACCCGCACTCGGCCGGCATGGCCCGAGATCCGGTCGTGCAGGCTGACCACCATCATCCGGCGGCGATGCGCGCCTTCCTCGTACAGTTGGTCGAATTCGTCGCGCAGCGCCTGTTCGTAGGCGGCGGGGTTCCACCCCTCGAAGGGATAGGAGACGATGTCGTTCATGTGGAAGGTATAGGGCACCGTCACGAAATCGCCCCTGGCGAGCGGAACGATGAACGGTTCGTCGCGGCTCGGCTCGTCGATATGGTAACGGAAGTCGAGGCTCTGCAGGATGTCGAGCGTGCGGGGGCTGTTGCGCATCCAGTAGGCGTTCCAGCCGACCGGCTTGACCCCCGTCACCTCCTCGATCGCGGCGACGCCGTCGGCGATGAAACGACGTTCTTCCGCCTCAGGTAGCTGATAGCTGTTCTCCCATATGCGGCCGTGCGCCGCTGCTTCGTGGCCGCGTCGGACGATCTCACGCGCGATATCGGGCGCGCGGCGAACCGCCTCGCCGATCATGAATGACGACAGCTTGATCTGGTGGCGGTCGAACAGGTCGAGGATGCGCGGGATGCCCTCATTCGGGCCATAGGCGAAGAAGGCGTTGGTGGGCAGGTCCGGCAGGCCGCCCTGGATCGGATCGGGGATGACGCCGCCCGCGCCCGAGATCGGCTGGCCGCCACCTTCGAACATGAGACTGAAGCTGACCGCGAGGCGGGCGCCGCCCGGCCAGAAGGGTTGCTGGGGCATGAGGCGTGTCTCCTTGGCGGCCGCGACGCTCGCCATCGCGGCGCTTCCGGCGAGGAAGGCGCGGCGATCGAGGCCGGGGCGGGTTGATCCGTTGGTCACGCCGCCAAGATGGCTCTATGCACAGCGATGATAAGCGATCGACTGCACAACACAGTATCAACCCCGAGACGATATGCTGGACGACCTAAACGAGTTGCGCACCTTTCGTCAGGTATTAACGCACGGGTCGCTGACCGGCGCGTCGCGAGCGATGGGCGTAAGCCTCGCCGTCGTCAGCAAGCGTCTCGCCACGCTGGAGAAGCGAGTCGGCATCAGGCTGGTCAACCGCACGACGCGCAGCCTCTCGGCGACCGAGGAGGGCGAGCGGCTGCTGGTCGAGGTCGACCGCGCGCTGGAGGCCATCGCGCAGGGCGAGGAACTGCTGTCGACCGGACGCGACGAGCCGGTCGGCACACTGCGCGTTTCGGCACCGGTATCGTTCGGCCGGCGCCATGTCGCCCCGGTCGTGGGCGAGCTAGTGCGGCGCTATCCGCAGCTTGCCGCATCGCTGTCACTGGATGATCGGCTGGTCGATGTCGCGGGTGGCGCGATCGACGTCGCGATCCGCATCGGCGGCCATGCCGCGGCCGGCAGCGCGGCGATGCGCAAGCTCGCAAACAACCGCCGCATCCTGGTCGCTGCGCCCGCCTACCTCAACCGGCGGGGCGCACCCGCAACTCCGGACGACATCCCCAGCCAAGACCTGCTGCGTTACGGCGATGCGACAGGTCCTTGGCGATTGTTCGATGCCGCCGGGCAGGAGCAGCTGGTGCCTGCAGCCGCGCGGCTGCGCGTCGACAACGGCGATGCGGTCCACGACTGGTGCATCGCCGGGTTGGGCATCGCACTCAAATCGCAGATCGACGTGGCGGCGGACCTACGCGATGGGACGCTCTTGCATGTCCTACCCGCATGGCATGCCGGCGACACACCGATCGTCGCCCTCTTTCCCGATCGCGCCACGATGCCGCGCAAAACCCGCGTGTTCCTCGACGCGATGCTCGCCGCGCTGCGCTGAGGGCGTCAGCTGGCTAGCGCCGCACGGGCGACGACCCAGCGGTGGACCTCGGACGGGCCGTCGTAGATCCGCATCAGCCGGACCTGCGCGGCTAGGAGGTGGAGCGGCATCTCCTTGGCCATGCCCATCGCGCCGAAAGTCTGCATTGCCTGGTCGATGACGTCGGCGGCGAGCTCCGGTCCGGCGACCTTTGCGGCCGAGACCAGCACGCGAACGTCCTCGCCATCGTCGATCCGGCGGGCGATATCATAGGCGAGCAGCTTAGCGGCATGAATGCGCGCGACCGCGTCGGCGATCCACCACTGCACCGACTGCCGCTCAGCCAGCGGCTGCCCGAACGTCCGGCGATCGCGGGCCTGCGCGATCATCAACTCAAGCGCGCGCTCGGCCGCGCCGATCGACCAGGCGGCGACCTCCAGCCGTCGCGCGGCGAGTCGGGTCTGCATCGGCGCAAAGCCCGCGCCCTCGGTGCCGAGCAGCGCATCGGCGGGCAGGCGGACGTCATCATAGGCGACCTCGAATGTGGTGGTGCCGCCGATCATCGGGATTCGTCCGACGATCGAGACGCCGGGCACGTCACGATCGACGAGAAAGGCGGAGATGCCCTGCTTTCGCCCGGCCTCGCGGTCGGTCACCGCCATGACGATCGCGAACTCGGCGGTGCCGGCACGACTGATCCAGATCTTGCGCCCGTCGATCCGCCAGCCGCCGTCGGCCAGCCGCACCGCGCGCGTTGTCATCGCCGACGGGTCCGACCCGGCACCCGGCTCGGAAATGGCGATCGCCGAAACCGTCTCGCCGCGGACATAGGGCGCAAGATATCGGTCGCGCTGATCCGGCGAGGCGGTCGCCGCCAGCATCCTGAGGTTGGGCGTGTCGGGCGGGAAGACATAGGGCACTACCGTGCGTCCCAATGTGATGTTCACGCCGACCAGCGCGGTCTGGGGCAGGTCGGAGCCGCCCATTTCCTCGGGCGCGTCGAGCCCCCACAGCCCCAGCTCGCGCACGCGTGCATCGAGCCGCTCGATCTCGTCGCGCGTGCATTTCGCCTCCTTGCCCTTCGCTTCGCGCGCGAGGATCGCGGGTTCGAGCGGCATCAGTTCGTCGGCGACGAAGCGGTCGACGAGGTCGAGTAGCATCCGGTGCTCGTCGGCTAGCGGCAGATCGAAACGCATGGCTCAGCGCCCCTCGAAGACGGGGGGGCGGCGCTCGCTCGTCGCGCGCACCCCCTCGCGGAAATCGGCGGTGGCGAACAGCGCGGCCTGTTCGTCCAGCTCCGCGGCCATTGCCGCGGCCGCGGTGGCGGCGTTGATGCGCGGCAGCGCGCGGGCGATGGCGGCCAGCGCAAGTGGGGCGTTGGCGGCGATGTCGCGTGCGAGCGCCAGCGCGACCTTGTCCAGCGCCTCGGCGGGAGCGAGGCGATCGGCGAGGCCGATCGTCGCCGCCTCCTCGCCACCGACGCGCCGCGCGGTGGTGAGGAGGTCGCGCGCGCGCTGCGCCCCGACCAGCGCGGGCAGCGTCGCGGTGATCGCAAAGCCCGGATGCAGCCCGATCGCGGCGAAATTGGCGTGGAAGCGCGCGGCGTGGCTCGCTACGCGGAAGTCGGCGGCGAGTGCCAAGCCCAGCCCCCCTCCCACCGCCGGTCCCCCGACAGCCGCGATCAGCGGCTTGGCGCGGGCGAACAGCCGCGCCGCCTGCGCATAGACCGCGCGGGCGCCTTCGATCCCGGCAGCGGCGCGCCTGAAGTCGGCGCCTGCGCAGAAGCTGCGTCCCTCGGCGGCAAGCAGCGTTACGCGCACCGAGGGATCGGCGTCGTTCGCCGCCAGCACGTCGGCCAACCCCGCGAGCAATGCCGCGTCGAAGAAATTGTGCGGCGGGCGGGCGAGCCGGACGATCACGACCGCCCCCTCACGCGTAGTGACAAGTCCGTCCATCATCGTCCTTTCCAGTCGGGCGGGCGCTTCTCGAGAAAGGCGCGCAGGCCCTCCAAGCGATCTTCGCTGCGATAGGGGTTGGGGTGTTCGTCGAGCCGCAGCGCGGCAGCGAGCGGCATCTCGCGCGATCGGCGGGCGACGCGGCGGATGCGCTGCACCGACAGGGGCGCGTTGGCGGCGATCGCCCGCGCCCGGGCGAGCGCCAGCTCCACCACCCGATCGGGCGCGGCGAGCGCAACGACCAGGCCGCGCTCCTTCGCCTCGGCAGCGGTGATCGGTTCGCCGGTCAGCAGCATGTCCATGGCGTGCGCGGGGGGGATGCGACGCGGCAGCACGACCGCGGCGAACTGCGCGCCCATGCCGCGCTTGGCCTCGGGACAGGCGAAGGTGGCGGCGTCGCTCGCCACCGCGAGGTCGCAGGCCAACAGCAGCTCCAGCCCGCCGCCCATCGCGGTTCCGTTCACCGCGGCGACGACCGGCACCTCGGCCTCCGCGACGATCTCGAACAGCGATCGGCGCGCACCGCCATAGGGATCGGCGAGGAATGCGGGATCGGCATCGGTATCGGCAAAGGCGGCCATGTCGATGCCGGTGCAGAAATGCCGCTCGCCCGCCCCTGTCACGACGATGGCGCGGACGCCCAAGCCGGGCGCGGCGAGCACGGCATCGCCGATCGCTTCGATCAGCGCCGGTGTCAGCGCGTTGCCGCGCGCCGGACGATCGATGGTCAGCAGCAGGACGTCATCCTGCGGGTCGTGGCGGAGGTCGGTCATGCCGCACGCGCCAGATCGTGGGGGTAGGACCGCGCGGCGAGGGCGAAACCGGCCGCCGCGACCAGGCCGAAGGCAGCGGCGACGATCAGCGCGGCGGTGATGCCCGCGGCGGAGGCATCGGCGCAGGTGGGCGGCAGCGGCGGCGCGCCGTGGCCCAGCGCACCCCGGCAACTCGCCGCGAAGCCGCCGCCGAACCGGTCGTCGGCGACCCGGTCGCTCACCCAGCCGATCAGCGGGGGGCCGAAGCCGAAGCCGATCAGCGCATGGACCAGAAGAACCAGCGACATGCCGCTCGCGCGCATATGCGGCGCCAGCAGCCCGTGCAGCGCAGCATAGGAGGGGCCGAGGAACGCCGCCCCGGCCATCGTGCCGAACGCGAGCAGGGTAAGGCAGGCGACGATCCCGCCCTGCCACCAGGCGGCGGCCTGGAACAGCGCCCCGAGCGTCAGCGCCACCGCCGGTACCAGCAGGATCGCGCGTGGCCGGGTCCGCCCCAGTCGGTCGGTGAGCCGCCCGCCGACGATCATCCCGATCAGCTGGCCACCCGCGACGACGATCCCGAAGGCCGTGGTCGCGGCGACCAAGCCCAGCTCGTGGACGCGGACGAAGAAGCTGACACCGAAGGTATAGAGCGCGTAGCTCGGCACCGAGGCGAGCGCGCCGGCGACGATCAGCGGCACCGCCGACCGGGCGCGGGCGAACCGGCGCAGCACCTCGGCCGGGCGGGCGGGCGGGGCCGGGGCGGCGCCCTCCGCCTCGCCGCGCCGCGGCTCGCGCATGGTCAGGTAGAGAAGCGGCCCGAGTATGAGGCCCGGCGCGCCGACGACGAGGAAGGCGTGGCGCCAGTCGGTTGCATGCGCCAGCCAGCCGCCACCGATCGCGGCGACCAGCACGCCGAGCGGGATCGCCGCGCTGAACAGCGCCAGCGCCAGCGCGCGCCGCTGCGGTGGGAAGAAATCGGATACGAGCGCATGCGCGGGCGGCGTGAAGCCCGCCTCGCCGATGCCGACGCCGGCACGCAGCACCAGAAGCGATAAGAAACCGGTGGCGAGCCCGCACGCCATGGTCATCGCCGACCAGATCAGGATGGCGATGGCGATCAGCGTCCTGCGCGGCATCCGCTCGCTCAGGAACGCGGCGGGCACTCCGAGCAGCGAATAGGTCAGCGCGAAAGCAAGCCCGCCGAGCAGCCCCAGTTGCGCGTCCCCGAGGCCCAGGTCGCGCCGGATCGGTTCGCCCAACGCCGACAGGATCGTGCGGTCGACGAAGCTCTGGATGTAGACCAGCACGATCAACGTCAGCGCCCACCAGCCTCCAGGGCGCACGGCGGTGGCCCCGCTCATGCCGCGCCCTCCAGCGCCGCATCGATCTCCGTTTCGCTCATCCCCGCCTCGACCAGCAGCTCGCGGCTCTGCTGGCCGAGCGCGGGGGCATGGTGGCGGAGGCGGAACGGGGTGGCGCCAAATCGCGTCGGTTGGCGGATGACGTGATATGCGCCCGACAGCGGATGCTCAGCCGGCTCGAACAGACCAACCGCGCGGACATGCGGATCGTCCCTGATGTCGTCCAGCGCGATCACCGGCATGCACGGGATGTCGGCACCCTCGCAGAACGTCATCCATTCGGTGGTGCTGCGCCGTGCCGCCTCGTCGGCGAGCAGAACGTAGAGCTCGTCGAATACTTGCGCCCGCTCTGCAAGCGTCGCGAAGCGCGGATCAGCCAGGGCGGCAGCGTTGCCGGTGAATTCGAAGAAGTCGCGCCAGTTGCGATCCGAATAGGGCAGCAGGCAGACGTAGCCGTCGCGGGTGCGATAGGGCCGGCGCTCGGGCACACGCAGCCGCGCGAAACCGGGCGGTCCCATCGGCGGATCGAACGCGGCCGCGCCAAAATGCTCGACCAGGTTGAACGCGATTGCGGTCTCGAACATCGGCACCTCGATCTCCTGCCCGCCGCCCCCGCGCTGGCGGTGGAGGAGTGCGGCGAGGATGCCGGTCGCGATCGCCTGTCCCGCAAGCTTGTCGCAGATCACCGAGGGGGCGTAGTCGGGCTGGCCGCGTGTGGCGGTGGCGAGTGCGGCGAAGCCCGACGCGGCCTGGATCATGTCGTCATAGGCCGGCTTCTCGGCATAGGGGCCGGTCGAGCCGAATCCGGTCGCACCGCAATAGACGATGTCGGGTCTGATCGCACGCACCGCGGCATAGTCGAAACCCATGCGGCCAATCACGGCGGGACGCAGGTTGTGGACGAACACGTCCGCACCTTCGATCAACCGCCCGAGCGCGACGCGCGCAGCCGGGCGCCGCAGGTCCATCGCCAGCGACCTTTTGTTGCGGTTGGTGTTGAGGAAGCTGCCCGAGATGCCGGACGTACGCGCGGGGCGGTAGGCGCGGGTCGAATCTCCCTGCGGCGGCTCCACCTTGACCACGTCGGCCCCCAGGTCGCCCAGCAACTGCGTCGAATAGGGGCCCATGATGACCGTGGTAAGATCGATGACGCGGATGCCTGTCAGCGGTCCGTCGGTTAGATCGGTCATAATCACGCGCCCTCCAGCGGGTATTGCCAACGCCCGGTCGCGACCGGACAATCGGGGACATGGCAGCAGACAGGCATGTGCGTGGGTCCATTGCGTCGGTGTGGGACGTCGGCGAGAGCCTGACGCCGGGAATGCGATCGGCGTCGCGGCCGTTCCGCGTGCTGGAATTCTTCGACGAGGTGCGTCGCCCGGCGCGCGCGCGGGAGATCGCCGCGCATCTTGGGATGCCGCAGTCGACCAGTTCGGTGTTGCTCAAGGCGATGGTCGGGATCGGCTATCTCGACCATGATCCGGAGACACGCTGCTACCGGCCGAGCCTGCGGGTCACGCTGCTGGGGTCGTGGCGCGACAGCGGGCATCTGCGCGCCGGCGCGCTGATGACAATGCTCGAGCGGCTGGCGGAGCGAACCGGCCTGTCGGCCAGCCTGTCGAACCGCAGCGGCATATTCCTGCGCTATGTGCAGACAGTGCAGCGCGAAGATCCCGCCGTGCCGCGCATCAAGCTGGCGGCGCGGCGCTATGCCGTCTGGAGCACCGGCGGCTTCGTGCTGATCGCCGACCTGGCCGACCGTCACATCACCCAGCTGCTGCGCCGCACCCGCGCCGAGGACGAACCCCGCGCGGGCGAGATCGAGGTCGAGCGGATGTGGGACATGATCGCGGCGACCCGCGCCCGCGGCTGGTCGTGCGAGACGGGTCTCAGCACCGCCGGTGCCTGCGCCATCGCCCGCGCGGTGCCCGTATCGGCGACCGGCTATGGCGAGCCGCTGGCGCTGACGCTGTCGAACGGCACCGGCGACCTCGGCCGCCCGCCCGAGCGGATCGCCGCGATCATGGCGGAGGCGATCGGGACGCTGGGGCGGTAGCGACGGCGCCACCGTCAGAACTTAACGCTGAACTGCGCGCCGGCGGTGCGGGGCGCGCCGACGTAGCAGCGGATCGCGGTGCCGCCGGTCGCGGGATTGCGCACGCCGAGCAGGCTCTCGGCGGTCTGCGGCAGCTTGTAGGTGCAATAGTTCGTATCGGCGAGGTTGGCGCCGTAGAGCGCGATTTGCCACCGCTCGTCCGGGCCGTTCAGCGCGACGCGCGCTCCCATGACCGAATAGGCGCTTTGCACGGTGTCGGGATCGGCATTGTCGTCCGACCCGATATTGGCGCTCGACCGGAATTGGATGTCGAACCGCGCGAGCCATGTCAGGCCGCGTCCGCCGATCGCGCCGTCATATTGCGCATAGGCATTGCCCTGCCACTTCGGCGAGAAGGTCGACCGCTTGCCCGTCAGGTCCTGCGTGCCGGTGAACGCGGGCAGGTTGGGCGCATTGCGGAAATCGAGAAACTTGGAATCGAGATAGGTGCCCGCGACCCCCAGCGTGACCGGGCGGACCGGGCGCACGCGGAACTCGCCCTCGACGCCCTGCTGGCGCAGCGAGCCGACGTTGCGGATGGTATAGGCGATGCCGTTGAAGCCGCGGCTCTGGTAATCGTCGAGTGTGGAGCGGAAGAGGTTCACGTTGGCGAGCACCGCGCCGTCGAGGAAGCTGCTCTTCACCCCTCCTTCCCAGTTCGACACCGTCTCGGGTTGAAAGACGCGTGCCTGGCCAAGCGCCGTGGTCGACTGGGTGTTGTTGAAGCCGCCCGATTTGAAGCCGGTCGAGTAGAAGCCGTAGAGCATGACGCGGGGCAGCACCTGCCATTGCAGCCCGCCGCGCCACGTCACCTTACGGTTGGTGATCGCGAGCAGGGTCGTCTCGTCGCTGTGCAGGATCTCGGCGGCGTTGAAGCGGCGCTGGGCGAACACGCCGTCCTTGGCATCGCGCGTCCAGCGGATGCCGCCGGTCGCCGACAGCGTGTCGGTTACATGGACCGTCGCCTGGCCGAAGGCGGCGAGGCTGCGCGTTTGCTGGGTAAAGTCGTCAGTCCCCGCGACGTCACGCGGTTGGGCGAGGCAGGCGGCGAAGCGCGTGGGCAGGACATTACGGACCAGTCCGTTGCAGTAATCGGTCGACAGGCCGATCCGCGTCGCGATGCCGTAATCCTCCTTGTAGCCGTAGATGCCGGCGACGAAGTCGAGATGGCCGTCCAGCAACTGCCGCTCCGGTGAGACGAGTTGCAGTTCGTAGGATTGCGCCCGGCTCTCAAATACCTGCGTGCGGCTGATGAGCGGCAGCGCGGTGAAGGCGGTGTCGGTCTCCGACGGTCGACTGTACCAGTCGACATAGCTGGCGATCGCCTTGATCGCGAAGCCGCCCGCCAGATCGTAGGTCACGTCGCCGCGCGCCGACCAGACGCGATCGTCGAGCCGCCCATATTGGTAGCTCGGGCTGTTCCGGTCGAACGGGCGCCCGTCGGCGAGCGCGGGCACCACCATCGGCCCCGCGCCATCCGGGTCGAGCCGCGCCTGATAGCTGTTGTTCGCTGGCACGGTCGAGGGGATCACCTCCGACAGCGCCTGCCCGTCGCCGTAGGTGTTGTGGTAATCGGCGCGAAAGCGGACGGTCAGCCGGTCATCGGGCTGCCACAGCAGCGTGCCCCGGATCTGGTCGCTGTTGACGACGCCCAGTCGGTGCCGCTGCGGGTAGAGCGCGTGGAAATCGCCGCCGTAATGATCGGCGCTGCCTGCAATTCGGAAGCGGAGCGTATCGCTGGCGGGAAGATCGACCGCCGCTTCGGCGCGGACTTGGTCGTAGGAACCGAGCCTCAGGCTCGCGCTCATCCCGTATTCCCGTCCCGGATCGGCCGAGCGGATCGAGATCGCGCCCATCGAGGCGTTGCGGCCGAACAGAGTACCCTGCGGGCCGCGCAGCACCTCGATCGTCTGCACGTCGAGCAGGTCGCCGGTGATCGACGGCGGGCGCGGGACGTAGATGCCGTCGAGAAAGGTCGCGACGGACGGTTCCAGTGCCCCCGCCGTCGTGCTGCCGACGCCACGGATCGTCACGCGCTGGTTGGTGTTGTTCGACAGGCGGGCGATCGTCAGTCCCGGCGCGATGCGCTGCAAGCCAGTCAGCGAGGTGACGTTGGTGTTGCGCAGCGTCGCAGCCGATACCGCCGTGATCGAGATGGGCACGCGCTGGGCGCTCTCGCTGCGCTTCTGCGCGGTCACGACGATGTCGGCGGTGTCGGTTGCCGACGCCGGCACTTCCTGAGGAGGCGACATGCCGGCCGGCTGCTCCTGCGCTTCCGCAGGCGAAATGATGCCGATCCCGATGACCGCACAGCAGCAGCCACCGCGCAGCAATGCGCGCGTCCTCATGGTATCGCTCTCCTTTGAAGCCCTTTGTCGCTGTTGCGATCGAGCTGGCTGATCAAAGATGCGTCATGACGAGAAGACGATCAATTACTCGCGGCAAATATCAACATGATGATTGCTGATTGGGGGTAAGCGCGCTCCTCCTTCAGCGATTCATTAGCGTCGCAGGTCGGCATGTGGTCGTTTCTACTTGGCGCGTGGTCGCGTCGTTTACCGACGAGTACCGCCGGAGACCTATACCGGGCTTCGGCTACTACTTGGTGGAGGCCGTGGCAAAGTCCGGCTTTTTCAACAGCCACGTCCGGTTGTGACACCAACTCCTTGCCCCAGCTTCTCCAAAGGTTTGCAGGGGTCAGGAACTCCGAGTCAGATTGCGGCATAGAAATTAGCTATGTGATGGCGGCGACGGACAAATGAAGCTGTGCCGGAACGTGCGGAAGCCGAGCGTCGGATGCGGCGAACGCTGGCGCCTAGGCGATGTGGTCGACAACCCGCGAGTATGTCGGTCAGCGCGGCGCGACCTGCTGGAAAGCCTTGATGACCTCATCCTGCATGACCGGCTTGGCAAGGATTGCGGCGCAGGCATGGGGACCGGTGCCGCCGGCCTTCAGATCCACGTCGGAGATGATGACATCTGGAACGAGACAGCGTGCCGCATTCAAAGCTTCGGCTTCGCTCGCTGCCGCCAGCACCGAAGTCGCGCCTTCAGCTTCGGCTATGTCGGCAACGTATTCGGCGGTAAGCGGTTCGTCATCGATCACCAGAACATGGCACATGGTGTTCGCATTCCTTGCGCTATCAAGAGGCGAGAGATCGAAAAGGTCCGGCACAAGGCAGATTCCCGGTAACCGGCATTAGACATGACCTTGATAGCAGAGGTTTGGTGTCTTCACGGCAAACCGGTCGGGGCACTGCTTCTTAACAGAAGCTGGTCCACTCATAGCCGTTACAAACCATCAGGTTCCGGAACGATCATGACTCTCGACCGAGACACCATATTGGCCGTGTCATCCTTGATCTCGCTCGTACTGGGAGCTATCCTGCTTTCGGCGCAGGTCAGGTTACGTCCGGGTGCCTGGGCGGTGTGCTGGGGTGCGGGAACGGTGATGGTCGGTCTTGCGGGTGCAGACCAGGCCCTGAAAGGTATCCTGCCGACCCCGTGGCTGGTCAGCAGCGGCAATGTGGTTGCAATCAGCGGCTACGTCTTGATCGTCCAGGGCGTCCGTCTGCTCGCGGGGCGTGCGCCGCGGTGGAAGACTTTGGCGATCGTGCTGGCGTTGATCGTACTGCCGCTGGCGCTGTCGCACGATCCTGCGGCCAAGCCATATCGGATGGCATATAACAATACGCTGCTGATCGTCTTCGACCTACGGGTGGCATGTGAAGCGATCCGGCTTGCTCGGCGCGAGCAGCTGGGCACTGCTTGGATCATGGTTGTGCTGTTCGGCGTAACGGTGCCTTTTTCGGCGATGCGCCTTCATGTGGCGGTATCGACGATCATGGGCAGCGATACGCTGGACCATGCGCGCGTCGGTACCTGGCTTGCCGCGCTGCTCGCCGCGTTCTGGTCACTCCGCGGTGCCATACCGGCCTTGCTGATCGCGGAGCGCAGTACCCGGAACCTCGCCCGCCTTGCCCGGCACGATGCGCTTACCGGAGCGCTGAACCGCGCCGGTCTGGAGCACCTTGCTCCTGCCTTACGCGATCCGTGCGCCGTACTCCTGCTGGATATGGATCATTTCAAGACAGTCAACGATAGATACGGGCATGCGCAGGGCGACGGGGTGTTGAGACTGTTGGCCACGACCGTTTTGGAACGTCTTCCCAAAAACGGCATCTTCGCCAGGTTGGGTGGTGACGAGTTCCTGATCGTTCTGCCCGGCGCGACCGAACAGCGAGCCCGCGATGTCGCCGAAATAATCCGTTCCGGTTTCTCCGCAGCCATGTCCGTCCTGCCCTTCACGGCCCCCTTGCCGACGATCAGCATCGGGGTAACAACCGGCGACCTCCGCTCGACCTCGCTGGAAACGCTGATTTCGGTCGCGGACACGATGCTCTATCGATCGAAGGAGGCAGGCCGCGATCGTATCAGCAGCCAAAGTCGCTTGCCCGATGATCGTCACATCGCTCGACCGGTCGCGGCTGCCTGAACCTCGCTTCGGAATGCTCGACGAGGATGAACGGAAAGGTCGATCTTGTGGCACATACTTCTGGTCGGGCGGCTGCCGACATTCTACCGAACCCGGCATCGTTCATCATGGCCGGTATCCTCGGCTAACCCCACGTCAGAACTTTAGGTGTTCGCATCGCCGGCAAAGCCTTGCTCGACACCAGCGCCAAGGTGTTCGAGAAGGTGAAGGAGTGGCACCCTGAATAATTACTCGGGAGGCTACAAAAACATCATTCAAGGAGCAGAAGCGACATGAACATTGGCGAGTTGGTCAAGGGCGTGGCTACCGCGACGGGCACTAGCGAGGCGGATGCGAAGAAAGCGGTCACCGCGGTATTCGACCAGATCGCGGCTGCCGCGGCGAAGGGCGAAGAAGTTGCCGTCCCAGGATTCGGCAAGTTTAGCGTCAAGGACCGTCCAGAGCGTCAGGGTCGCAACCCGGCGACCGGAGAAGCGATGACGATCGCGGCCTCGAAGAAGGTTTCGTTCACGGCAGCCAAGGGGCTCAAGGACAAGCTCTGACATGTGGGCACCGACAGGCTGACTGCCGGTGCCGCATCCCCAAGTAACGAAGCGCACTGCCGTCCTCTCGCGCAGACGCAGTACATTCCGGCAAAAAGGTCTACCTTTCTTCCGCGCGATCGAACGCTGATGCGGCATGGTAGATGATTGGCGATGGATACGCTTGAACCCGCCGCTCGGTCAGAGCGAATGCGCCGAGTCCGCGGCAAGGATACGCGGCCGGAAATGGTCGTGCGGCGGTTAGCCCATCGGCTCGGCTACCGTTTCCGCCTCCATCGCCGCGATATACCCGGCAGCCCGGACCTGGTGTTCCCGGCGCGCCGAGCGGTTATATTCGTGCATGGATGCTTCTGGCATCAGCATGACTGTCCGCGTGGATCACGTCGCCCTTCAAGCAACGCGGCATACTGGCATCCCAAGCTCGCCCGGAACGTCGAGCGGGATGGAAAGGTGCGGCAGCAGATTGAAAACGAGGGTTGGCGTGTCCTGGTGCTGTGGGAATGCGAGATGCGGGATGTCGATCAGCTATCGCTCCGCCTGAGTAGCTTTCTCGACGTTTAAACGCGCCGGATCGGCACCATGTCCGACACCTTCTGGACCACGCCGGCGCGGCGGATCGTGGTGCGCCGCATGAGGTCGGAGTCGTTTTGCAGCAGTTCGAAATCGACGTGGTTCAATTCGGCGTCGTGGCCTTTGAAGCAGCGGTGGAACGCTGACAGCAGCTCCACACCCTCGATCGGTTGCGCTAAAACAATTGGGGCGGCGCTGGACGGCACGAGGCTCGGGAACAGGTAGATGCAGGCAGGCGGAACGCGAAAGGGGCCAATGTCGGTGAGCCGCGCTCCGTCGCCGCCGGCAACCTTGGGGCACGGGCGGCCGATCGTGCCGCACACCATGTCCCAGACGATCAGGCCGTCAACGCGCTGGTTGCGGGAGATGATATCGGCGCTCAGGCGCGTGTGGATCCCCGACCAGGCATTGCGGCGAGGATCGGCGCCGAGGTTGGTGCAGATGCTCCAGATCACGAACTCGTCGGCATCGGCCGGCCGCTCGAATATATTGGTGTTGTTGCCGTCTAGGCAGCCCTTGAGGTCGATGACGGCGATGCGTCCGGATGGAAGACGCACCAGGTAGTCGTTGCGGCTGGAATCATCGGTGAGGTCCCACCCGGCGATGAGGCCTTCGTCCTCCATGTGGTTGAGGACGTGTTGGACGAACTCGCGCTTGGCGCGCATCGTCGCCGAGAACTGCCCTCTTACCCGCTCGACGGCGCCGCGGAACAGGCCCGAGTTGTAGAAGTCGCGTTCGTCCAGGCCATGATCGCCGAGCCGATGCGCCTCGGTTTTCAGAACCTCGGCGAACCGCTCGATTTGCGCTCGCAGATCGCTGTTCTGCTCGCACGGTATGACGCTCATGCAGCAGCCCGTTCGGCAGCCTCCGCCAAGCCCAACAGAGGCTCTAGGATATGATGGGCGAGGTGCCGAACGACCGGCACCGCCACCCCGTCACCGGTCAGGTGGTATGCCTCATTGTAGTTGCGCGGCAGCTTGTAATCGTCGTCCAGACCCATCAGGCGCGCCGTCTCGCGCGCCGAGATCAGCCGCGACCGCACCTTTGCGCCATCGATGACGACGATCACCTGGCGGCTGGAGCCACCGGCGGGCGTGCGCAGGCAGCCGGACACGTCATCGAAGCGAACTTCGGCGCGTTGCATCTTTTTGCCTCCCTCAACTCGCGTGCGCTTATAGACGCCCCCGACCATGCGGCGGCCTGCCCGCTTGGCGGCGTTGACCTTGGCGAGGTTGATGGGCGACATCATGCCGAGGAGCTGCTGCGTTTCCGCAGGCGTGTGCCAAGACACGCTCGACGGGTTCTCCTCAATCATGCTGGCGAACGTCGTGTTGCGTCGGTTGGGCGTCGGCATGTTCCACCACAACATGCCTTGCCGCAGCTGGGCCGGCAGCCGCTCGACCGCGCTTTGCAGGCCCCGCGTATGGAACGGCTCGATGGGCCCAGGCGCGAGCAGCGCCGGGTCGACGGTCACGTCGGCATGGATGCCGATCACGAACAGCCGGGGACGGGAGTGCGGAAGGAAAAGGTCCGCATTGATGACCAGGGCGCCGCAGCGATAGCCCGCATCCGCGAAGGTCTGGCAGATCGCTTCGAAATCCTTGCCCTCGTGCGAGGTCAGCGTGCCGCAGACGTTCTCGAGCGCGATCAGCTTGGGCGCTCGCCCGTCCGCAATGAGGCCACGGATCACGTCCCAGAACGGGTAGAAGGTGCCGGAGCGTTCTCCGCGCAGTCCCGCCCCGCCCCCCGCCAGCGACAGGTCTTGGCAGGGGAATGAACCCCATACGAGATCGGCCACGCCGGGCAGCTTGGCCGCGGTGATTTGCTTCACGTCGCCGACCGTCAGCTCGCCGCCCGTACCCCAATTGGCTTGGTAGGTGAGCCCCTTCTTGTGGTCGAAATCGTTAGCGAACAGGCAGGTCCAACCCGCCCCCAGGCCGGCGCGCGCCATGCCGCCGCCGGCGAAGAACTCGTAGAACTCAGCCATTGGCGACCCGCCCTTCCCCGTGGCGATCGTTGGCGCTCGCCTCGCGCGCCAGCTTCTCAGCGACGGCTTCGGTGATCCAGGTGTTGCGCGAGACATTGCCGTGGCGATCGGCGCGCGCCGCGTCGATCAGGGCGAACGTCTCCGCTGACAGGCGGAGATTGATGCGATCGAGGTCGCGCACCGTGGCAGGCTTAGAAAGCATGGTCATGGCGCCATCGTGGCGCCACATTCTGCCTTTGTCTAGTATGTTCTACATGTGTTCCTGATTTGCAAGGCCGATCGGGCTCGCACCCATTCCCCTGCCCGGCTATGCGTTACTGAAACGTGGAGCGTGCATGGACGGTCGGAATCCAGACGAGATCAACTTCCCTCCGTTTGAAACGGAGGATTTGCGCAAGAATCTCGCACGTTATCTGGATAGCGCCTTCACTGCCCAAGGAGCTGCTGGCGCGTCGAAAGTCGGCAACTTCAAGTGGGGCGTATACGCCTTCTTCGATTACGACGGGGAGCCGATCTACGTCGGGCAAACTAACGAGCAGCTTCGCACCCGCATCCGGCGTCATCTGACCAATCAACGAACCGATGCCGTCGCTATGTCCGTGCTTGACCCTTTTGAGGTGTACGAGATCGAGGTTTGGCCGCTTCCGGCCCTACAAGGGGTGTCGAAGCCGAGAAGTAAGACGGATGCCCGTTGGGCGGCATGGGAGTCGGCTGTCGATCAACTCAACGCACTGGAGCGAATGGTCTACGATCAGGCGATCGAAAAGAGCCGGTTCAAAGCTATCTTGAACGAGAAAGACCCGCCGCTGGCGAAGGTGGAAATAGAGGCGCCGCCGTCGTTCAGGGGACGCATCGTTTCTGACGAGGTGTTCGCGATCCGCTCGCATCCTGATTTCAGGATTGCTCGACGTGCCCTCATCATCGCCCGGCTTGCCCAAGTCATTGCCGAGCGAAAGGTTCAAGGCGGATTGCGGCGGGTCATGTTGATCCAGGCGAAGCGCCTGCAATGGCTCGCCGATCGACGGTATCATGCCTTGGGCGGCGCGGCATCGGTGGAACAGGAAGATGGCACCGGCAGCGATGAGTAACTGACTAGGCCGGTTCCGGCCGTTCGCTCGCCGGAAATTGTCGGTAGAAGGTTGAAAGGCCGACGCCTAGCAGCTTTGCGACCCGCGCCGGTTTCTCGCCCACGGCGAGCAGCTTGCGGGCCGTGTCGATCCGGTCGGGCGTCATCACCAGCTTGCGCCCTCCCCCCGTACTGCCCTTTTCACGCGCAGCCGCCAGCCCGGCGATCGTGCGCTCCTTCACCAGCTCGCGTTCCATCTCCGCGACCGAGGCGAGGATATGAAACAGCAGCCGGCCCGATGCCGTGGACGTGTCGAACCCGTCCGTCAGCGATCGAAAGTCGATCCCCCGCTCCGACAGGTCTGCGGCCAGCGCGATCAGGCCCTGGATCGAGCGGCCGAGCCGATCGAGCTTCCAGATTATCAGCGTGTCGCCGGCGCGCGCAAACCCCAGCGCCTCGACCAGCCCCGGTCGGTCGATCTTCGCGCCGCTCGCCTTGTCGGTGAACACCTTCTCGCACCCGGCCTTCGCCAGTGCATCGAGTTGCAGCGTTAAATCCTGATCGGCCGTCGAGACACGCGCATAGCCGATCAGCATCTTTCCCGTTTCCCCGTCGAAATCGGCAGTTTCGGAAATTGTAAATCGGGAACAGGTTTCGGGAAAGCGAAACCCGCAGGCGTCTGTCAGCGCGATCGGCACCGCAGGATTCCCGTCACAGGTTCGTTTGCGGGAAAGCTGATCGGCCAAAGTCAAACTGTGTGGATGGCCCTGCGCCGTCGCAACCAATGCAGCGTGCCGGTCGCGAACAACAGTGCCGGAACGAAGCCCAACACCACGGCCAGGATGCGCGTCGCCAAGCCTCCAACCGTCCCGTCATGCAACGTGCGAACCCAACTCGCCACGGCCGTTCCGATGCCGGCGTGGCGGACATCATGCACCGCCAGCACCTGACTCGAAAACCGGTCGATGAAGACGTAGCTGCTCGGGAAGCGCCGGTGTGGATCGCCGGGCACCTGGAGGCGCACCCGGATTGGTGCATCGCGCGCGCCGGGCACATCGATGAAGACGATCCGACCACCCGGCACCGCTCGATGCGCCGCGTCGAACGCTTGCACGATACTCGTGCTGCCACTCAGGCCGCCAATGGATTTCGGAGCCGGAATGGCAGCAGGCCGCAACACGGCCTGCATGACAGCAGGCAGCGCGAGCAGCGCGCCAGTCGCGACAAGCACGAACAGCAGCACCATGCTCCACAGGCCGGACAGCTTGTGCAGGTCACGCAGCCGGCGGGTCGGCACGGCGTCGCGCTTAAAGGCGATTGCCTTACGCCAGCTTCCGCGCGGCCACCATGCAACAACGCCGCTGACCAGCAGCAGCAGCATCGCCTGACCAGCCCGCCACCTGACCGCCGAGGTCGCCAGCGAGCAGCGCCATGTGGAGCTGGTAGAGCCAGCTCATCAGATAGCCGCCCCACGGTTCGGCACGGACGATCCGCCTGCCATCGGGCGAGAACCAGACCATCATCCGATCGGCGTGATGGCCATGTCCGGACGACGGGTAGAAGCGCGCCGGGATAGCGCCGCCCTCGCCCGTCACCTCGATGGTCCATTTGCCGGCGGGATCATGCCAGCGGGCGCGTCCTGCCGCCAGGGCACGGTCCCATACCGGCGATGCCAGGTCCGGTGCAGGACTGTCTTGCCCGACGCGGACGGCAGGGTGGAGCGCGGCGTCAATGCCGGTGTAGAACACCAGTGCCGAGCCGGTGAGGCCCAGCACCGCGAATAGCAGTCCCAGGCTCAATCCCAGCCAGAGATGGACGCGGCGCACGAGGATGCGCGCGCGCGATCCTGCCGATCGGCGGTGCGCGCTCATCAGAACCGCGTCGCCAGCGCCACCTCGAACGATCGCGGCGCGCCGATATAGACGTTGGTGGTCGGGTAGCCGGAATATTCGCCGTAGAAGGCGTCGGTCAGGTTCCGGCCGCGCAGAGTCAGGGTCGCTTGCGGCGCGACCGGGAACGACAGGCTGGCGTCCAGCACGGTATGCCCGGCAACCCGAATGGTGTTGGCGGTGTCGGTGTAGAAGGCGCTGGCGTGCCGCAGGAAGCCGCCCACCGTCACCTTGTTGGCGATGGTGTAAAGCGCCGAG
This sequence comes from Sphingomonas adhaesiva, assembly GCF_036946125.1. Classification (NCBI taxonomy): domain Bacteria; kingdom Pseudomonadati; phylum Pseudomonadota; class Alphaproteobacteria; order Sphingomonadales; family Sphingomonadaceae; genus Sphingomonas; species Sphingomonas adhaesiva. The sequence continues at coordinate 1,316,821 of NZ_JAQIJT010000001.1, forward strand.
GCGTTGACCGTGGTTGAGGGCACATTGATCGGGCGGTTGCCGCTACGATCGATTCGCACGCCGGCTACCAGCTCTGACAGTTCGTCATATTGCGCGTCGGTGTAGGACACGCCCCCAGAGAGGCGCAGCGCCTTTACGGGGGAAACGACACCGGACAGCTCAACGCCTTGCGACGATTGCCGCCCGCCCTGCACGGCCAGCGCCGGGTTGTTGGGATCGCGCGTCAGAATATCGCGCTGTTCGATCCGGTAAGCCGCGCCGGTGACGCTCGCCCGTCCACCCCAGGCGCTCGCTTTGAACCCGGCCTCGTAGGCCCGGCCCTTGGTCAGCCGGAACCGGCTGTTGGCGATCGAGGCCAGCAGGATCGAGGACACCGTCGATCCCGCCGTCGTATATTGCGCATAGAGCGTCAGGCCCGGCGTGACGTCCCAGGTCGTGCCCGCCCGCCACGAGACAGGATCGAAGGTCGGGCTGTTGCGATCGACCGCGCCGGTGACATCCTGGATCGTCGCGCGGTCCAGTTCCATATGGTCCCAGCGCACCCCGCCGACCAGCAGCCACTTCGGCGTTAGGTTCAGCGCATCCTCCGCGAACACCGAGGTCTGCTTCAGCTTGGAATCGAAGGTGACGTTGCCGGCGGTAAAAATCGCCGTGCCCGTAGGCAGGGGCACGATGGCCGGGTTGCGCACGTCCACTGCCGGGAGGGCCGAGGTGGGAGCCGTCTGACGCAGGCTGACGAAATCGGTATCGTTGTGCTCGACGCCAAGGCTGAAGCGGTTGCGCAGGCCCGCGATCGATTGATCGTTGCCGATCACCCCGCGCGCATTCCAGAACTGATGATCGTGCCGGAAATCCTGATAGGTCTGCCGGAAGCTGCTGTTCGGAAGCGCTGCGGTGGGCGCGACGAAGGTCTGGCTGTCGGCGAGCAGAAACGCGCGCTTCGCGGTGTAACCGGTCAGGTCGAGCGCGAAGGTCCACCCGCTGCCGATCGACCAGTCGAGCCGCGAGCGCACCGTCGTCTCGTCGGCACCGGAATAGGCTCCTTGGGGATTGTAGTTCCGGCGACGCAGCGCGCGATCGGCGACAAGGCCGTTCGCGCTCGTCACGGCATCCGATGGGCGCAGTGCATATTCGCCGGGGATCAGCGGCAGTCCCTGATAGGTGGCGTCGTAGCGATCCTCGAAATGATCGACCGCGACGAGCAGCGACAGACGATCACTCGGTTTCCACAGCGCGCTGGCGGTCAGCCCGGCCGAGAAGGTGTCGTTGTTATCGACGTCGTAGAGACTGTGCGACCGCTGGTAGCTGGCATCCGCCCGCACCGCGATCGTGGACGATACCGGCAGGTTGACCCCACCCGCCGCGAACACCGTGTCGAAGCTCCCGACCGACAGCAGTGTGTCGAGGTGGCGTTCGCCCAGCACGGGCTTGCGCGTCACCTTGTTGATGACGCCGGCCAGCGCTCCCTCGCCGTAGAGCACCGAAGCCGGTCCCTTCAGCACCTCGACCCGATCATAGTGCCAGTTGTTGCTGTCGCGCTGGACGACGGTCGATGCCGATACAATCTCAGGCGCGCCATTACCCTCATCGGCATCCCAGCGCTGATCCGGGCTGTGATGGCCTGATCCATCCGGCGAATTACACGGATGCCGTGCCGGATAGAGCCGGGCACGGCGCCATCCCGCTACCGCCAGCGCGCTGAACCGAAATCCAACAGCATCCGCTCCTCTCTCAGCAGGGAGAACGTCTGGAGCAGCGCATCAGCGAGTTTCCGCACGGTCTGCCATCGTTTTTGGGAAGCCGCAGCCGGCGATGATGTCAGACGGCTTGCTTCAGCGGTTCCGGCTTCTTTCCGTCAGGCAGGGTTTCGCGCAGATGGTCGTGGATCGTCTCGGCATTGAACGGCTTGGAGAGGAAGGTCGCCTTTTCCGGCATGTCGCCGGGTTCAGGCTTCACTCGTCCGCTGGCGACGACGATCTCGATGTCGGACCAATGCTCCGCGACATAGCGTGACAGCGCAAAGCCATCCGTCTTCCCGGGCATCTCGACATCGGTAAAGAGCAGCACGATGCTCTCACCCTTGTCCTCAATAATGTCCTTGGCCTGGTCACCGTTTGACGCCTCCAGCGTGCGGAAGCCGACATCGCTGAGGATGTCGCTTGCGTTCATGAGAACTAGCGTATCGTCATCCACGACGACGGCGAAGGGAACGGTTGAGACAGTCATGCTGGCGATAAAGCATGAAGGGCGCGTTGGTTCTCGCGCGGGGCGAGCAGTTATTGGGTGTTCCTGTTCTACTCGCCACAATCGTTGTATAGAAGGCGAGCGCCGTATCCAGGTCCGGACAGCGTTGGCTCGAGTTCGAGCCACTTACTACGGACCTACGGAGCCTGCCAGATGATCAAGCCTCCAACCCATGCGGAACTGACCGACAGCCTCGCACGCAGCAAGGCGCGCGAGGCCGTCAGCCGGCGCGATGCGTTCGAGGCGGGAGCATGGCTGGCGGCGATCGTAGAGGACAGCGACGATGCGATCCTTTCCAAGACCCTCGGCGGCACCATCATCACCTGGAACGCGGGTGCCGAACGGCTCTTCGGCTACACCGCCTATGAAGCGATCGGGCGGCCAATCACGCTCATCATCCCGGAAGACCGATTGCACGAGGAAGAGGCGATCATCCGCCGCATCCGGGCCGCCGAACGGGTCGGACTGTTCGAGACGGTGCGCCGCCACAAGGATGGCTACCCGGTGAACGTGGCGCTGACCGTCTCGCCGGTGAAGAATGAGGCGGGGGACGTTCTGGGTGCCTCAAAGATCGCGCGCGACATCTCGGCCGCGAAGCAGGCCGCGGCGCGGCAGGACCTCATCATCCGGGAGATGAACCACCGGATCAAGAACCTCTTCACCCTGACGAGCAGCCTGGTCGCGCTTAGCGCGCGAGGCACAAGCGATGCGGGCGAGCTGGCCCGCGATCTTACCGCCCGTCTTCAATCGCTGTCGCGCGCGCAAGCCCTTACCCTTCCGAACCTTTACGAGGACGTCGTGACCGAGGCCGGCACGACGCTGCCGGCGCTCCTCCGCGAGGTCTTGGCGCCCCATGCCGACACGTCAGAGGCGCGCATCGGCGTGTCGGGCGATCCGGTTCCGGTCGGCCAGCACGCTGTGCCGACATTGGGATTATTGTTCCACGAGTTGGCTACGAATGCGGCCAAATATGGCGCACTCGCGTCGGAGACGGGAAGGCTGCGCGTCTCTATTCAGGCCGTCGATGGAACGGCAGACATACGATGGCAGGAAACCGGCGGACCCGTGCGGGACAGCGCCGTGCCGGTAGGTAAAGGCTTTGGCAGCCGCTTGGAGCAGGCGAGCGTTGTGACGTTGCGCGGATCGATCGAGCGCGATTGGCAAGACGGCGGACTCGGCATCCACGTCCGCTTTCCGCTCGATCAGATTGCCTACTAAGCCGATCGCTTGAACCCTACGATATCTTCGGGGCCATGCTGACCGGTTTCCCGTTTCACCTTCCAGACCGTGCGGAAACTCACGGGCTGGCCGCCACTTGACGCTTCTCGCGTCCGGGCGGGTCAGAGACCGGTCTTATTTGGATGCTGACGCCGAGATGCCTTGATGGCCCGCATGTCTAGAGTCAGAATCGATCACGTTTGCACGTAGCCTGAGTGGCGAAGGTATTTAGCGCATTCGGTGGGGCGGAAGCGTTGAAGAATGTGCTTGAGTGCGTTGAGAATAGCATCGAACGAGCGTGGCGCTGCACGGCGGAGTAGTGCCTTTATCTTGGCGAAGGCCTGCTCGATCGGATTGAAGTCGGGACTATAGGGGGGAAGATAGGGCAGGCCCATGCCGGCCTTTTCGAGGCATTGGCGGACGCCGTCGACCTTGTGTGCGGCCAGGTTGTCGCACACCACGATGCTGCCTGGCGGCAGTTCGGGGATGAGGTGATCGGTCAGCCATTGCTGAAAGATGCGGCCGGTCATGGGCGTGTCGATCAGCATGGGAGCAGCGATTCCGTTATGGCGCAGGCCAGCGACGAAAGTCGACGTCATCCAGTGGCCGTGCGGTGCCTTGCCCGGCAGTGGCTTGTCCTTCTGGCCCCAGCCGCGCAGCCGGGTCATGCTGGTCGTCGTGCCGGTCTCGTCGACAAACACCAGCGACGCAAAGTCGAGCCCGGCCTGTGCGACCCGCCAGACCTCGCGTGCGACCGCCACGTCCGGACGGTCCCGCTCAGTCGCGAAGATCGTCCTTTTTTTGTGCCGCAGCTTCAGCTTGCGCACCGTCTGCCAGACGCTCGCATAACTGACATCGACCCCGCGCCGGGCCAACTCGCTCCGCACCTCCGCCAGCGTCAGCTCCGGCGTCCCCGCCAGCCGCCCGCCGATCCACTCCGCCTGATCCAGGAGCTTCGAGCGTCGATCACCTCCCGTCGGGCGAGCCGCGTGGCTGCTCTCGCTTCGGTAGCGACGCCAACAGTTGCCGGCCGTGCTCGACGCCACGCCCACCTCCCGGCAGCTCCGTCCCGTCGCCATCGCCGCAACCATCCGAGTACGCCTTGCCCATCCATGCCGCCCTCCAACCCGGCTGGCAGACTGAATCAACAAATCAGAAACTTGTGAATTCCTGATGATTCAACCAGGTCGAATTCGACTCTAGACTGTTCGAAAGCGCGATGGTGCCTTATCGGAGAGATATCGGCACCATCACGGTAGTGCGTAGACAATCAGCGCATCGCCGGGACGGGTCTCGAACCGGGCATGGCCAGTCGCACTGATCGCGACATACTGGCGCCCGCGATGCATGTAGGTCATCGCCGAGGCCTGGCCGCCGGCGGGCAGGCGTGCCGACCATAGCAACCGGCCCGATGCCGTTTCATAGGCCCGGATATAATCATCCTGCGTCGCCGCGATGAAGGACAGGTCGGTTGCGGTGGTCACCGCACCTCCCAGGTTCGGCGTGCCAATCGGGATGCGCAGCATCGACGGCAGCCCCAGCGGCCCGCTGTCGCGCCCCGTACCGAACGGCTGCGACCATAGCAGCCGACCGGTCGCGAGATCGGTCGCGGCCAGATACCCCCAGGGCGGCGCGATGCAGGGCACGCCGAGCGGCGACAGCCACATCGGTCGATCAACGGCCCATGGCGCCCCCTTCTGCGGAGCGACCGCCTGGTCGGGGCGACGACCGCCATCGCCGATCGCCGGTGCAGCGACCGCTGCGCGCGGGAACAGCTTCACGCGGTTGGGAAGGCGGCTGTGGTTGGTCACGACGATGCCGCGCACGGGGTCGATCGCCAGTCCGCCCCAGTTCAACCCACCAATGGTCCCGGGGAACAGCAAGGTGCCCATTCCGCGGTCGGTGGGTGGGGTATAGATCCCCTCATAGCGCATCCGGTGAAACTGGATGCGACACCATGCGGCATCGATCGGCGTCAGGCCGAAGGCGTGGCGGGCGTCGATCTGCTCGGGATCGGCACCTGGCCGTCCGGACAGGTTGGGATAGGCGACCGATTGCGGCTGGACTGGCGACAGCCGGTCGCCCGGCATCCCCCCGCCCGGCGCGGGACGATAGGCGACCGGCCGCACCGGAAGCCCGGTCGCCGCGTCGAGCACGAACAGCGACCCCGTCTTCGTTCCCTGCACCACCACCCGGCGCAATACGCCGCCGACCGGGATCGTCGTCAGCACCGGCTGCGCACCAAGGTCGTAATCGAACCGGTCGCGCTCCACGGTCCTGAAGACCCAGCGCGTCGCGCCTGTCGCCAAGTCCACCGCGACCACGGCGGAACTGAACCGATCGTCCTCGGGATCGCGGTTTCCGCCCCAGTGATCGTTGCCGGCGTTGCCGGTCGCGAGCAGCACCAGCCCGAGGCCGGCGTCGCCCGATATCACGTTCCAGACGTTGGGCGTCCCCTCGGGCCAGGTCGCGCCGGGGGGGAGCGGCGCGCGCGCGTCGGGCCGCTTGGCATCCCACGCCCAACGCAACGCGCCGGTGGTCGCGTCATAGGCGCGCACCACGCCCGACGGCGCGTCGCGCCGCTGGTTGTCGCTGACCTGCTGGCCGACGATCACCATGTCGCCGATCACCGCCGGGCCGGAGTTGCTGGAGGCGTGACCGGGCTCGTCCAACCCCATGCGCCGCGTCAGGTCGACCGTCCCGCCCCGTCCGAAGCCGGTGCACGCCCGGCCGGTTCGCGCGTCGAGAGCCACCAGCCGCCCGTCGGCCACGGCAACGAACACCCGCGCCGCACAGGCCGCCCCGGCCGGAGCCGCCGCATTCGCGTGATAGCCGACCGCGCGGCAGGCGACCGAGAAGGTCGATTCCAGCGCGCGCGGCGCGATACGCGGCTCGTAGCGCCACTTCTCGCGCCCCGTCGCGGGATCGAGCGCGAACACCCGGTTGCGCGCCGAGCAGAGGTACAGGGTGTCGCCCACCTTGAGCGGCGTGTTCTGCGCGGAGAAGAAGAGACGGTCGCCATCGGGGGGCAGGTCGCCCGTATGGAAGCGCCATGCCTCGCGCAGGCCGCCGACATTGGTGGGGGTGATCTGCGTGGCGGGCGAATAGCGCATGCCGGCGTTGGTGCCGCCGAACGCCGTCCAGTCGGTATCGGCCGGGCCACGCGCAGCTGCCACAGCGTCATGGGGTGTCGTGGGCCGCTCCCAGAACAGCGCTAGGCCGGCCCCCGCCGCCAGTAGCGCCGCACCGCCGACGATCGCCAGCTCGCGGTCCCATCGCCTGTCCGCCGGAAACGACAGGATCGTGATGGACCCGATCACCAGTGCCGCCGGCAGGCCGATCCGACCGGCCAGGTCGAAGCCCCAGGCAGGCATCCATCCCTTGCCCGCGATTTCCTCCATCGCCCAGATGGCGGTCAGCAGCAGGGCCAGTCCGCCCGCGCCGATCGCGCCCCCGTGGCGACCGGACCAGGCAGCCGCGCATCCCGTCAGGAGCAACAGCCCGGCGACGAGGTAATAGACCGTGCCGCCCAACAGGATCAGCCACGCGCCGAGAACCGCCATCGCGAGACCGAGCAGTCCGGCAGCCGTCTGCACCGCGAGGAACAGCGTGCGGCGGGGCTGCCGGCGGTTCATGCCGCCATTTCGCCTGGCAATGCGTCCAGCGTCGACCGGCAGCCGATGGCCGCCCCATGTTCCGCCAGCCACGCGCCGGCATGATCCCGGCCGAGATCGCGCATCCATGCGATCTGCGACCAGCGCGTGTCGAGCTTGCTGATCCCGCCGAGGGTCGCCGGCGGCTCGATCATGTGGAGCCGCAACGCGGCGAGCACGGCGAGCCGCGGGTCGGCATCGGCGGTATCGCGTGCGATGGACTGCATCGCGGTGAGCGCCCCCAGCTCGCGGGCCAGCACGGCGTTGAAGGTGATGTCGTTGATCCGCCGGGTGATCGCGGCCGGCGTCCGGTCCGGCGGTCCGGCGGCGAAGGGCGTGATCTGCGCGACGATGATATCGGTGACGCGGTCGTCGATGACGAGCGGCTCTACGGGCGGATTGGCGGAGAAGCCGCCGTCCCAATGGAACTCGCCGTCGATCTCCACGGGCGCGAACAGGTCCGGCAGGCAGGCCGACGCCATCAGCGCGTCGAGCGTGATCCCGTCCCCCTCGAACAACCGCGCCGCGCCGGTCGCGACCTTCGTCGCGGAGATGTGGAGCGGCACCGCGCGCGGATCGGCGAGGCGATCGAGGTCGATGGTGCCGGCGATCACAGACCGCAGCGCACGCATGTCGGCGAGCCCGGGCGTGAACGGCGCGAAATAGCGGCTGGCGAGTTTGGCCGCTTCGAGGCCGTGACGCAGCCACGGTTCCATCCATGGCCCCGCCAGCGCGCTCCAGTCGAAGCCGCTGAGCGGAGATCGCGCCGCGACTGTGCGCCACACCCGCTCCAGCGCCGCGCGGGCGCCGTCCGTCCCGCCTTCCACCAGCCCGGTGACCAGTGCCGCCCCGTTGAGCGCGCCCGCGCTTGCGCCGCTGACCGCGGCGATCTCGGCGCCGTCTTCGAGCAGCCGGTCGATCACGCCCCAGCCATAGGCGCCGTGCGCGCCCCCGCCCTGTAACGCGAGGCCGATCCGGGGAGCGGACGAACGATCCGTCATGGCCATGTCCTCAATGCGATCATACGCAGGTCGGTACCGCGAGCAGCGGCACGAAGGTGACGAGCGTCGCGGCGAAGCCCGTCCAGCCGGTCGCCAGCACCGCGCGGCCGAGCGGCGTCGAACGATCGCGCGACAGGTAGAGCGCGAGCGCGAGCGTTGCGGCCAGGCAGGCGAGCCACGCCGCCGCCAGCACGATCCGCTGCGCATCCCCGCCCGGCAGCTCGATCCGGTCCCAGCCATGGGCGCAGCCGACCCCGTGCAGCCCATAGATCAGACAGAAAGCGACGGCCCAGCCGATCGGCCCGGCCGACAGGCGCAACAGCACGGTCATGCCAGCCATCCGGGCACGACGAGCAGGATCGCGCAAAAGGCGCCCGCCGCGGCGCCGTGATCGCTCCAAAGCCGCGCGATCCGCACCTCGCCCGATCGCGCCGGCGAGTGGAAGCCGGCCCGCGCCCGGGCGGCGACGAAGGCGAGGATCAGCATCGCGGTCCCGGCATGGAAGATGCCGTAGGCGGCGATGGCGGCGCTCGTCGCGGCATAGGCGTGGCCGGTCGGGGCTGGTGCCCACCAGAGCAGCAGGACCAGCGCGACGACGATCGCGGCCTGCCCGCCCAGTGCCGCCGCTATCCTGCCCTGCCGCGCCGTGACGACGGAAAGGGCCGCGCCCGCTGACGCCAGTGCCGGCACGGCGAGCGATGGCGCGATCAGTCGTGGCGGCGGCCAGTTGGGGGCGATCGTCCACAGGAAGGCATAGCCGAACAGCAGCGCGGTGAAGAGGGTCGCGCTTGCGCCGAGCGCCAGAACGCTGCCCCACCAGCCCGTCGTCCGCTCTGCCTCAAAACTAGGCGGAAGACGGTAGCCGTGGCCCGCATCCAGCGGCCCCACGTCCTCATGGTACCCGTTGGTCCACGCCCAGCGCCAACCGAGCCACGCCACCATCGGCAGGAACAGCGGCGCGACCGCGTAAAGGCCGGCAAGCATCGACAGGAAGAAGCCGCCCAGCATCGCTGCGGTGGTGATCGGCAGCCAGCTGTTGCCCGGCAGGATCGCGACATGTTCGGGCGCTCCGGTCGTCATGTCGATCACCATCGTCTCGCGCCAGCCGTTCCGCGCGACCGCCAGCAACCCTTCGCCGCGGGCCAGTCGCACGCCGAGGTCGGGCTGCGTCGACAGCGGCTCGCGGTCGGTGACGGTCGCGAGGCTGGCGAAATTGTAGGCCGGGGCGGGCGTGGCCATCGCCCATTCCAGCGTCGTCGCGCCCCACGGATTGCGGCGATGCACCCGTCCCAGCCCGATCTGCAATACGACGTCGATCAGGAACAGCGCGAAGCCGAACGCCTGCAGGAAGCCGCCGATCGACGACAGCAGGTTGAGCGCGGTCCAGCCCATCCCTTCCGGATAGGTGTCGATCCGGCGCGGCATGCCGAGCAACCCGGTCAGGTGCATCATGAAGAAGGTCAGGTTGAAGCCGATGAAGATCAGCCAGAACGCCGCCTCGCCGATCCGCATCACCCGTTGCCTGCCGGTGACGTGCGGCAGCCAGTAATAGGCCGCGGCGAGCATCGGGAAGACGAATCCGCCGACCAGCACATAGTGCAGGTGCGCGGTGACGAACGCCGTGTCATGCGCCTGCGCGTCGAACGGGACCATCGCCAGCATGACGCCGGTCAGCCCGCCCAGCACGAAGACGATGAAGAAGCCGATCAGGTAGAGCATCGGCAGCTTCATCTGCGGTCGCCCGCTCCACAACGTGCCGAGCCAAGCGAAGATCTGCACCGCGGTCGGGACGGCGACCAGAGCGGACGCGGCCGAGAAGAAACCCAGCGCCATGTGCGGGATGCCGGTGGTGAACATGTGGTGCACCCACAGCCCGAAGCTGAGAAAGGCCAGCGCCATGATCGCCGCGATGATCGCGCCATATCCCAGCAGGCGGGCGCGGGCCATCACCGGCAGGATCGTCGACACCGCGCCCGCCGCGGGCAGGAAGATGATGTAGACCTCCGGATGGCCGAACAGCCAGAACAGGTGCTGCCACAGGAGCGGGGACCCGCCCAGCGCCGGGTCGAAGAAGGGCCAGCCGAACGCGCGCTCGACCTCCAGCAGGATCGAGCCGAGGATCAGCGGCGGGAAGCCGAAGATCATCATCCCCGCCGTCGCCAGCATGTACCAGGCGAAGATCGGCATCCGGTCGAGCCGCATGCCGGGCGCGCGGAGCTTGAGGATCGACACCGCGATCTCGATCGCCGCGCACATCGCCGAAATCTCGACGAAGGTGACGCCGAGCAGCCAGACGTCGGAATTGATGCCGGGCGTGTACGTCCTGCCCGACAGCGGCGGATAGAGGAACCACCCCGCGTTCGGGGCGACCCCCGCCAGCATCGCGAGGACGATGATCGTGCCGCCGAACAGATAGCACCACCAGCCGAGCGCCGAGAGCCGCGGGAAGGCGAGGTCGCGCGCGCCCAGCATCTTGGGCAGCAGGTACATCGTCAGCCCCTCGAACATCGGGATGGCGAACAGGAACATCATGATGCTGCCGTGCATCGTGAAGAGCTGGTTGTAGACCTCCGGCCCGACGAAGGCGCTGCGCGGCGTCGCGAGCTGCGCCCGGATCAGCATCGCCAGCACGCCGCCGATCGCGAAGAAGACGAAGGCGGCGACGATGAAGCGCTTTCCGATGTCGCTGTGATTGACCGAGCGGAGATGCCCGCGCCATCCCGGCTCGGTCCGCCAGATCGCGGTCAGTTCGTGGTGCAGCTGCAGTGCCTTCATCGTGCGCGCTCCCCGATAAAGGCGGCCCATCCGGCGGCGTCGTGCGCGACGACGACGAAACCGTGGTTCCCGTGGCCCGTCCCGCAATATTCCGCGCATTCGCCCTGATAGGTTCCCGGGGCGTCGGCCTCGATCCGCAGCCGGTTGGTCTGGCCGGGGATCGCGTCCATCTTGCCGGCCAGCCGCGGTACCCACAGGCTGTGGATCACGTCGGTCGCTGTGATCTCCAGATCCACCGGGCGGCCCGCGGGGATGTGCAGCACGTCCCGCGTCCGCCGTCCGCCGGGATAGCCGAAGTCCCACGCATATCGACGCGCGACGACGTCGATCGCCACCGCATCCTCCGCGGGGACGGGCAGCGTCCGCGCTCCGATCACCAGCGCGTAGCCGAGCAGCGGCAGCAGCACTGCGCCCGGCATCGCCAGCCCCAGCCAGCCGATCCACAATCGCGGATTCGCCACACCGTCCCCGTCAGGCCGCCGCCGGAAGGCGAGCGCGAGCAGCACGAACACCAGCAGCGACAGCAACGCCGCGCCGCCGAGCATCACCCACCACAGTCCGGTGACCGAGCGGGCGTAGGGACCCGCCGGATCGATCGTCGACAACCGGCCGCTGCAACCTCCCAGCAGGCCGAGCGTTGGGGCGGCGAACCCTGCGAGCCGCAGGACCGACGAGGGGGTGTGACGACGATGACCGATACCGCGCACGAGCGGGTTGCGGAGCAGCGGCTGGTCGATCCGGTCGAGCAGCGACCGGCGTTCGACCGTACCGAATCCAAGATCGCGGTCGCCGGCCATCCGATCCATGCGATGCTGGTCGCCTTTCCGATCGCGCTGACCGCCTGCACCGCGGGCGCCGACCTGCTCTATTGGTGGACGGGCGACAATTTCTGGGCGCGCGCCGGATTGTGGGCCTCGGGCGCCGGCTTCCTGCTCGGCGTACTGGCCGGGGTCGCGGGCACGGTCGAGTTGCTGATGGTGCCGGGCATCCGCGCCCGCTCGGCCAGCTGGACGCACTTCATCATCGCGGTCATGCTGCTGTCGATCCTCGGCGCGAACTGGGGCTATCGCCTGACCGGCTACGAACAGGCGGTGCTGCCCTACGGCCTGCTCCTGTCGCTGTTCGCGGTCGGGTTCACGGGCTTCACCGGATGGCACGGCGGCAAGCTGGTGTTCGAATATCAAATCGGTGTCTCGTCGACCGGAAGCTGACGGTGCTGGGGCGCCTTCAGCCATTGGGGCAGGATGTCGGGTGCGACTGGCTTGGCCAGCACCAGCAGCAGGACGACCGTCATCGTGGCGATGCTGCCGATCGCTAGCGGCACGGGTGACGGCGGCACATAGTCGCCACGCCGCTCGCTCATCAGCAGCACGGTATGGCCGACCAGCGCATGCAGCGCGACCAGCAGGCCGACCGCGACCAGCTTGGCAAACATCCACGGCTCGAACACGCCGCGCAGGTAGATCAGCAGCGTCCCCGCCGCGATCGCGACCACCGCTGCAGGGGTCACGATAAAGGCATAGCTGTCGTGCGTCAGTAGGCGCAGCCGCGCGTAATCGGTCTGACTTTCGTCGGCACGATGCTTGCCCAGCATCAGCGGCAGCGCCACGAGCCCGGCGCACCACAGGATCAGCGCGGCGATGTGCAGCGCCTTCACCAGCGAGACGATCATGCCGTGGCCACCCCCGGCGCGCGCCAGCGTCGCGCCGCGATCCAGCCTATGGCGAGCGCGAAGGGCAGCATCCCCGGCACCCACATCACGAGGCCGGCAAGTTGCTGGTCCTGAAGTGGTCCGATACCATAGGAGACGGTTGTTGCGAGATGCGCAGCGTAGAGCGGACGCGGCGCGAAAGTCAGCAGCGCGCCCAGCATCCCCATCTGTGCCGCCGCGCCGGTCAGCCCGACGAAGGCGGACGGCGCGGGCACGGCGAGCGCCATGCTCCAAAACCACCAGCTCGCGCCCAGCAACGCCAGTTGCATCGCCCAGTACAGCGCGATGTTGCCGAGCGCCGCGTCGTAGAGGGGCGGCGCATGCCATAGCCACAGCACCGCTCCCATCGCGACGAGCGCAGCCGCGATCCCGCCCCGGCGTGCGGGCCAGGCGCGCGCCAGCAGCGGCGCGGCTCCGGCCATCAGCAGCAGATGATGAACGCTCCGAGCGGCGAGCAATGCGGTGGTGAGCGCGCAGAGCGGTGACACGAACGCGAGGGCAAGCAGCGCGACCGCGCCCAGCCCGAACCGGCGCCGACCGGGCGGCAGGCGGAGCGCGGCGACGGCGCCGATCACCAAGCTGGCGAGCAGCACCGGATCGCCGTTCCACGCGCTCCACCAAAGGTTCGCGACGGGTGCCGATCCGCAGTAGCTACCCCTTAAAGCGATCATTCGTCCCCACCGTGTGACTGCCGTTCGTCGCTGCCCGCCAGCATACCGCATCCGAAATGACCCGGCTACAATTTCGCCGCGTCGAGAGAAATTTTTTTGCAAAATCGGACGGGGCACATACTGTACGAGTACGTAACGTTTGGGAGTGTCTCGTGAGGACCACCTTCCTGCTCTTGCGTGGCGGTGCCACGTCTCCCGCGGCATCCGACACCGCGCGGCTGGTATGGCGGCACAGATGACTGCACCCCTGCCCGCGGCTGGTGGGCGAGCCGGTTACGCAAAGTTCGCGATCCGGACGATGATCTTCATCGGACTGGTCTCGCTGGCCATTCTTGTCTGGCGATTGCACAACGTATTGCTGCTTGCCTTCGCCGCGGTACTCATCGCGGTCGTGCTACATGCCGCTGCCGACGGGCTTTGCCGCCTGTTGCCGCTGAGTAAGGGTTGGGCGATGGCGTTGGCCGGAATGCTGATCCTGGGCGTGCTGGCCGGCGCCGGCATGCTGCTGGGGCAGGAAGTGGGATCGCAGCTGTCCGACTTGGGAAGGACATTGCCCGTTGCTTGGCAGCGTTTCGTGGACTGGGCGGGCGAGGACAAGGTGCAAAGCGTGCTCGACACCATCTCTCCCGACGGATCGAGCGTCGCATCGGTGATGCAGTCCGCGTTCGGGATGCTGACAACTTCGTTAACCGGCCTTGTCCTCGCGGTGCTGGGTGGGATCTATTTCGCCGCTAGCCCATCCGAGTATTACAGGGGGACGCTGGCCTTGTTGCCGCGTGCCGCCCGGCGGAGGACCGGCAAGGCCGCTAGAGAGACGGCGCGCACTCTGCGCAACTGGTTGCTCGGTCAGTTGGTGTCGATGGCGGCCACCTTCACTGCGGTGTTGATCGGTCTCAAGGTGATCGGGGTGCCATCAGCGCTGGCGTTAGCGATCGTAGCGGGCATGCTCGAGTTCATCCCGCTGGTAGGTCCGTTTCTCGGCGCCGTGCCGGCGTTGCTGATCGCGCTCACCGTCGGGGTGGAACCGTTCATGTGGACCGCCGGTTCTTTCTTCGTGTGGCAACAGATCGAGGGCAATGCGATGGCGCCGCTGGTGATGCGTTATGCCGTGTCGATCCCGCCCGCCTTGACGCTGTTCGCGCTGTTCCTCTTCGGGAGCATGTTTGGAATCTTCGGAGTCATCCTTGGTGGACCGCTGACGGTTGCGTCGTGGGTGCTGGTCAAATGCCTGTGGGTCGAGCCACGATGCGAGCGGGACATGGCAGAGGGGTGAGTACGAAGATTCGACGAGTGCTGCGGTTGCGCGTTCGCGGAGAGGGCGCATGCGTGATCGCCGCGCATAACCGTTCTTGCCATCGCGGCGGGTGCACTGCCCGCCTTCGGGGCGAGCCCCATTCTCATGTCGCAGGCCACGGCGGTCGCCGTCTCCGGTCTAGTCCAGTTTCCATTGGGGTTTGTGTTCCACCGACCGGTGATGGTGATGGTGATGGTGATGGTGATGGTGATGGTGATGGTGATGGTGATGGTGATGGTGATGGTGATGGTGATGGTGATGGTCTCGTTCGCGGGCGACGCCGTGTCAATGGCACCGGGTGTACCGACGAGGTGGTCAGTGGCCTGGGATCGCGCCTTTTCTGCCTGGTCGCGCAAGAACGCGGTGGCCTGGTGTCGCACATGTCGGTAGGCCGCCGCTGCGATGTTTCGGTAGCGCGAGAACCTCGTGGGGTGGCGGATGTTCGCACCCGCTCCTGACCTCACTGACCGGCACCATCGGGTGGTAATCGTCGGTGGGGGCGTCGCGGGCCTCGATCTTGCCGGCATCCTTAGCCGCGACAGTTCTCTCGACGTGGTGCTGGTCGACTGCGCTACGATACATGTCTGGAAGCCGATGCTTCACAGCGTGGCCGCCGGAACCTGCGATGTCGCGCACGTCGGGGTGCCATATGCCGCTCAGGCGCGGCGGCACGGCTTCACCTACGTCCCCGGTCGAGCAGAAGCGGTCGATCCCAGTTCGCGGGTCGTACATGTCGCACCTTTCGCCCTCCACCGCCGACCGCTACTGCCCGAACGGACCCTTGAATACGATACGTTGGTCTTGGCTGTGGGCAGTGTCGCGGCGGATTTCGGTGTCGAAGGCGTAGCGGTCCATGCTCGACATATCGACACGCTGGAGGAGGCGACCGCGTTCCAAGCAGATATCGCGCCCCGACTGATCGAGGCGGCGCAGACCGCCACGCCCCTGCGCATCGCGATCGTCGGCGGGGGCGCGACCGGCGTCCAGCTGGCGGCCGAGTTGCTGCAGATGGCGGACATCGCCGACGATTATGGTGCGGGCGGCGTTCGGCAATCGCTGGAGATCAATCTGCTGGATCGCGGGGACCGGCTGCTGTCCGCCTTTCCAGAAGGGGTGTCGCGGGCGGCGCGGGTCCGGCTTGAACAACTGGGCGTGACGGTAACGACCGAAGCTGTCGTTACTGCCGTCGATGCTACGGGATTGCAGGTGGGCAACGAACATCTGTCGGTCGATCTGTGCGTATGGGCGGCCGGCGTCGAGGCGGCGCCGCTTGCCGAGACGCTTGCTGCGCTGGAGCGAACGCGCGAAGGCCGTATCGTGGTTGATGCTTGGTGTCGCTCGGTGTCGTTCACGGAAATCGTCGCACTCGGCGACTGCGCCGCCTTAACGCCGACCGGGCAGCGCCGACCGCTGTCTCCCACCGCGCAGGTCGCCTATCAGCAGGCGGTCTATCTGGGGCGTTGGCTGCCAAAGATGATCGCGGGTCGCAAAGCGCCGCCGTTCCGTTACCGCGACCTCGGCGCGCTTGTACAACTCGGCGGTTACGACGCCTATGGCGCATTAGGACGGTTTGGCGTCTTCGGTCGCGGCTTTCTGCATGGTCGGATGGCCAAGGCCGGCCACGCCTTCCTCTATCGGCGCCACCAGATGCGGCTTCACGGCACCCTTGCGGCTCTAGCACTCTGGGTGGCTGACCATCTCGTAAATTTCGTACGTCCTACTAGTAAGTTGAGCTAAACAAGCATCGCCACGCTGATCGCTTATGCGTCAGCAGCGAAGTTCTTTGTCATGGAATAGGCAAAGGCGTACCTCTGCCTTGTGTTCGATTGACCTGAGCCCTTGGGTTTGGTCCATTCTTTTTGAGAAATTCCCGGTTAGGTTTGGCAAGTGCCGGACGAGGGAATCCGTCAATGAAGAAGTCGAGGTTCAGCGAGCAGCAGATAGCGTTCATCCTCAAGCAGGCGGAGGATGGAACAACGGTCGAGGAGGTTTGTCGGAAGGCCGGCATATCAATCCAGACCTACTATCGATGGCGTAGCAAATATGGGGGCTGATGCCGTCGGAGATGAAGCGCCTGAAGGTGCTGGAGGAGGACGTGCGGCTGAAGCGGCTGGTGGCCAACCTCAGCCTGGATAAGGAGATGCTCCAGGGCGTCATCCGCCGAAAAATGTAGGGCCTGGTCGAGCCCGGGAGATCGTCGGCTATTTGCAGGCGAGCTACCAGGTCAGCGAACGGCGAGCTTGCGGCGCGTTTCCGATCAATCGATCGACCCAGCGCTACCAGTCCCGCCGCCTCGATCAGGCCGGCCTCAAGATGCGGATCAAGGAGTTGGCTGCGACCGTGTTCGCTACGGGTATCGACGCATCCATGTGCTGCTCCGGCGGGAGGGCTGGGAGATCAACCACAAGCGCACTCATCGGCTGTATCGCGAACTCGCGCTGCAGCTGCGCAACAAGACGCGCAAGCGCAAGGTGAAGGCGAAGCTGCGCGATGACCGGACGCGGCGACGGCGCCCGACGAGTGCTGGTCGATGCATTTCCTGTCGGACCAACTGTTCGACGGGCGCAAGATCCGCGTGCTGTCGATCGTCGACAACTTCACGCGTGTGTCGCCAGCGCTCGATGTACGGACAAGCTATCGCGGATCTGACGTGGTCGAAACGCTCGACCGCGTTGCCGCGGCACATGGTCGCCCAAGCGCATTCGTCTAGATAATGGGCCGGAATCCATCTCGAAGGATCTCGATCTATGGGCCTATCAGCATGATGTAGTGCTGGACTTCAGCCGCCCCGGCAAGCCGACCGACAATGCGTTCGCGGAGGCGTTCAACGGCCGCCTGCGGGCCGAATGCCTCAACGCATACTGGTTCTTGAGCTTGGCCGCCGAAGTGGCCCGCATTCGACGGTCAATCGCGGCTAATGACTGGATGCCGGGCGCCATGACCTCTCGCGGCCGTGCGCCTTCGTTCGGCTCGCGCTCGACGGTGATGTCGGATGGTCGTGCGTATGTGTATCTGCTGCTCGTCGATGGACCAATTGACGTGCTTGCGGCGGACGTCGCGATTACGCCGGGTTGGTCGTGACGTGATGGGGTGGACGGCCCCTGCACCAGCGTAGCTGGGCGATGATGGTGCCGGGTGGGTTATAAATTAGAACCGGCGTGTCGGACACCATCGGAGCGCCTGCGGCTGACGACATATAGCCGCCGGCCAGCACCAGCACGAAATGAGCTTCGTCATGGCTGTGTCGCCGAACTTCTTCTTCGGGCGGGTTTGCCGTTAGCGCATGAAAGCTGAACCCGCCGGCGTGCCTGCCCTCCGGGCCACTTCCCCAGAAATCCGTCTTTCCTCGCCTGAGAACCATATTACAGGTCTGCACCAATTCGGGCCATCGGCGCCATCCGACTTATGTTGCCGATCGTTTCTCATTTCACCGCGTGCAATGGGTTTCGAGACACCTTTAGCGTTCTCGAAACTCGATCCCAACGGGAAAGGCTTCGGCCGGCCTACCACTGTACTTATGGGAAGCCGGGGTTATCGATTTCAGCCGAGCATCTGCGATCGGTTTGAGATCGGCTGTCGTGCGTGTCACGATCGCGTAGGTTGATCCGTCATGATGAGGGGAAGCATCCCCAACATTCGGAGACACGATCATGCACGCCCTGTTTCTCACGCATAGCAGCACGCCGGGTCGGCGCGACGAACTGGAGGCGGTGTGGCGTCGGCACATGATGCCGGCGATCGACGCCAACGACGGCCACCTCGTCTACATCTACAGTTTCGGTACCGATCCTGACACGGTAGGCGCGTTTCAGCTATACCGGTCGAAGGAAGACGCGGATGCATTCGTGCAATCGCCCGCGTATCTGGCCTACCTGAATGAAGCACGGCCGTTGTTGGCGCATGATCCCGACGTGACGATCCTCGAACCGCGATGGGTTAAAGGCGCCTGATGGAAGTGACAATCGACGCTGCGATGATGGTGGCGTTCGAAGCTGCCCGGCCAGCGATGTTTGGCATCGCATATCGTATGCTCGGCACGCATGCCGATGCCGAAGACGTCCTGCAGGACGTGTTCATTCGCTGGTCAGAAGCCGATCGACATTCGATCCAGAACCCAGCTGCGTGGCTTACTACAGTCTGTACGCGACGATCGATCGATGTGGTCCGCTTGGTCGCTCGCGCGCGGACGGACTATGTGGGACCGTGGCTGCCCGAGCCATTGGCCGGTGCGACGATGGAAGAGCCGCAGGAACTCTCTTTTGCTTTGGAGACGGCGTTCTTGCTCTTGCTGCAGCGCGCGTCGCCCAGCGTCCGCAATCTGCCTGAGATTGACGCCCCAGAGCAGCTTCTTGTCGATTTCGTCGCCTTCCGGGCGGTGATGCGTGAAACATCCGCACATCGCGCAACGGAACCATCGCAGGACGCCTTTTCCCCATACGTAGCTGTCGAGGGTCGAGGGCCTGTGCCTCAGGATAAGCGACGCTCCCGAATAGTAGGCGAATAGGCGCTGGACGCGTCGACAAAGAGAGCAGTTGCATGCTGTCAAGACACGTGGGCGGCGTGGAATGGCGATCGTCACACCGCCGCAATGGCATTTTGCTTCCAGCATTCCTCGGTCCCGTCGCCAGTGCATCAGAGAATGCCTGTCAGGCTACACCCTTCCACAACTTCCAGCATCCTGGTTCCGCATCCGGATGATCCGATACGATCCGGCTGACTTCGAATGGCGGGTGATCGTGCGATGGCGAAAGTGACATCGTTTCGGCATCCTGCCGAGGCTCGCCCGCGAGATGGTTGGGACATTCCCGCACGGATCGTCCGACGGGGCGGTCGCGTCTTTCCGCCCAGGATCGCGCTTTTGCGATGCGCCTGTTCGACGGCCGCTCAACGAAGCGCCGCGTCGAATTCGCGGATGAGTTCTCCGACCCGACCGCCTTTCAATGGGGCCTCGGGATAGCGCCGGAGTATCCCAGAGACCTGTGGCGGCGCGAGGCCTGCCAACATCGCCAGGTGCATCTCTGCGGTGTCCGGGGACGAGAGCTCGATGGCTCGGACAGCATGAGCCGCCGATCCAAGGATGTGCTTGACCTGGGTCGCCGTCGCCAGCGGGTGCAGATAGGCGGCGCCAGCGGCTGCGACAGGGGCCCGCGCTGCCTCACTCGCCGCAGGTTCACCGTGGTCGGCAGCTTCCCCAGCAGCCCGAAGCGCAGACCATGCCCTGTCTCGGAGGAGCTTGGTTCGTCCTGCGCCGCCTGCGAACAGCCGGGCGGCGGCGATGGCGTCGTGTGGCCGCCGATCGTGCGGGTATCGTCGGTCGAAGACCGGGAGGACAGAACAAGCGCACTGCGCCGCATAGCCTTCGACGGCCCGGCAAGCATCCAAGCTGTGATAGACCTTTGCAGCATCCGCCATGGCGCTGAGATATGCGCACATCGGCACGCATTGAATCCTCGTCTTTTCTTCCGGATTGGCGGCAGCGGCGGCAACAGTCGCGCTTCCGTCTCGTCAAAGGAAGCATGCAAGTCTTGCCGTCCCGGGAGCCGTCCTGCATCCGCTTCCCCGGAATTGTCCGCCAACCGCGGATCATCCGGAAAGCAGGAGCGTGCGGCCTGGCGGGTCAGCCGCAGTTCGTCTCGAGAATTCGACCGCTCTATGCCGCCATCCGGCGCAGGCAGGACACTCCCCCTGACAAGGATGCGCCTTGGCGAAGGGAAGCGCCGATACGGTTCCTATAGGTAGAGCAATTGCGTCAAAGCAATGGTAGTATCGCGGCCGGCCGGGGGCGGCCGGCAGTTGACATGTCTCTTGAGGGGGAAGTTATGGCGACCAAATCTACTAGGAATGTGTTGCTTGGCCTCGTGGCCACGCTCGGCACCAGCGTACCGGCCCATGCGCCGGATGATGTCACGAAGACGGGCATCGCGGCTGGCTTGGGGGTCGCTGCCGCGAGCGGCAAGACGACGATGGGCGATGGTGCGGGAGCGATCGAGGCATCGTTGCTCGACAGCGACGCCATGCTTCAGGCTGGCGCGGCCATCAGGCGTATCGCCGAGGCCGCCCGGTCGGCGAACGGCAATCGCCCAGTACTGGTGCTGGGCAAGTCCGACACGGTCGATTTCTCCATGGCGCTGTGGGTGGTCGAGCGGCTCCGGTCCTTGAAGACGAGGGCCGAGGCGATGCCGGCCGCCGGATGCCGCAAGGCACCGATCGTCGTCGAGCAAACCACCCGCGGAAGTTCTGCATTCCTGGATGCGCCGGCTGAGACGACGAAGACCCAGAAATTCGGGTTCGCGCGAACCGATATCGTGGCTGCGCTCGCGAGCGACATCAGCGTCGGCGCGATCAAACTGAGCGCCGACGATCGCACCCTTCTGAATGCCATCCTGATGGGAAACGCGGCCGACACCGCATGGCACGATCTTTCAACCACAACGCCGACCTTCGCCAAGGCCAGCAACGCTGGCCTCATCGTGCTCGACGAGCAGGTCGCGGTCGATCCCAGGACGAACCCCGTGTTCCTGCTCCTTGCCGACCTCCAGCGCTGGACCGATGCCAATCGCCAGTGCGACGGCGAAAGCCACAAGGCGATGGTCGACACGATCGACAAGTTTATCGCGGCCATCACCTCGGCCGAGAAGGGAACACCGGCAATCGTGGCGGCTGCGCAGCTGGCACCGTCCGGTTTCGATCGGTTGCCCCTCATCCTTCGGGTCGGGATCGACGACCGGGGCGGGACATCGATTACGTGATCGAACATCTGGTACACGATCGGCCTGCCCGGTGCCGCCGTGATCACAAGCGGCCTGAAGGTCAGTTTCCAGTTGAGCGATCCCAAAGTCGGGCAGAACCTGATGACCGGCGAAGTTCGTTGCGCCACCCGGCCTACCAGCTACCGGGACGTGCAAAACATGCTTGTGACCCGCAAGGCGACCGGCAGCAATTCTGTCGGCGACCGGCAGAAGACGCTTGTCACGTGCGCGTACAGGACCAGTTGAACAGCTACGCCGCCGGCCGGATCCACGCCCCCTTTTCGCCTCGGTGTCTTGCGATCCGGACCACGTTGACGGATTTCGCGCGTGAAATGTCATCGGGACAGCAATGTCGCGTTCGCTGCGCTAGCTGCAGGGCTGGCATACTTCTCACCCGGCACCACAACAGCTAGCTACGCAGCAGTGCTCGGACGATCTCGGCAACCATCCGGCGACGACGGCGATGGTATTGGCGCCAGCGGATGCGGAGCGCGGCGACATCGCCGCGATCGGTTGCCGCCGACAGATGCGCAATCTCGTCCCGTGTGTCAGCGATCAAGCCCGCCTCGACCAGGCGGACCGCGTGCAGCCGCGCGTTGATGTCCCGAACCGCGCGCAGGTGCTCCTCGTTCCTCGACGCGCGGGCCAGGCGTTCGACGAGCGCGCCTGTCGCCGTCGCATCGTCGTCCGCCTGCCCGCCATTGGCGGCATGGGCTGCGATCCGGCCGGCCGCCGATCGCAGGATGATCCCGATGACGTCCTCGTTCCAACGGTAGAGGTCGGCGAGCGCGGGCGCGTCGATCATCGGCACATGGAAGCCGCCGCCCGGACGGGCATCGACGAGACCGGCGCCACACAACTGGTTCAGCGCCTCGCGCACCGGCGTCGCGCTGGTGGCCAGCCGGTCCGCCAGCACGGCAGGGTCGAGCCGGGTGCCCGGTCGCACGACGCGCGTCAGGATCAACCGCCGGATCGCGTCGTGGACGCGCTCGGTCGTTGCGCCGGCGTTCATCCGCCGGGGCTTTGCCCAGCGACGAACGCCGCGACCATCTCGGCCTGGTCGGGACGCAGCGCGTCGACTGCGCCGATCGCCACGTCGATCTCGTCGCCGAGCAGGATCGAGGGACATTGCGCCGCTCCTTAGGGTCTGGCATCGGCGCAAAGGCACCATAGCCCTCCAAAATCGGGTGGCGAGGGTCGGTGGCCGTCGCCGCACCGCTTGTCGCGAGAATTGCCGGAGCCGCTAAAGCACCGAACCTGAAGACCGCTTCATTTCTCGATCATCCTACTCGCGCAAAGGAAGCCGCACCGAACAGGTAGGCCGGTGTGACCGCACGCTTCGCCGATGCAGGCGTCACCTTCGCGACCGGTCGCGCCGCCCCCAAGGCGGCAAACAAGGCTCGGACCCATTCCTCGGCTTGGTCGTCGGCGATGCGATAGTGGATTTGACGCGCTTCGCGGCGCGTCACGACCAGCGCGGCCCGGCGTAGCTCGGCAAGCTGCTGGCTGAGCGCGGGCTGACCGATGCCGGTCGCCGCCTCGATCTCGCCGACCGCCTGCTCCCCATCGAGAAGCGAGGCGAGGATCATCAGTCGCTGGGGCTGGGCGAGTGTGCGTAGCCGTTCCACCATTGCATCGGCCTGGGCACGATCGAGGCTCATGTGTCGGGCCTCAGCCGGTGAAACCAGTTCGCCTCGCCATCGACCGGAAGCGCGGGTGGCGACAACACCTCGTCGCCAGGATGCCAGCCTGCGGGCGTTAGCGCGTCGCCTCTCGACGCCCGTTGAAGCGCTTGCACCGTGCGCAGCATCTCCTCGACCGATCGGCCGACGTTCATCGGATACCAGTTGGTCGCCCGGACCACGCCTTCGGGGTCGACGAAGTAGGTCGCCCGCACCGCGGCGGAGTCGGTCGCCGCAGCATCAAGCATTCCATAGGCACGTCCGACCGCCATCGAAGGGTCTTCCACGACCGGAAACGGCACCTCGACGCCCGAGAGTTCGTGGATCGCGCGCATCCAGGCGACATGGCTGTAGAGGCTGTCGACCGACAGGCCGAGCAGCGCGCAGTCGATCGCCTCGAATGTCGGCGCTGCCTTGGCGAGCGCGATGAACTCGCTGGTACAGACCGGCGTGAAGTCGGCCGGGTGAGAAAAGAACAGGAGCCAGCGCCCGCGATACTGATCGAGGCTGACCTCCCCCATCGTCGTGCGTGCGGTGAAATTGGGGGCGGGATCGCCGATGCGAAGCGGTCGAGGCAGGGGGGCAGGTTCGTCCATCGCGTCGGACATGGCAGCCGAAGGTTGTTGACGCAAGAGCATTACAAACATACATAAAGGATGATTTGTTAGGAGTCGTAAGTGTCTGGTGGTCGTCATCTCGAACAGGTCGCCGCGCAGCGGAACGGCAGCATCCACGTCCGCGACGGCTTCGACGAGGATGCCTTCGTCGCGATACGCTCGGCGCGCGACGCGACGCTCTCGTCACCGCGGCCGATGCTGCCCGCGATCCAGGTCGATATGCGTGCCGGTCGCCTGCCTGGGCCGGAGGCCAACGGCACCCGCTATCTCCGCATGCCGCTGAACACGCCCTGATGCCGGGCTTTCCCCATGCCATGCCGCTGCATGGCCTCGCCGGCGGGTTGATGATCGGCCTTGCCGCGGCGCTCATGCTGCTCGTCAACGGACGGGTCGCCGGATGCAGCGGTCTGTTCGCGCGCGCGACCGGCCTTACCGGAGAGGGCGTGCCACGTGGCATCGCGCTGGCGTTTGCGATCGGTCTGCCGATCGGCGCCGCGATCATCCTCCTCACCTTGGGCGTTCGAGCCCACTTCCCGTCATCGCTCGTCTTGCTGGCGGTAGCCGGCGTCGTTGTCGGGTTCGGCACACGGCTAGGCTCCGGCTGCACCAGCGGCCACGGCGTCGTCGGCATGGCGCGGCTCTCGCCGCGTTCGATGGCGGCGACAGCGACATTCATGGGGTTCGGGATCGCAACGGCGACGATCATGCGACTGAGCGGGGTGGCGCTGTGAGCCGACAGACGCTGGTCGCACTTGCCAGCGGCATGCTGTTCGGCGCGGGGCTGGCGATCTCGGGCATGACCGATCCAGCGCGCGTCAGCGCGTTCCTCGACGTGGGTGGCTCCTGGGATCCGACGCTCGCCTTCGTGATGGGCGGAGCCTTGCTCCCGATGGCGGCCGCTTGGGCGCTCGTGCGACGGCGCGGCCGCCCGCTCGTCGCGGACGCCTTTCATCTGCCGTCAACCACACCGATCGATGCTCGCCTGCTTGGGGGTGCGGCTCTGTTCGGGATCGGCTGGGGCGTCGCGGGTCTGTGTCCCGGCCCGGCCGTCGCCGCGCTCGCCGTGGCGCCGGTCCCGGCGCTCGTATTTTGCGTGGGCATGACGACCGGGTTCGTCCTTTTCCGTCTTCTGCCAGCCCCGCCATCGAAAGGAAGCAGCATGGAGTTCACGCATCTTGCCGATAACTTCGCCGTCTCGGCGCAACTCGACGTCGCCGATGTCGAACGAGCCCGCCGCGCAGGTTTCCGTTCGATCATCGCCAACCGGCTGGACGGTGAGGACGCCCGGCAACCGAGCGCCGCCCAGATCGCGGCCGAGGCCACGCGGCTCGGCCTCGCCTTCGCTCATATCCCGATCGGCTTCACGCAAGCCGGCGATGCCGACGCCGACGCGATGGCGCGGGCGATGCGGGAATTACCGAAACCGATCCTGGCCTATTGCCGGACCGGCACCCGTTCCGCGGCGCTTTGGGCGCTGGGGCTGGCGCCCGACAGCGAACCTGGAGAACTCGTCAGGCGGGCGGCTGCCGCAGGCCACAAGATCACGGCGCTAATGCCGTCGCTGCGGCGTCGGGCGGGGGGGCGATGACCTATGACATCGTCATCGTGGGCGGCGGGGCGGCCGGCATCGCCACCGCCTCCAGTATCCTCAAGCGTAATCCCGATGTGACGATCGCAATCGTCGACGCGGCCAAAGAGCATTACTATCAGCCTGGCTGGACAATGGTGGGCGCTGGCGTGTTCACGCCCGAGCAGACCCGCAAGACCGAAGCCGAGGTGATGCCCAAGGGCGTCGACTGGCTCCAGGTCGCCGCGTCCGGCTTCGATCCCGACCGCAACGCCGTCGCGCTGGAGGACGGGCGGACGCTCACCTACCGCGTCCTCGTCGCGGCGCCGGGGCTGCGCCTCGCCTGGGAGAAGATCGAGGGGCTGGAAGCAACGCTCGGCCGTAACGGCGTCACCTCCAACTACCGCTACGATCTCGCGCCCTACACCTACCGGCTCGTCCAGGAGCTGAAGAAGGGGCGCGCGCTGTTCTCGCAGCCGCCCATGCCGATCAAGTGCGCGGGCGCACCGCAAAAGGCGATGTACCTGTCGTGCGATCTCTGGCGCGAAGCGGGCACGCTGCCCGGCATCGACGTCGAGTTCCACAATGCCGGTGCGGTGCTGTTCGGGGTGGCGCACTATGTCCCCGCCCTCATGGAATATATCGAGAAGTACGGGATCGACCTGTGCCTCGAATCCAACCTGGTCGCGGTCGACGGCGACCGGAAGGTCGCCACCTTCGCGCAGAAGAAGGACGGCGAGACGATCCGGGTCGAGCGCGGGTTCGACATGCTCCACGTCGTCCCCCCGCAGGTGTCGCACGAGTGGGTCGCCAAGAGCCCGCTCGCGGCCGAGACGGGGTTCATCGCGGTCGACGAGTCGACGTTGCGGAGCAAGAAATACGAGAACGTCTTCGCGCTCGGCGACGCGGCGGCGACCAGCAACGCCAAGACCGCCGCGGCGGCGCGCAAGCAGGCGCCCGTGGTCGCGGTCAGCGTGCTGGCGGCATTGGACGGCAAGCCGCCGGTCGCCGACTATGACGGCTATGGCTCGTGCCCGCTGACCGTCGAGCGCGGCAAGATCGTGCTGGCCGAGTTCGGCTATGGCGGGAAACTCCTGCCGAGCTTCCCGCGCTGGTTCATTGACGGGTCCAAGCCGACGCGCGCCGCCTGGTATCTGAAGGAGCGGTTGCTGCCCGCGATCTACTGGCACGCGATGCTGAAGGGCCGCGAGCCGATGGCCGCCCCCCATATGATCGGCAAAGCGGCATGACGCTGGAGCCGATCCAGTACCTCTTGGGCGGCATCTCCGGCGCGCTCGTCGGGT
>NZ_JAQIJT010000002.1:0-145000 GCF_036946125.1 Sphingomonas adhaesiva
AAGCGGCTGGTGGCCAACCTCAGCCTGGATAAGGAGATGCTCCAGGGCGTCATCCGCCGAAAAATGTAGGGCCTGGTCGAGCCCGGGAGATCGTCGGCTATTTGCAGGCGAGCTACCAGGTCAGCGAACGGCGAGCTTGCGGCGCGTTTCCGATCAATCGATCGACCCAGCGCTACCAGTCCCGCCGCCTCGATCAGGCCGGCCTCAAGATGCGGATCAAGGAGTTGGCTGCGACCGTGTTCGCTACGGGTATCGACGCATCCATGTGCTGCTCCGGCGGGAGGGCTGGGAGATCAACCACAAGCGCACTCATCGGCTGTATCGCGAACTCGCGCTGCAGCTGCGCAACAAGACGCGCAAGCGCAAGGTGAAGGCGAAGCTGCGCGATGACCGGACGCGGCGACGGCGCCCGACGAGTGCTGGTCGATGCATTTCCTGTCGGACCAACTGTTCGACGGGCGCAAGATCCGCGTGCTGTCGATCGTCGACAACTTCACGCGTGTGTCGCCAGCGCTCGATGTACGGACAAGCTATCGCGGATCTGACGTGGTCGAAACGCTCGACCGCGTTGCCGCGGCACATGGTCGCCCAAGCGCATTCGTCTAGATAATGGGCCGGAATCCATCTCGAAGGATCTCGATCTATGGGCCTATCAGCATGATGTAGTGCTGGACTTCAGCCGCCCCGGCAAGCCGACCGACAATGCGTTCGCGGAGGCGTTCAACGGCCGCCTGCGGGCCGAATGCCTCAACGCATACTGGTTCTTGAGCTTGGCCGCCGAAGTGGCCCGCATTCGACGGTCAATCGCGGCTAATGACTGGATGCCGGGCGCCATGACCTCTCGCGGCCGTGCGCCTTCGTTCGGCTCGCGCTCGACGGTGATGTCGGATGGTCGTGCGTATGTGTATCTGCTGCTCGTCGATGGACCAATTGACGTGCTTGCGGCGGACGTCGCGATTACGCCGGGTTGGTCGTGACGTGATGGGGTGGACGGCCCCTGCACCAGCGTAGCTGGGCGATGATGGTGCCGGGTGGGTTATAAATTAGAACCGGCGTGTCGGACACCATCGGAGCGCCTGCGGCTGACGACATATAGCCGCCGGCCAGCACCAGCACGAAATGAGCTTCGTCATGGCTGTGTCGCCGAACTTCTTCTTCGGGCGGGTTTGCCGTTAGCGCATGAAAGCTGAACCCGCCGGCGTGCCTGCCCTCCGGGCCACTTCCCCAGAAATCCGTCTTTCCTCGCCTGAGAACCATATTACAGGTCTGCACCAATTCGGGCCATCGGCGCCATCCGACTTATGTTGCCGATCGTTTCTCATTTCACCGCGTGCAATGGGTTTCGAGACACCTTTAGCGTTCTCGAAACTCGATCCCAACGGGAAAGGCTTCGGCCGGCCTACCACTGTACTTATGGGAAGCCGGGGTTATCGATTTCAGCCGAGCATCTGCGATCGGTTTGAGATCGGCTGTCGTGCGTGTCACGATCGCGTAGGTTGATCCGTCATGATGAGGGGAAGCATCCCCAACATTCGGAGACACGATCATGCACGCCCTGTTTCTCACGCATAGCAGCACGCCGGGTCGGCGCGACGAACTGGAGGCGGTGTGGCGTCGGCACATGATGCCGGCGATCGACGCCAACGACGGCCACCTCGTCTACATCTACAGTTTCGGTACCGATCCTGACACGGTAGGCGCGTTTCAGCTATACCGGTCGAAGGAAGACGCGGATGCATTCGTGCAATCGCCCGCGTATCTGGCCTACCTGAATGAAGCACGGCCGTTGTTGGCGCATGATCCCGACGTGACGATCCTCGAACCGCGATGGGTTAAAGGCGCCTGATGGAAGTGACAATCGACGCTGCGATGATGGTGGCGTTCGAAGCTGCCCGGCCAGCGATGTTTGGCATCGCATATCGTATGCTCGGCACGCATGCCGATGCCGAAGACGTCCTGCAGGACGTGTTCATTCGCTGGTCAGAAGCCGATCGACATTCGATCCAGAACCCAGCTGCGTGGCTTACTACAGTCTGTACGCGACGATCGATCGATGTGGTCCGCTTGGTCGCTCGCGCGCGGACGGACTATGTGGGACCGTGGCTGCCCGAGCCATTGGCCGGTGCGACGATGGAAGAGCCGCAGGAACTCTCTTTTGCTTTGGAGACGGCGTTCTTGCTCTTGCTGCAGCGCGCGTCGCCCAGCGTCCGCAATCTGCCTGAGATTGACGCCCCAGAGCAGCTTCTTGTCGATTTCGTCGCCTTCCGGGCGGTGATGCGTGAAACATCCGCACATCGCGCAACGGAACCATCGCAGGACGCCTTTTCCCCATACGTAGCTGTCGAGGGTCGAGGGCCTGTGCCTCAGGATAAGCGACGCTCCCGAATAGTAGGCGAATAGGCGCTGGACGCGTCGACAAAGAGAGCAGTTGCATGCTGTCAAGACACGTGGGCGGCGTGGAATGGCGATCGTCACACCGCCGCAATGGCATTTTGCTTCCAGCATTCCTCGGTCCCGTCGCCAGTGCATCAGAGAATGCCTGTCAGGCTACACCCTTCCACAACTTCCAGCATCCTGGTTCCGCATCCGGATGATCCGATACGATCCGGCTGACTTCGAATGGCGGGTGATCGTGCGATGGCGAAAGTGACATCGTTTCGGCATCCTGCCGAGGCTCGCCCGCGAGATGGTTGGGACATTCCCGCACGGATCGTCCGACGGGGCGGTCGCGTCTTTCCGCCCAGGATCGCGCTTTTGCGATGCGCCTGTTCGACGGCCGCTCAACGAAGCGCCGCGTCGAATTCGCGGATGAGTTCTCCGACCCGACCGCCTTTCAATGGGGCCTCGGGATAGCGCCGGAGTATCCCAGAGACCTGTGGCGGCGCGAGGCCTGCCAACATCGCCAGGTGCATCTCTGCGGTGTCCGGGGACGAGAGCTCGATGGCTCGGACAGCATGAGCCGCCGATCCAAGGATGTGCTTGACCTGGGTCGCCGTCGCCAGCGGGTGCAGATAGGCGGCGCCAGCGGCTGCGACAGGGGCCCGCGCTGCCTCACTCGCCGCAGGTTCACCGTGGTCGGCAGCTTCCCCAGCAGCCCGAAGCGCAGACCATGCCCTGTCTCGGAGGAGCTTGGTTCGTCCTGCGCCGCCTGCGAACAGCCGGGCGGCGGCGATGGCGTCGTGTGGCCGCCGATCGTGCGGGTATCGTCGGTCGAAGACCGGGAGGACAGAACAAGCGCACTGCGCCGCATAGCCTTCGACGGCCCGGCAAGCATCCAAGCTGTGATAGACCTTTGCAGCATCCGCCATGGCGCTGAGATATGCGCACATCGGCACGCATTGAATCCTCGTCTTTTCTTCCGGATTGGCGGCAGCGGCGGCAACAGTCGCGCTTCCGTCTCGTCAAAGGAAGCATGCAAGTCTTGCCGTCCCGGGAGCCGTCCTGCATCCGCTTCCCCGGAATTGTCCGCCAACCGCGGATCATCCGGAAAGCAGGAGCGTGCGGCCTGGCGGGTCAGCCGCAGTTCGTCTCGAGAATTCGACCGCTCTATGCCGCCATCCGGCGCAGGCAGGACACTCCCCCTGACAAGGATGCGCCTTGGCGAAGGGAAGCGCCGATACGGTTCCTATAGGTAGAGCAATTGCGTCAAAGCAATGGTAGTATCGCGGCCGGCCGGGGGCGGCCGGCAGTTGACATGTCTCTTGAGGGGGAAGTTATGGCGACCAAATCTACTAGGAATGTGTTGCTTGGCCTCGTGGCCACGCTCGGCACCAGCGTACCGGCCCATGCGCCGGATGATGTCACGAAGACGGGCATCGCGGCTGGCTTGGGGGTCGCTGCCGCGAGCGGCAAGACGACGATGGGCGATGGTGCGGGAGCGATCGAGGCATCGTTGCTCGACAGCGACGCCATGCTTCAGGCTGGCGCGGCCATCAGGCGTATCGCCGAGGCCGCCCGGTCGGCGAACGGCAATCGCCCAGTACTGGTGCTGGGCAAGTCCGACACGGTCGATTTCTCCATGGCGCTGTGGGTGGTCGAGCGGCTCCGGTCCTTGAAGACGAGGGCCGAGGCGATGCCGGCCGCCGGATGCCGCAAGGCACCGATCGTCGTCGAGCAAACCACCCGCGGAAGTTCTGCATTCCTGGATGCGCCGGCTGAGACGACGAAGACCCAGAAATTCGGGTTCGCGCGAACCGATATCGTGGCTGCGCTCGCGAGCGACATCAGCGTCGGCGCGATCAAACTGAGCGCCGACGATCGCACCCTTCTGAATGCCATCCTGATGGGAAACGCGGCCGACACCGCATGGCACGATCTTTCAACCACAACGCCGACCTTCGCCAAGGCCAGCAACGCTGGCCTCATCGTGCTCGACGAGCAGGTCGCGGTCGATCCCAGGACGAACCCCGTGTTCCTGCTCCTTGCCGACCTCCAGCGCTGGACCGATGCCAATCGCCAGTGCGACGGCGAAAGCCACAAGGCGATGGTCGACACGATCGACAAGTTTATCGCGGCCATCACCTCGGCCGAGAAGGGAACACCGGCAATCGTGGCGGCTGCGCAGCTGGCACCGTCCGGTTTCGATCGGTTGCCCCTCATCCTTCGGGTCGGGATCGACGACCGGGGCGGGACATCGATTACGTGATCGAACATCTGGTACACGATCGGCCTGCCCGGTGCCGCCGTGATCACAAGCGGCCTGAAGGTCAGTTTCCAGTTGAGCGATCCCAAAGTCGGGCAGAACCTGATGACCGGCGAAGTTCGTTGCGCCACCCGGCCTACCAGCTACCGGGACGTGCAAAACATGCTTGTGACCCGCAAGGCGACCGGCAGCAATTCTGTCGGCGACCGGCAGAAGACGCTTGTCACGTGCGCGTACAGGACCAGTTGAACAGCTACGCCGCCGGCCGGATCCACGCCCCCTTTTCGCCTCGGTGTCTTGCGATCCGGACCACGTTGACGGATTTCGCGCGTGAAATGTCATCGGGACAGCAATGTCGCGTTCGCTGCGCTAGCTGCAGGGCTGGCATACTTCTCACCCGGCACCACAACAGCTAGCTACGCAGCAGTGCTCGGACGATCTCGGCAACCATCCGGCGACGACGGCGATGGTATTGGCGCCAGCGGATGCGGAGCGCGGCGACATCGCCGCGATCGGTTGCCGCCGACAGATGCGCAATCTCGTCCCGTGTGTCAGCGATCAAGCCCGCCTCGACCAGGCGGACCGCGTGCAGCCGCGCGTTGATGTCCCGAACCGCGCGCAGGTGCTCCTCGTTCCTCGACGCGCGGGCCAGGCGTTCGACGAGCGCGCCTGTCGCCGTCGCATCGTCGTCCGCCTGCCCGCCATTGGCGGCATGGGCTGCGATCCGGCCGGCCGCCGATCGCAGGATGATCCCGATGACGTCCTCGTTCCAACGGTAGAGGTCGGCGAGCGCGGGCGCGTCGATCATCGGCACATGGAAGCCGCCGCCCGGACGGGCATCGACGAGACCGGCGCCACACAACTGGTTCAGCGCCTCGCGCACCGGCGTCGCGCTGGTGGCCAGCCGGTCCGCCAGCACGGCAGGGTCGAGCCGGGTGCCCGGTCGCACGACGCGCGTCAGGATCAACCGCCGGATCGCGTCGTGGACGCGCTCGGTCGTTGCGCCGGCGTTCATCCGCCGGGGCTTTGCCCAGCGACGAACGCCGCGACCATCTCGGCCTGGTCGGGACGCAGCGCGTCGACTGCGCCGATCGCCACGTCGATCTCGTCGCCGAGCAGGATCGAGGGACATTGCGCCGCTCCTTAGGGTCTGGCATCGGCGCAAAGGCACCATAGCCCTCCAAAATCGGGTGGCGAGGGTCGGTGGCCGTCGCCGCACCGCTTGTCGCGAGAATTGCCGGAGCCGCTAAAGCACCGAACCTGAAGACCGCTTCATTTCTCGATCATCCTACTCGCGCAAAGGAAGCCGCACCGAACAGGTAGGCCGGTGTGACCGCACGCTTCGCCGATGCAGGCGTCACCTTCGCGACCGGTCGCGCCGCCCCCAAGGCGGCAAACAAGGCTCGGACCCATTCCTCGGCTTGGTCGTCGGCGATGCGATAGTGGATTTGACGCGCTTCGCGGCGCGTCACGACCAGCGCGGCCCGGCGTAGCTCGGCAAGCTGCTGGCTGAGCGCGGGCTGACCGATGCCGGTCGCCGCCTCGATCTCGCCGACCGCCTGCTCCCCATCGAGAAGCGAGGCGAGGATCATCAGTCGCTGGGGCTGGGCGAGTGTGCGTAGCCGTTCCACCATTGCATCGGCCTGGGCACGATCGAGGCTCATGTGTCGGGCCTCAGCCGGTGAAACCAGTTCGCCTCGCCATCGACCGGAAGCGCGGGTGGCGACAACACCTCGTCGCCAGGATGCCAGCCTGCGGGCGTTAGCGCGTCGCCTCTCGACGCCCGTTGAAGCGCTTGCACCGTGCGCAGCATCTCCTCGACCGATCGGCCGACGTTCATCGGATACCAGTTGGTCGCCCGGACCACGCCTTCGGGGTCGACGAAGTAGGTCGCCCGCACCGCGGCGGAGTCGGTCGCCGCAGCATCAAGCATTCCATAGGCACGTCCGACCGCCATCGAAGGGTCTTCCACGACCGGAAACGGCACCTCGACGCCCGAGAGTTCGTGGATCGCGCGCATCCAGGCGACATGGCTGTAGAGGCTGTCGACCGACAGGCCGAGCAGCGCGCAGTCGATCGCCTCGAATGTCGGCGCTGCCTTGGCGAGCGCGATGAACTCGCTGGTACAGACCGGCGTGAAGTCGGCCGGGTGAGAAAAGAACAGGAGCCAGCGCCCGCGATACTGATCGAGGCTGACCTCCCCCATCGTCGTGCGTGCGGTGAAATTGGGGGCGGGATCGCCGATGCGAAGCGGTCGAGGCAGGGGGGCAGGTTCGTCCATCGCGTCGGACATGGCAGCCGAAGGTTGTTGACGCAAGAGCATTACAAACATACATAAAGGATGATTTGTTAGGAGTCGTAAGTGTCTGGTGGTCGTCATCTCGAACAGGTCGCCGCGCAGCGGAACGGCAGCATCCACGTCCGCGACGGCTTCGACGAGGATGCCTTCGTCGCGATACGCTCGGCGCGCGACGCGACGCTCTCGTCACCGCGGCCGATGCTGCCCGCGATCCAGGTCGATATGCGTGCCGGTCGCCTGCCTGGGCCGGAGGCCAACGGCACCCGCTATCTCCGCATGCCGCTGAACACGCCCTGATGCCGGGCTTTCCCCATGCCATGCCGCTGCATGGCCTCGCCGGCGGGTTGATGATCGGCCTTGCCGCGGCGCTCATGCTGCTCGTCAACGGACGGGTCGCCGGATGCAGCGGTCTGTTCGCGCGCGCGACCGGCCTTACCGGAGAGGGCGTGCCACGTGGCATCGCGCTGGCGTTTGCGATCGGTCTGCCGATCGGCGCCGCGATCATCCTCCTCACCTTGGGCGTTCGAGCCCACTTCCCGTCATCGCTCGTCTTGCTGGCGGTAGCCGGCGTCGTTGTCGGGTTCGGCACACGGCTAGGCTCCGGCTGCACCAGCGGCCACGGCGTCGTCGGCATGGCGCGGCTCTCGCCGCGTTCGATGGCGGCGACAGCGACATTCATGGGGTTCGGGATCGCAACGGCGACGATCATGCGACTGAGCGGGGTGGCGCTGTGAGCCGACAGACGCTGGTCGCACTTGCCAGCGGCATGCTGTTCGGCGCGGGGCTGGCGATCTCGGGCATGACCGATCCAGCGCGCGTCAGCGCGTTCCTCGACGTGGGTGGCTCCTGGGATCCGACGCTCGCCTTCGTGATGGGCGGAGCCTTGCTCCCGATGGCGGCCGCTTGGGCGCTCGTGCGACGGCGCGGCCGCCCGCTCGTCGCGGACGCCTTTCATCTGCCGTCAACCACACCGATCGATGCTCGCCTGCTTGGGGGTGCGGCTCTGTTCGGGATCGGCTGGGGCGTCGCGGGTCTGTGTCCCGGCCCGGCCGTCGCCGCGCTCGCCGTGGCGCCGGTCCCGGCGCTCGTATTTTGCGTGGGCATGACGACCGGGTTCGTCCTTTTCCGTCTTCTGCCAGCCCCGCCATCGAAAGGAAGCAGCATGGAGTTCACGCATCTTGCCGATAACTTCGCCGTCTCGGCGCAACTCGACGTCGCCGATGTCGAACGAGCCCGCCGCGCAGGTTTCCGTTCGATCATCGCCAACCGGCTGGACGGTGAGGACGCCCGGCAACCGAGCGCCGCCCAGATCGCGGCCGAGGCCACGCGGCTCGGCCTCGCCTTCGCTCATATCCCGATCGGCTTCACGCAAGCCGGCGATGCCGACGCCGACGCGATGGCGCGGGCGATGCGGGAATTACCGAAACCGATCCTGGCCTATTGCCGGACCGGCACCCGTTCCGCGGCGCTTTGGGCGCTGGGGCTGGCGCCCGACAGCGAACCTGGAGAACTCGTCAGGCGGGCGGCTGCCGCAGGCCACAAGATCACGGCGCTAATGCCGTCGCTGCGGCGTCGGGCGGGGGGGCGATGACCTATGACATCGTCATCGTGGGCGGCGGGGCGGCCGGCATCGCCACCGCCTCCAGTATCCTCAAGCGTAATCCCGATGTGACGATCGCAATCGTCGACGCGGCCAAAGAGCATTACTATCAGCCTGGCTGGACAATGGTGGGCGCTGGCGTGTTCACGCCCGAGCAGACCCGCAAGACCGAAGCCGAGGTGATGCCCAAGGGCGTCGACTGGCTCCAGGTCGCCGCGTCCGGCTTCGATCCCGACCGCAACGCCGTCGCGCTGGAGGACGGGCGGACGCTCACCTACCGCGTCCTCGTCGCGGCGCCGGGGCTGCGCCTCGCCTGGGAGAAGATCGAGGGGCTGGAAGCAACGCTCGGCCGTAACGGCGTCACCTCCAACTACCGCTACGATCTCGCGCCCTACACCTACCGGCTCGTCCAGGAGCTGAAGAAGGGGCGCGCGCTGTTCTCGCAGCCGCCCATGCCGATCAAGTGCGCGGGCGCACCGCAAAAGGCGATGTACCTGTCGTGCGATCTCTGGCGCGAAGCGGGCACGCTGCCCGGCATCGACGTCGAGTTCCACAATGCCGGTGCGGTGCTGTTCGGGGTGGCGCACTATGTCCCCGCCCTCATGGAATATATCGAGAAGTACGGGATCGACCTGTGCCTCGAATCCAACCTGGTCGCGGTCGACGGCGACCGGAAGGTCGCCACCTTCGCGCAGAAGAAGGACGGCGAGACGATCCGGGTCGAGCGCGGGTTCGACATGCTCCACGTCGTCCCCCCGCAGGTGTCGCACGAGTGGGTCGCCAAGAGCCCGCTCGCGGCCGAGACGGGGTTCATCGCGGTCGACGAGTCGACGTTGCGGAGCAAGAAATACGAGAACGTCTTCGCGCTCGGCGACGCGGCGGCGACCAGCAACGCCAAGACCGCCGCGGCGGCGCGCAAGCAGGCGCCCGTGGTCGCGGTCAGCGTGCTGGCGGCATTGGACGGCAAGCCGCCGGTCGCCGACTATGACGGCTATGGCTCGTGCCCGCTGACCGTCGAGCGCGGCAAGATCGTGCTGGCCGAGTTCGGCTATGGCGGGAAACTCCTGCCGAGCTTCCCGCGCTGGTTCATTGACGGGTCCAAGCCGACGCGCGCCGCCTGGTATCTGAAGGAGCGGTTGCTGCCCGCGATCTACTGGCACGCGATGCTGAAGGGCCGCGAGCCGATGGCCGCCCCCCATATGATCGGCAAAGCGGCATGACGCTGGAGCCGATCCAGTACCTCTTGGGCGGCATCTCCGGCGCGCTCGTCGGGTTCACGCTCGGGCTGGTGGGCGGCGGGGGTTCGATCCTCGCCGTCCCGCTTATGGTCTATCTGGTCGGCGTGCCGAGCGCACACATGGCGATCGGCACCAGCGCCTTGGCCGTCGCCGCCAACGCCGCGACCGGCCTCATCGGTCACGCGCGCGCCGGCACGGTCAAATGGCGCTGCGGCGGCATGTACGCCGCGGCCGGGATCGTCGGCGCGCTTGCCGGGTCGACCGCGGGCAAGGCCTTCGACGGCACCCGCCTCCTGTTCCTGTTCGCACTGGTGATGGTGCTGGTCGGCGTCGTCATGCTGCGCGGGCGCAAGGCGGAGGGCATTCCCGGCGCGCAATGCAGCCGCGAGAACGCGCCCAAGGTGATGGGGTTCGGCCTCGTCACCGGGTTGTTCTCCGGCTTCTTCGGCATCGGCGGCGGGTTCCTGATCGTGCCTGGGCTGATCGGCTCGACGCGGATGCCGATGCTGAACGCGGTCGGCACCTCGTTGGTCGCGGTCACGGCGTTCGGTCTGACGACGGCGCTCAACTATGCCTTCTCCGGGCTGGTCGACTGGCCGCTCGCCGGCGTCTTCATCGCGGGCGGCATCGTTGGCGGTCTGATCGGCCTCGCGGCTGCGCGTCGCCTCGCGGAGAGCCGCGGCGCGCTCACCACCGTGTTCGCCGTGCTGATCCTCGTGGTCGCCGCCTACATGCTTTGGAAGAGCGCCGGCGCCTTCGCCTGATGGGAAGCGCGGTCGTCATCGGGCCGCTGATGCTGGCTATGGACCGCGGCCTGGCGGTGCTGTGCATCGCCGTGTTCTTCGGCCTCGCCGCGCTCGCGGCGCGGTTCCGCCTGCCGCGTGTATCGGCGGTCGCGACCAGCGCCATCCTGGTCGGGCTGGTGACGGCGCGGATCGGCTATGTCGCCGCGCACTGGTCGAGCTACGCCGATGCACCGCTGTCCGTCTTCGCCCTATGGCAGGGCGGCTTCTCCGCGATCCGCGGCCTCGCCGGCGCCGCGGCGACGCTCGCGATCCGGCTCGACCGCACCCGCTCGCTCGCGGCCGGATTGGGGGCGTTGGCGGTATCCGGCGGCCTGTGGTTTGCGCTCCAGGCGTTGATCCCGCCCGTCACCTATGGACCGTTCCCCTATGACCTGACGCTCACCACGGCCACTGGGGCACCGCTACCGCTCGCCCGGTTCCGCGCCGGGATCAGGGCGGCCGCGACGCGCGCGAAGGTCGACTGTACGCGCCTGCAACGTGACCTGAAGCTGCACGGCGCCGACATCGATGCGCTCCTCGCGCGCACCGATGCCATTGCGAGCGCGATCGGGTTCAGCGGCACGCCTGCGCTGATCGTCGGTTCGCAGGTCGTGGCCGGCGCTGTCGAACTGCCCGCGCTCCGCCAACTGGTCGCGACCGCCCGCGCGAAGCCCGAGGCGCGCTGACGATGCCCGCGCCGCTCAGCCGGAGGCAGGCGGTGCAGCTCGGCGCCGTGGTGATCGGTGGCTGGGGCGGTCGGACAGGTGCTGCGCCGAACCGCCCCGATCGGGCGCGATATCGGCCCACGCGCGGACGCCATCCTCGCGGGCGGCGGGTCGCCGGAGAACGGACCTGCCGATGCGACGGTGCGGCTTGCCGTGTTCACCGACTATCGCTGCCCCGCCTGCCGCCATGCCTTCCCGGCGATGGAAGAGGCGGTAGAGTGCGACGGCAAGGTGCGGGTCATCTACAAGGACTGGCCGATCTTCGGCCCGCCTTCCGAGCGGGCCGCGAGCGTCGCGCTCGCGAGCGCCGAACAGGGGATCTACCCCGCCGTCCACCGTGCGCTGATGACCAACAGTCGGATCATCGACGACGACATGCTGCGCGACGTCGTGACCGGCGCTGGCGGCGACTGGTCGCGGGCGATGCGCTGGCTGGCAGCGCACGCGGGGCTGGTCGCGGGTCGGTTCCGTGCCAACAGACGTGAAGCCTATGCGATCGGGCTGTCCGGCACGCCGGGATTCTTGGCGGGTCCGATGCTGGTGATGGGCGCGATCGAAACGGACGATTTCAGGCGGCTGTTCGCACGAGCGCGGGTGGCACGCTGATGGATACGAGAGGACATACCTATGATCGAGTATCGCCACGAGGGCATGACGGTCGCGTCGCTCCACGACGAGCGCACCGGCAGCTTTCAGTATGTCGTCGTTGACGACGCCACGATGGCGGCCGCGATCATCGATCCCGTTCTCGACTTCGATCCCCGCGCCGCTGCGACCTCCACCGCCAACGCCGATCTGATCCTCGACTATGTGCGCGAGAAAGGACTGACGGTAGAATGGGTGCTCGACACTCACCCCCATGCCGATCATTTCTCGGCCGCGCCCTACATCGCGGGCAAGACCGGGGGCCGGACCGCGATCGGCGCGAAGGTCGTCGATGTGCAGAAGCTCTGGCAGACGATCTACTGTCTGACCGACCTGCCCGTCGACGGCAGCCAGTGGGACACGCTGTTCGCCGATGGCGAGGCGTTCCAGATCGGCTCGCTCGACGCCCGCGTGATGTTGTCGCCGGGGCATACGCTCGCCTCGATCACCTACGTCGTCGGCGACGCCGCGTTCGTCCATGACACGCTGATGGTGCCCGACAGCGGCACCAGCCGCGCCGACTTCCCGGGCGGCGACGCGGGCGCGCTGTGGCGTTCGATCCGGACGATCCTCGACCTGCCGCCCGAGACCGCGACCTATGTCGGTCACGACTACGGCAAGGACAGGCGCGAGGTGGTCGGCCGATCGACCGTGGCGGACCAGCGTCGCGACAACATCCATGTGCATGACGGCATCGACGAGGCGACGTTCGTCGCCACCCGTGAGAAGCGCGACGCGACCCTGCCGCTCCCGGACCTGATGCTCGCTGCGCTCCAGGTGAATATCCGCGGCGGCCGCCTGCCGGAAGCGGAAGCTTGCGGCACAGCGTTCCTCAAGGTGCCGCTCAACCACTTCGGCGCGGTCAAATGACCGAACCGCTACCACCCACGCCCGGCGACGATGGCGATGCTCAGCGTATTATTTTCGGCATTACCGCCGCGCTGCTCGTCCTCGTCGTCACCTACAAGGTCGGTCAGTCTGACGCGCCAGTGCGGGCACCGGACGAGGCGGCAGCGGACGCCAGCTTCTCCCCACCGGCGGAAAGCACCATCCCTGCCGGGCCGGACGGCGACGCCATCCGTCGCGGTCGCCTGATCTTTACCGCCACCTCGGCCGATGCGGCCAGTACGTCGGCAACGGCCTGACATGCAGCAACTGCCACCTCGATGCCGGGCGCAAGGCGGATGCCTCGCCGATGTGGGCGGCCTGGGTCGGCTACCCGGCCTATCGCGCGAAGAACGGCCGGATGAACACGATGGAGGACCGCATCCGCGACTGCTTTCTTTACTCGATGAACGCGCCCGCCTCGAAGGCCGGCACCCCGCCGCCCTACGGCGACGATATCTACCGCGATCTCCAGAGCTACTTCGCCTGGCTCGCGACCGGCGCGCCGTCTGGCAAGCTGCTGCCCGGTCGCGGGTTCGTGAAGCTCGCCGCCACTCCGCTTGGGCACGATCCGGCTCGCGGCGCGACAGTGTTCGCCGGCCAGTGCGCTTCGTGCCACAGCGCGAACGGGCAAGGACAGGCGAACCCGGACGGCACCTACACTATCCCGCCGCTATGAGGGCCACGCTCCTACAACTGGGGCGCGGGCATGACCGGGGTGGCGTCCGCGGCCGGGTTCATCAAGGCCAACATGCCTTATGGTCAGGGCAACACCCTGACGGACCAGCAGGCGTGGGACGTCGGCGCATATGTCGATAGCCGCGAGCGCCCGCGTGATCCGCGGCAGTCCGCTACGGTCGCAGAGGCCCGGGAGCAGTTTCACGCCAAAGGCGATTATTACGATCAGACGGTCGACGGGAAAGTGCTCGGAGGAAGCTGACCGGATTTCTCTGGCCGCGATCGTGCTGCCCGGACTGGGGAATGACCGGGAACGGTCGGGCCTTACGGAAAATGATCGAATTTCGGGAATGATCGGCGGTGGCGAGCATTCCGAGGGGTTAACGTTACGACCTTGATTTCACGGTCGCCCGATCGGCTATCCGTGCTCGGCGCTGGCGGATTTTCCACGGCACTGCGACCATGACAAACACCATCAAGCCGACAAAAATCCAAACCTGATCGTTCATGCCCTGCAACCACGCGATGCAGATGACGCAAGGCACCGCGATTATCGGCGTGATCTTGGTAGACCACCAAAGGACCGCCCCCCACCCTGGCCGATCCCAGACGCTCTTATCGAAGTTGAGCAGTATGAGCGTTGCCAAGACCTTCGCACCTAGTGTGACAGCCACGATCCAACTCAGAAGATCGAGTAACGTGGAAAAGCCGAACGTCATCATTGAAGGATGATGCAACGGCGGGAGGTGTGTAATAAGGTGTCGCCTTCGCTATGCGCCGTCGCTCTCCCGCGCTTCCCGATTGGGAACCCTGCCAGGGAAACACGCCACTTCAGCGCGGCGAACAGACGGGCTTGCCGGCGGGATCGAGCAGCGGTTCCCGTTTCACCTGCCCGGCAGGCGTCGTCCCCCGATAGACGGCGCATCCATTCGCATCGCGCTCGATGCGGGCATCCCGATAGCGGAATCGTGCTTCCGCGGCCTGGAAGGCCGTGACCTCGGCGCTGGGGAGCGCGTCGTTGCCATAGGGGTGCTGGGCGGGCAGCATGTCGTTGCCGTAGGGACGCCCGGCCGGACGGTTCGTCGCGCAGGCAGACAGCGCCGCAATCATGGCGAGAGGCAGGACGGACTTCATGGTTTCTCCATATCGTGGATGCCGGAAACGCTGACGGCGCTTGGATATATCCTGCCCGGACGGCGATCGGGTAACGGACGGTCACGGCCGCGCGCCCAGCGCCGCCATCATGCCGGGCGCCGGCACGCAGCGCTCGGCTTCGATGTAGGCGAGCAGCGCCGTGATGCCGCGGTCGAACACCTGCGGCTGCGGCGCCCGGCGGAACACGCCGCCCGTGACCCACGGCGCGACCTGTTTCCACGCCGCGGGCATGTCGAGCGCGCAAGGGGCGGGCTTGCCGTTGGCGGCGCGCTTCCAGCTCCAGTAAGTCCAGCCGACCACGCCGGGCGTCGCCTCGATCATGCGGATCGTCTGCGCGGTGGTGGCGTCGTCGGCCATGCCGAACTCGCCGACCCACACCGGCGCGTTCAGGCGGCGTGACGCCTCGGCGGCGGCGGACAGCCGCTCGGCGCGGCGATCGAACGGGAACGTATAGATGTGGGTCGAATAGCCGACGTTGCGCCCTAGCGGCCGCGTGAACACCGACAGGTCCGAGCCGAGCCTGTTGCCCTCCACCCAGATGATGTGGTCGCGGTCGACCCGGCGGATCGCGGCGATGAGTTCGCGATAGGCGGCGACCAAAGCCGCCCCCGAGGGCGCACTGGGCTCGTTGATGAGGTCGTAGCCCGCGACGGTGTCGTCGCCGGCATAGCGCCGCGCCACCTCGGTCCAGAGCGCCACCAGCCGCATCTGGTGGCGGCGATCCTTCCAATAATCCGCCTTGCCGAGCGTGGTGTCGGCGGTGAGGAGGCCGGCCTGCGCGCCGGGCACGGCATGCATGTCGAGGATGACCTTGAGGCCATGCCCCCTGGCCCAGCCGAGCAGCCGGTCGATATGCCGGAAACCCTGGCCGTCGCAGGCCAGACAGTCGTTGTCGGTGACGAGGCTGCGCCAATTGATCGGCAGGCGAATGACGGTGAAACCGGCGCGCGCCATCGCGGCGATGTCGCCCTCCTTGATGAAGGCGTCCTGATAGCGGCGGTGGAAGCGGCGCGCCGCGTTCGAACCGGATACCTGCGCGACGCGATCGAGTATCACGCTCTCGCCGCCGATCAGCGTGCCGCCGAACATCCAGCCTTCCCACAGCAGCCAGTTGCCGACGTTGACGCCGCGCAGCGCGACCGGCCGGCCGGCACCGTCGACCACGGCGGTTCCCTCGATCTGCCAGGGCCGGGCCGAGGCGGCGGCGGGCGCCGCCAGCAGGATCGCGCCGGTGATCAGGGCAGCTATACGACAAGTCTTCATATCGACCTCCGTCGCCATTATATGAGCAGTCATGAACCATAAAGCAATGGGCGAGGAAAGGCGATCCCGCGATCTGCGCGTCCGGCGCACCCGCCGGCGGCTTCGCGA
This sequence comes from Sphingomonas adhaesiva, assembly GCF_036946125.1. Lineage (NCBI taxonomy): Bacteria > Pseudomonadati > Pseudomonadota > Alphaproteobacteria > Sphingomonadales > Sphingomonadaceae > Sphingomonas > Sphingomonas adhaesiva. The sequence goes on from NZ_JAQIJT010000002.1 coordinate 16,024, forward strand.
GGCATTGGTCACGCTGCTCGCCGACCACGAATTGTCCGCCATCACCGCGCGAATGGTCGCCGACCGGTCGGGCGTGGGCTATGCGACCTTCTTCCGCCATCATGCCGACGTCGAGGCGCTGCTGTCGGACGTCGCCGCGACGCTGATCGCCGAACTGGCGCCGCCGATGCTGGCGCTGGGGGCGGCCGGCGACGTCCGCGGCATCGTCGACGCCATCGTGCGCTTCGTCGACGCCAACCGCACGACCTGCACGGCGCTGCTGGTGGCCGCCGCCGACGCCACCCGCCGCGATCTGCTCCGCCTGGCGCTCGCGGCGGCCGAACAGGGCACCGCGCCGGTGCCCGCCTGGCTGCCCCGCCCGCTGGCGCTGATCCATCAGGTGAGCGCCACATTCACCGCGGTCGGCTGGTGGCTCGAACATGCGCCGTCGCTGCCGGTCGCCGAGGCCGGCGAGATCATCTATCACCTGGCGTTCGAGCCCACGGCACCCGCAATGCCACCGGGGTAGCCATGCCCGGATTCCGGTCATCGACATGCAGCATGAGGAATAGCCGGTACGACGATCACGACTTTCGAGGCATTCCCACAAGGATGGTAAATCGGGAAGCTGCGCGAAGCGTACCGACAAACAGCACGTCTGGACGATACCTAGGTGGATACATAGGTTATCATAGGAGGGCCGAGCGAACGGTTGAATAATTAGCGCGGAGTTACGATGGCTGGACAGACGAAACGCGATGCGGAACTGCTGGCTCTGATACGTGAGGCTGATCGCCTTAAAGTGCTGCGGATCAATCATCAGGGCCGGCTTGTCAGCATGACCAAGGCTAACGAGCTGCATGTCGAAGTCCTGGCTGGTGCCTTGCTCTGCGCTGTTGAAGCGGACGATGTAACGAAGGAAGGGTGGCGCTAAAGGGGCGCAGAGTTCTTTCGCGAACGTGAGCGCCGACGTTCTAGCGTGCAGCCCTCAGACGGGTAGACGGGGCGCTCGAATTACGCCGCTTCTGATATTGCAGCCTGTTCGGCCTCGATGCAGGCAAGCGCCAGCACCATAACCATGCGATCACCAAGCATGACGATGCCTTCGATCGCATCGCGGGTACGCGGATCGCCGCAGTCGGGGGGCGGCTGCATGGTGTCGCGGTCGACCATGACGATGTCGCTGACCGCATCGACGATCAGTCCCTGAAGCTGGCTCCCGAGCTGCACGACGATGATGACGTGGCGCGATGATGGCGTGGTCGCGCCCCAACCTAGGAGCATCTTGAGGTCGAGCACGGGCAGCACGACACCACGCAGGTTGACGACGCCGCAGACGTGGGCCGCCGTGTTGGGAAGCGGGGTCGCCGCCGACCAGGCGCGGATCTCGCGGATCGCCATGGCGTCCACGCCGAGCATCTGGTCGTCGAGCTGGAAGGTGATGAGCTGCTGGGTCATGATGTGCCCCTTCAGAACTCGGACCAATCGTCGGCAATCGCGGTGTTGCCCACTGTCCGTGGCACCGGCTTCACGATCCGACGCGCGGCCGACGCGGCGCGGTCCTGAAGCTGGTGGACAGGCGAGGCGACTGCGACCGGTGCATCGCCGGTGCGGAAACGCGCGATTTGGCGGGTGAGCCCGTCCGCCTCGGCGGCGAGGCTGCGAGCGGCTGCGGTCGCCTCCTCGACCATGGCGGCGTTCTGCTGGGTCACGCCGTCCATCTCGGCGACGGCGGTGTTGACCTGCTGAAGCCCGGTCGCCTGCTGCTCGGTCGCCCCCGTGATCTCGCCGACCAGAACGCTGACCTCGCCGATCTTGCCGATGATGTCGTTGAGCGCCGTACCCGTCTCGCCGACGAGCCTTACGCCTGCGGTCACCTCATCGGCCCGATCTTCCACCGGTACCGTCACATCCATCCGGCCCTTGCCAAGTTCGCCAAGGGCTGCGGTCATCGCCGAGACGGGCTTGGCGACCTGCCGAACCAGCGTCATCAGGATCATGCCCAGTGCTACGAAGCACGCGAGCACCGCGCCGATCAGGAGCAGCCGGGCATGCGCATAAGCCGCATCGCCCTGGTCGCCCGCGGCCGTGGCCATATCCGCCTCAAACTTCGCCAGATCGCCCGCCGTCCTGGACGCATCATCGAAAGTCTGCTGCGATTTGCCGCGCATCAATGCGGTCGCCTCGGCGTTCTTGTTCTGGCGCGAAAGGGCGAGCAGCGCCTGATCTTGCTGAAGATAGGCATTCCACTGCGAGCGGAACTTGCCAAGCAGGGCACGGGCTTCCGGACGACGAAGTTTCTCGTCAAGAGCCTTGAAGTCCCTATTGAACCGCCCCGGGTTTGCCGGAGGCCATGGGTTGTGAGTTACGCTGCCATACCGATGATGTCCGCGGCAGCATAATATCGCTCTTCGGCTTCGGCAGGCGGGATGTTGCCGATGGCTTCCAGCAGCCGGCGATGGTTGAACCAGTCTACCCATTCGAGCGTGGCGTATTCGACGGCTTCAAAGCTGCGCCACGGTCCATGCCTGTGGATCACCTCGGCCTTGTAGAGGCCGTTGATCGTCTCGGCCAAAGCGTTGTCGTAGCTGTCGCCGACGCTGCCAACCGATGGCTCTAACCCGGCTTCGGCGAGGCGCTCGGTGTACTTGATGGACACGTATTGCGACCCCCGGTCGCTGTGATGGATGAGACCGCCCCGATGGGCCGGCCGGCGATCATGGAGAGCCTGCTCCAGGGCATCGAGGACAAAGCTGGCATGCGCCGTTCTGCTCGCCCGCCACCCCACGATCCGCCTGGCGTAGGTGTCTATGACGAAGGCGACGTAGAGGGAAGCCCGCCCAGGTCGCGACGTAGGTGAAATCCGACACCCACAGCATGTTCGGCGCTGGCGTGTAGAACCTGCGGTTGACGTGATCCAGCGGGCACGGCGCTGCCTTGTCGCTCATCGTCGTGCGAACCGGCTTGCCCCGGATCACGCCCTGTAGACCCATATCGCGCATCAGCCGCTCGATGGTGCAGCGGGCGACCGGGAAGCCCTCGCGCATCATCTGCCGCCAGACCTTGCGGACGCCGTAGACCGCGAAGTTCTCAGCGAACAGGATTCATCCGCATGATTCCGTCCGGCAGCGGCGCGCGGCGACGTGGCCGCTGGCGCTTTCGGAGCGCGTGCCGTCGCTGAAGATGCTCGCCGGGCCGGACGTGCCGGCGCGTTCGCCGCAGGTCGCTCTGAGCTGGTGCATGTCCTGGAGAATCGGCCAGAGCTGCATCCCATAGCCCCCCATCAGCCCCATCGCGCGCTCCACTGGATCGAGGCGGCCGAGCGCGGTGCCGGATCGCTCCTTCAGGTCCGCGAACCGGAAGTCCGACGCGGACGTGCTGTCCACGATGCGCGGGCTGTCGAGAAAGTGGGTGTGGCACTTAGCCGATGCCAGCACGCCCGCGGCCTCGCGATCAGACTTGCGGAGCTGATGGTTGGCGACGCGCGCGTCAGCAGCGCCTATAACGGCCCGATCCGGATCGTCATCAGATGTGATCTCCACGCAACATAGTTGCAAAAACTGGTTCGCGTTGAACTGAATCAGGATGAGCCGGGTTGTGCCCACCACGAAGGGGAAACGACAGGAGGAGACATGCGGCATGTCTTGGTGATCGAAGACCAGTTTTTGTTGGCGCAATGCTACAAAGACCTCGCGATCTACGCGGGCGCGTCTTCCGTTGAGATCGTCGCCGACGAGGCGGCGGCAATCGAGGCGGCGAGGCACCATCCTCCAACCGTCATCATTTCCGATGTAGACTTGGAGAAGGGCGGGCGCGGGCCAGATGCTGTCGCGCGCATCCATGCATTGTGCGGCACGGTGCCGGCAATTTTCGTCACCGGCAATCCCGAAGACCCTGACGCGCGGGCGCTAGCGACGGCGATCCTCACGAAGCCGTGCACCGCCGACCAATTCGCGCGGACCTTCAACACGATCGCGGCCGATCGCTGGAGCGGTCGTGGCGCGTCGAACCGTTCAGCCGGCCGCGGTATGCGAAGGGGCGATGCTGACGCCGGCTGAGATGCGCCTTGTCACCAGCGGCGCTCGGCAATCTGGTGCGCTTCCAACTCATGCCCGGCCACCGATATAACAGTGTCGAAGTGCCGACCCTGATCGACAGTATCGCCTTCGCCGGGCTGATTCCCGATAAGGCTTTCGATAACAACGCTCTCGTCGCCGAACTCAACGATCGCGGCGCACGGATCGTCATCTCGCAGCATCCTGCCCGCGCGCAGAATGCGGCAATCCGGAGCAAGGCTGACGTGGAACAGCGGCTCACACTGCCGCTCGCCCAGGCTTCGTCGGCTTCCGGGCCGGAAGTGATGACCGACCCGCCAGGACGGACCAGTGCCGCAAAATGCGGGATCATGGCCCGCTGATCGTCGCAACCGAGATGGAAGAAGCTATGCTAGGCGATGATGCCGTTGAACCGGGCGGGGAAATCGAAGCGTCGCATATCGTTCACCAGCCAAGTGCCTTGGGACAATGTCCACGCCGGTGACGGCGAATCCGTGGCGCAGTAGCTTGGCGTCCAGCGAGCCAGGCCAAAGCCGTGCGTTTGTAGAGCGGGATGATGGCACTTGCGCCAGCGATCGGATCATTCACGTTTTCGGTCGCCGGGGCTCGCACGACGCGCCGGTCAAGCACCTGTTGTTGGCCGCTGATCTGGCCCCCGTTTCACCGGACGGGTTCAAGCGGTTGCAGAAACCAATGCGCGATGTTCGCGCGGTGAACGCATTTTGAGTCCTGAATGGGGGTGGTTGTCGTTATAGTCCTCGATCCATCCGGCAAGGGATGTCAACGCGGTGGGAGCATCCGGCAGCGGCGAGACGCGGACGTAATCGCGTTTGAGGGTATGGACGAAGGCCTCCGAGATGCCGTTGGACTGCGGGCTGCGGACAGGGGTGAAGCAGGGCTTGAGACCGAGTTGCCGGGCAAAGGTGCGTGTTTCGCGGGCGGTATAGGCCGAGCCGTTATCGGACAGCATCTCGACCGGCACGGGCGCGCGCATGGTGCCGAAGCGGGTTTCCACGGCTTCCAGCATGATGTCGCGCACGTCCGAACCGCTGATGCCCGCATTGGCGACCGCACGCCAGGTGATGATCTCGCGGTCATGGGCGTCGATGATGAAGGCGCCGCGCACGACCTCGCCGTTCCAGCAGGTGAGCTCGAAGCCGTCCGAGCACCAGCGCAGGTTTGAGCGGATCGTCACCACGACGCCGTCATGGCCATGGTCGGCCCGCTCGGTGTAGCGCCGCGCCAGCAGCAGGCGATCCGCCGCCATGATGCGATAGACGCGCTTGTGATTGACCGGCGCCAGTCCTTCGGCGCGCTGCTGTCGATTGAGGACCGCCGCGATGCGGCGGTAGCCGTATGTTGGCCGCTGCGCGGCGATCTGGCGGATGCGGGGCAGCAGATCCGCGTCGCCGGCCCTGGTGTACGGCCCGCGGACCCGGGTGCTGCCGGCCAGGCGGTCGTACACGGTTGAGCGACCGACGCCGAGCGTGCTGGCGACCAGGCTCACCGGATGCTCTCCGGCAGCTGCGAGTGCATGAGCAAGCTCGCTTTTTTTGGGCGCGAGCGCTCCAGCGCTTCCTTCAGTATCTCGACCTCCAGCGTCTTGCGACCGAGCTGGCGCTCCAGTTCGCGGATGCGGGTCGCCGTGAAATCGGTGCGGCCGTTGCGAACATCGTCGATCAGCGACTTCAGAGATTCGCGACCAGCGATGTTGAGGCCGCTGCGCCCCTCATCAGCATAGGTGCGCACGATGTCGAACCCACGCCGCGCTGCATATTCGCTGATCGCGTCCGCCTGATTCTCGGTCGAGTAGCGTTGATGATCGGTGGACATGCGAACGTAGCGAGCGGCCCGCGTCTTAGCCGGCGGCCCACTATCAAAACCTTCAGACCGCTCCGCTGCTGCCACGAGAATGTAGCTCTGCTGTGTTGGATTAGGCCAGCCGTATCCCGTGCAAGAGGGGATGTCTTGGACCATGAAGGCGCGAACTTTTCAGTCCCACCGTGACGGGGCGCCACATTCGACGCTCGATGCCGCGATGTTCGCGCGCGAGATCGCCGCGGCGCTCGCCGTCGAATTTGGCGACCGGCCGCATAAGGTGAAGGAGCTTGCTCGGATTACAGGTTGCAACGAGCGCACCGTCAAGAACTGGTTCCAGGCGCGCAATAGCCCCAGCGGCGAGTGCCTCGTCACTTTGATGCGCCATTCCGACCAGGTGCTTCGGCTTGTCCTCCGCTACGCGGACCGCGACGATCTTCTCCGAGTGATTGACGTTTCCGAGGCGAAGGCACGGCTTGCCGAGGCCGTGACTACCTTGGACGGCCTATTAGACGGTCGCGAAGAGGGATTTAGAGGGGAATAGCGTAGACATAGTGCTCATCCGGGTCTGGCGCGGCCCGCCACTCCCTGTGGGATATTTATGCCGTCATTGCCGATAGTTAGCTGACAAGCGCTACTGATCGATGGCGACCGTCGCACCGGCGGTAAGCACCGGGCAATCTGGAAATGGAGGGCGAGATGCCGCCCTTCGCCTGATCAGGCCGCCTCTCGCACGTCCGATCGGACGAGGTCGGGACGCTCGGGGTGGATGGCCCGCCACGCCGCGTCGAGGACCGTGGATGGAAGTTCATGTCCCGCGAGGTCCAGACACGCGTCGGCGAATTGTTCAGGCCAGGGATCGCGCAGGGTGATTGAAGGCGCGTTGGACAGTGGCTGAACGGGTCCCCAGAACACGGGACCGGGCTCGATCCGCTCGACCCTGACACCGCGATAGAGGAGGGGATCGGGCCAGCTTCCGCCGCGCTTCATGAGGAGCTTGGCCTGCTTGCCGTCGGCAGGTGCATCGCGGAAGTCCGCCAGCAGGAGCGGTGCGCCGTGACTGACGTGGACGAAGGGGCCGCACTGCTCGAAGCACAGGTGCGACGGCCCGGTGCCTGTGGGAAGCGTGACGTAGGTCACCGACTGGATCAGCATTGCAGGGCCACGCGTGCCGTCGTCGACGACCATGTGTTCGCCGATGGGCGGACGCGTGCCGCTGGTCTCGGCTCCGTTCGCGTCGAGGTAGGTGCAGCGGTCCCTCGACCAGACGATGCAGATCGCCTGCGCGGTGCGGTCGATCCGTTCCCTGACGAGCGTCACCAAGCGGGTGCTGCCGGCATCGGTGATGTTGCCGTAGGCATCCGCGAAGCCGTCGCCGATGACGTGGAACAGAGTGTGGGGATCGAAGTCGGTCGCGATGTTGGCAACGCCCACCGACCACTTGGTATTGCGGTTCTCCGCCCGGATGATCAGGTGCGGGAAGTCACGGTTCTTCTTCGTGCTCGGAACGAGTTTCATCATTGCCTCCCAGGTCTAGACTCGTCTTCGACCAAGCTTGTCCGTCGTCCCAGCGAAGGCTGGAACCTATGTCTCTGTCGGGTGGCACATCGATCACTCATGGGCCCCAGCCTTCGCTGGGGTGACGGTCGTGCGAAGGCGATCGAAGACCGTTCTAATCGTTGAATTGGAAGGTCAATTGCTATGGCGTCCCTGATTGTGCCTGAAGCGATCTGCCAATCGCAGGTCCGGGTGAGGGAACATCACATAAACGGGCGCGGATGTATGGTAAGGGCAGGTTCGCGCAGTTTTGAAGTAGGCAAACGGGAGGCCGCCTCACCTTGGCTAGGCGGCCAGCATGAAGTTGCCCGGACAGATCATTCGAAGCTTTCGGATGTCATGGCGGGCCTTAGCCCCTTTACGGTTCAGAACTACCTCCTGCGATCCCACCACACCTGCAAGTATAGTTGCATCCTTTAGAATGACCTTGGCAGCAGCGAAGTCAGGGTCGCCGGTGCCGTAACGTTCCACCTTGATCCTTGCCACGGATGCAAACGGTACGTCGACGGCTCCGTCGGTAAGCGCCATCGTGAACCGCTCTGTTTCCAGAACAGCCTGCATGATTTCGCCGTTCCCACGCTCAACCGTGTCCCAGACCGGAAGCTGCATCAGGTTGTCCAGCATCCAAGTCGGCGTCCGACGCCCGTCTCCGGCCTGCAAACGATTACGAAGTCCATTCAAGTCCAACATGCGATTACCAGATTTCAGGTCGCCGTGAACGACTGCTCCCCCGTCCGGGAAGACGATCACGGGCTCGATGTTCGTTCCTACCCACCTAGTATCGTGGCGAGTTAGATGCCGTCGGGCCGCTTCCGAGAACTCGACCGGGCCTAGCAGGGGATTGCGTACGATCTCATCTCTCCACGAGCCGTCGGGATGAAGCTTACGCTTGATCAACTTGCGCGGGATCGGCTGTAGGCTGCGGCCTGCGGGGGCAAGCTGGCCCTTCCAAGCACGAAGATCGATGGCGAAGACCCTACCTTCATGCGCCACGACGATATCCGCCGAAGTCTGATAGTCGCCTCGACCAGTGACGACGCGCCCTGGGTAGACTTTGGCAGACGCTTCGCCAAGCATTTCGAACAGCTTAGCCATCTGAGAAAATCGATAGGCTTCCACGCCGCGTCTGCTCGAAGCCATAGCGGCCAGCGCGGCACCTATGATTGCCGGCTCCAACATTGCCTCCGCGAGCGTGCTGACGTCCTGCGGATCGGTACTCGCCGTAGCTCGGAACAGCCACTTTTCCGCGAACTCGACCACCATCGGCAGGCAAAATCCGCCGACGACGGCTCCGAGGGGGCCTCCAAGCAGAAGCCCAATCTCGGCACCCACCAGGCCCGAAACGCCGACCTTTGCGGACGAGGCGACGCCCTGTCCGAACTGAGCCCAGGTCTTGCTGCCCATCGCAACCTGAACGGCTCCCCATGCCGCATCGGTCACGAAGATGGCAGCTGCGGCTGGCGCCGAACTGCCGAGCGCCCGCTTGGCCAGTTGGGAGCTGACACGCTCGGCATACACGCGGGCGGCCGAGGTGGCCGCGCCTGATGCTGCACCTTTAACTGTAGCGGAAAGAGTTCCTGCTGCGGTTCCCTTCAAAGCATCGACACCAGCGGTCGCAACCCCCTTTTCTCCTTTGGCGACGCTGGCGACGGCCTGTACAGTATGGGCTACACCGGAGATTGCAGCTCCGATTGGGGCAGCGGTTCGAGCGCCGTAAACGGCACCCTGAACCGTCCGCCTGCCCATGCCGCCAACGATGTCTGACGTAGTTACGGAACCCGCCTTGGCCTTCTGGCCAACATCCTGACTTTCTCGCCGGGTGCGCGGCTGGCTTTCAACGCCTTCAGCCTTGATCCGATCGGTAGTCCTGTGCTCCACCTCGGCCCATTCTTTGGACACATCGGGTCGGCCGGCGCTATCCTTGAGCTTCATTTTGCGAGCGTGCTGTTGCACGTCCTGAATCTGATCGGCGGGTACTAAGCGATCCTGTTCGCCATAGCCGCGCTGATGTTTCGCCGTGTGTTTGGCCTGCCCACACACCTTGCTCGAAGCTTCACGTATGGCTCCTCCGTCCTTACCGCTACGAACGACGATGTCAGGACTGAGCTCCTTGTTGGAGGCCAAACGTACGGCCCTGACCTTCTTGCCCTGGAAGCTCGCATCTACATTGAAGGTAGCGGCGTGATCTGCTTCGGCGGTGTGCCCGGCAAGGATTTCGGATTTGCAGTTGCCCCACTGCTTGCCAACCTGATTGATCTTCTTTGCACCTCGATCCAAGCTTGCTTTCACATCTGTCGTGTAGCGCAAGCTCTCGCCGATGAGAGCGCCGCGGGCAGCCGCTGCGCTAGCTTTGGCACTTTGGCCATCCTCGACAATAGGTTTTGTGATCGGCGTATGTGTTTTCTGAATTACGACACGGTATGATCTCTTTTCCCGGATCGTCCCGTCATCGTCCGAACCTGCCGCCCCTGCCATCTTCGCCCCTTCCATCAGGAAGCAGTACGCTTGCTGCCCGAATGTCGCGCGTCAACGCGTTGCGACCAGCATCAGCCAAGTTGCGAGGGCGAGCAAGAGAATACGGCCATGCTGAAAGTCGAAATGCCTATCTTGCCTTGTTCACCCCGACCTCATTGTGTCACCAAACACATGATTGCTGTTACGCGACGGCAGCGCCAAGGCCACCACTTGTCTCCCTACACAGCACCTGTATGGCGCAGGCTCTTGTCCTAGGTCGCCAGCGCTCTGGCCCATTACGGGCGTTTGCGGGTGTGTCGCGGTGACGATCGAAAAGCCGCCGATACCACCGCGATGCGGATTGATCGTGTTAACACTCTCCGCGTAGAGCAGGCACGTTCGCCAGCAGGCGGACCGAGGCGTGGAAACCTCGCAACGACAGCCGATGCCCGGACGAAAGAGATTTCGGCCGGGGAGCGGGTGTGCATGTCCAGGGCGCGAGCCTAAAGACACTCGCGCCTGTCTCGTTGCAGGTTTCCAATCCCCGGCTTTCGGGCCGGCACCGCCTCGTTTCAACAGGGCGGTGCCGCCGGCTGGAGGAGCCGGACGGCAGCGCCGCGAACGGGGTTCGGGCGTGCACGTGTTCGGGGAGGGCCGCAGCAGGCGGCTGAGGATCATCAGGAATTCGACGGCGGTATCCGCGGCCGTGCTGCTCGCCGCGTGCGGCGGCGGCGGTGGCGGCGTCAGCTCGCCCGGCGGCAACGCGCCGCCCACCGGCACGCCGGCCCCGACGCCGCCGGCCACGCCCGCCCCCACGCCGCCACCAACCCCGACGCCCACGTCCGCTGCCGACGCCCCCGAGTACAAGGCGTCCGGCGCGGTCGTGTCGGCGAAGGCCGCCTACGCGTACGACCGCGGCATCACCGGCAAGGGGGTCACGATCGCCATCCTCGACACCGGCATCGACGTCTCGGGTCGGGAGTTCGCCGGTCGCATCTCGCCGGACAGCACTGCCTTCGACCAGGCGATCGCCCGCTGCGCCACCTGTCCGCCGGAGACGATCCGCTTCGACGTGAAGGACGTGAAGGGGCACGGCAGCCGCGTCGCCGGCATCGCCGCCGCCGCGCGCGACGGCGCCAGCGTGCAGGGCGTGGCGCCCGGGGCGACGATCCTGGCACTGAAGCTGAGCGGCCCCGACCTGACGAACGTCACACCCGGATCGGGTCCGGTGCCGGAAGGCGACGGCGCGAACGCAGCGCTGATCGCGCCCGCCATCCGCTACGCGCTCGACAAGGGGGCGTTCGTGATCAGCATGAGCCTGAACGGCGTGGCGACGGGCAAGGTCGCGGCCGAACAGCGCGCCGCCATGGACGCGGTGCGCCAGGCGGACCGGCTGCTGGTGGAGTCGATCTCGAACTTCACGGACGAGGACAGCTTCACCGGCACGATCGCCGAGAATCTGGTGGGCACCGACCGCGCCAACAAGGACTGGTTCCTGTTCGCGATCGGGGTGACCGAGAACGGCACGCCACGCCTTTCGAACGGCAACGCCGGCCCGCTCGCCGACCGCATGATCGCCGCCGCCGGCAACGAGGTGCGAACGGTCGACCAGAACGGCGCCGTCGTCGTCGAGACCGGCAACAGCTTCGCCGCCCCCGCGGTCGCGGGCGCGGCTGCGCTCCTCAGGCAGCACTGGCCGCAGCTCGGCGGCAGGGCGATCGCGCGCATCCTGCTCGACACCGCCACCGACGCGGGTGCGCCGGGCGTCGATCCGGTCTTCGGCGTCGGCATCCTCAACGTCGAAAAGGCGATGCAGGCGCAGGCGCCGGCCTCCTCCTTCGTCGCCGCGCAGGCGGTGCTGGCACGCTACTCCTCCCTGACGATGTCCGCCCCGTTCGGCGGCGGCGCGGCGATCGCCGGAAGGACGTCCACGATGACGGTCCTGGACCGCTACGGTCGCGATTTCGCCATGACGGGTACGTCCGGCATCCGCACCCGCGGCTCCGGCCTGCTCGCCGGCGCCATGCTCGGGTCATTCGACGCGCCGTGGCAGCGGACCGATGCGACGGACGCCCGCCTCGGCTTCTCGTCGTCGGTGCCCGCCTACTGGCAGGCCGTCCGCCCGAACCGCCCGGCCATGGTGTCGTTCTCGCCCGCGCCCGGCCAGACGGTGACGCTGGGCGCCAACGTGCTGGTCGGTAGCGGCGACGGTATCGCGGGCTCTCCCCTGCGCGGGGTCGTCGATGCGCCGGTCGGCACGACCTCGGCTTGGACCGGCTCCGGCTGGTCCGCCGGCTTCTCGTCCGGATCGTCCCGCGACGCGCGCACCGAGCTGCGCGGCCTGACCTTCTCCACCCCGCTCGGCTTCGGGTTCGAGATCTCGGACATGGTCGAGCGGGGCCAGGCTCTCGGGATGCGTGGCGGCGTCGAACTCGGCCTCGACGGCGCGCGGACCACGATGGCCTCCCTCACCGCCCGTCGGATGATCGCCGGCGTGCTCGTGTCGGCGCGGGCGACCGCCTCCACCACCCGCGTCGTCGGCGGCTCGGAGATGATGCGCTTCTCTGGACCGGTGCGGGGCAGCGCGTTCGCGGTCGAGGGGGCACGCAGGCTGCTCGGCGGTACCGCCATGCTGGGGGTGTCGTCCCCGCTGCGGGTCGAGCGTGCGCGGTCCACCCTCCTCGTGCCGGTCGCCTACGACCTGATGACCGGGGCGCTGACCACCACGACGACCATGGTCGACCTCGCGCCCGATGCCCGCGAGCTGGATCTGGAGATCGGCTGGTCGACGTCGCTGTCGCGGACCTCCTCGCTGCGCCTCGGCGTCGCCCGCGCCTTCGACGCCGGGCACGTGGCGGGAGCGAGCGACACCGCGGGCTTCGTCGCGCTGGTGCTGCGGTGAGCGCCCCGTTTCGGGCCCGTCCGCCGCCCGGGCCGGCCGCCGTCCACCAGTAGATCGAACGTCCACCAACGGACCTGCGACGCCGGGACGTCTCCCGGCGGACGACGACGCACGTCCATCGAACACGAGGGAAAAGCATGATGACCAGGATCACGGCCATGATCGAGGGAACGGCGTGCTGCGGCATCGTACGATCCGCACCGACATCGCCCGTCTCACCGAGCTCCGAACCCGTCAGGGAGACATCGACGATGAGCTTCATCTCGCGCGCGTCGCTGCTGGGGGCCGCAGGGCTTGCCGCGGCGGCGGCGAGCCCTTCCTTCGCTCAGGTCTACGACGGGTCGACTGCGGCCAGACTGATGGACAAGGTCCTCGGCGGCCCGCGCTGGGGCTCGGTCGCCGATTTCGACGTCGCCGGCGTCAGGCTGGGCATGACGCCCGAGGAGGCGCGTGCGGCGTTGAGGAAGGGCGGCCTCGTCCCGGCCGCGGAGGACCCGCAGCAGGACGCCTTCGGCGCGGTGGTGTCCCGGCGCGCCGCGGAGCGGGGCGGCGCTGGAGCGGATCGTGGCACGGTGCCGATGTTCACGATGGCGCGGGGCGTACAGGGCGAGACGGTCGAAGTGTGGTACGCCGCCGCCCGCGACGGGGCGCGGGTGACGCAGGTGAAGTACCTGATGCCGACGAACCGGATGGAGGCGGCGGCCTTCTCGAGGAGCGTCGAGGCGAAGTACGGGCGACCCACCTTCCGGCAGGGCGCACAGGGCTTCTACTGCACCAAGCCCGAAAGGGTCTGTGCCGGCTACGCGTCGAAGGTGCTGCCGTACCTCGTCGCCGACACCGGCAGCGTCCACCATGGGCTCGACCTGCAGATGGGCGAGGAGTACCGCGCCGAGCTCAAGGCCGAAACGGCGGCGGCGGTCGAGGCGGCGGCGCCGAAGAACGCGAAGGCGTCGTTCTGATGCGCTCGTCCATCAAGCCCGTTTGCGCCCCGCTGGCGCTCGCTGCCTGCCTTGCGGTCGTCGCCTGCTCCGACGCTAGGACGCCGAGCGACGACGCGTTCCGGAAGGCGCTGGAGCCGGTCGTCGCGGATGCCTTCTGTCGAGCGCTGCCGCTCGGTCGCATCCAGCGGGAGGGTGCCCCGGACGACGAGGCGTTCCCGCTGATCGTGCCGGTCGAGCCGTTCCGCTTCGACAACCAGCCGCCGCGCGGGCCGGTGCTCGCCGTGCTCGACGAGGCGGCGCGGGCGGGCCTGCTGACGAGGACGGAAGGCGAGACGCTCGGGCGACAAGAGGGCTTTGACGAGCCCGCAAGCCGCAGGAGGACGATCTCCTACGCGCCGACGGACGACGGCAAGGCGTACTTCCGCGGCGTGGTGGGACGCACGTACGGCGGCGGCGAGCGCGTCTTCCCCAATGTCTGCCTGGCGAAGGGCGAGATCGTCGACGTGGTGCGCTGGACGGAGCCCGCAGACCTGGGCGGGCGCCGCATGTCGCAGATCACCTACTCCTATCGCGGCGTCGATCCGATCCCGGTCGGACCGCCCGCCGAGCGTGCGAAGGTCGGGGAGGCGCGGGAGAGGACGGTGACGATGGAGCTGACGAACGAAGGCTGGCGAGTGTTGCCGCGGTGAGCCGGATGCGGAGTGGTTGGCGAGGCGTCGGCCGGATGCCATGCTTCTCACCCACTCCGGCTCCGACGCCGCGCATTGCCGCTAGCCTAGCGCGTTCGCTGGAAGTCGTCCTCCTTCTGCTCACGGTTGATCAGGTCCACCACGACGCGTACCGGTTTCAGCATGCGGTGACGGAACGCGCGTCGCAGCCAGGCCCGCAACGTGTCGCGGGAGGTAGTTCGACGGCAGGATCATTCTTCGGAATGACGCGAGTTTCAGGCCTAGCCTCGTCTAGGTAGCAGCCAGGGACACGAAAGTTCGGCCGCTGTCCGCACGCATTGCGCTTGCCGATGTCTTACGGGTGCCCGATCCTCATTGCATGAAGACGAACGCAACGGTGCTGCTCACCCAGGTCGGAGCCCAGCGGTCGACACGCGACAGGATAGAACGGCATTACCGTGAGCGCTTGGCTCCGACGTTCACCCCCTTCCAGTTCTTGGACACGGGGGAGAACGGGCTTTCCCGGGTGATCGCTTGGCTGTTGGACCCGGTTGGAAGCCACGGGCAGGGTGATCGTTTCCTGAGCTCATTCCTGGCATGGGTCGGCGTGGATTGGCCGGCCCCGAGCGTCGCCCGTGCAAAGGTGCGGAATGAGGCACCTTTCACGCGAAGCTCGAGAACCCGTCGCCTGGACGTCCTGGTTACGAGCGGCCGATACGCCCTCGCGATCGAGAACAAGCTGACCGCCATCGACCAGCCTGGACAGGTGAGCGACTATTTAGGCCACCTGGCTGCCAATTACGGCCGAGACGCCTTGTTGATCTACCTGACGCAGGATGACGAACGCGTTCCCAGCGACGTGAGCTTGGAGCGGCGGCTGAAACTGAAGGCCGAGCGAGACGGCAGACTGCTATGCAGGAGTTACTCCCAGCTGGCAGACTGGCTGCTCGCCTGTCGTGTCGCCTGCCAAGCGCCCTCAGTGATCACATTCATAGATGGTATGTTGCTTCACGTCCGTAGGACTGTGTTGGAGATCGAGGACATGGACGAGGCCGATCAGCTGGCGGAAGACATCTGTGGCTCGCGGTCCAAATTAGAGGCTGCGCTGGAGATCTATCAGACCCGAAGTCTGGTCGAGATGAAACTCGGGCACTCTTTCGTGAGTACTCTGGGGGCGAAGATCTCTGAGCATCCGGGTTGGAGCTTTGATCATGAAGGCATAGAGGCGGGGGAGCCGAATGGATGGCTGATCATCCGCTTCAGCTCAGAAGCGAGGTTCGCGTTCGGCGTCGGCTTTGACCGCGCACGGTATCACGAGTTCTTCTACGGCTTGCGGCATGCCGATCCTTCGAAGAACCACCGCCGCAAGGCACCAGACGAGCTCGTCGCGCATGTGGAGAAGGCATTGGGATCGGAGAAGTCCAGTTTAACCTGGCCGGTCTGGAAGACGCCGGGTACCAACGACCCGTATTTTCCGGCAGGCCGGCATCCAGGAACGACGCCTGACTTCTGGCTTGAACTGCACGACGGGAGCTTTGCTGACCGGATCATCCAGTTCGTCGCCGAGATGGAGCGCCAGCTCAAGACGGCCAGACGGGTGGCTTGCCTGAAACGCTATCGCGGCGAGTAGCTTTGACGAAGCACGAGATCTAGTTGCGACGGAGGACCGTTGATTCGGAAGCGTGAACGATCTTGCCGCCGCGTTCGATGACCGTGCGTCGCGCAGGTTCATTGCCCAGTCGGCTCCATAGGACACGAACCTCGTTCAGCTCGTCGTGCTGCCCCCTGAACGACTGGTGCAGAGCGGAGATCAACGGAACCTCATGGAGCGAACGCGGAACCGGTGCCGGTTCCTTTTCGCTCGGTACGGCGCTCGGCATCAGGTAGATGCACGGCGGCGTTAGCCGCCACGGCCCGACCTCCGTCAGCCTGACTCCCTCTTCCTGACGACGCGCGAGCTTCGGACACGGACGTCCCAGCGTGCCGCACCGCCAATCCCAGATCACGACCGCATCGACCTGCTGTTGTCGTAGAATGATCTCGGCACTGAGCCTCGTGTGGATACCGGACCATGCATTCAGGCGCGGGTCGGCCCCCGGGCTTGTGCAGATGCTCCAGATGATGAACTCGTCAACTCCGGCCGGGCGTTGGAAGACGTTGGTGTTGTTGCCGTCCAGGCATCCCTTCACCGCGACGGCCGCAGCAGCACCGGTCGCCATCCGGACGAGGAAGTCGTATCGCGTGCCGCCGGCTGCTTCTTCGTAGTCCTGGACGTATCCATTGTCCTGGAGGTGGTTCAGGATGCGTCGAACGAACTGCCGCTTCTCGGCTCGAGCGGCTGAGTACTGTCCGCGGATACGCTCGACGGCACCTCTCAGAATGCCACTCTGGTAGAATTCGGTCTCGTCCAGACCATGCTCGCCGAGCAGATGAGCCTGCGTCTTGATGGTTTCGGCGAAATCCTCGATGCGCCGGCGCAGCGCGTCGTTCCTCGTGCACGGGATTACGGCGGAGGCAAGATCCGCCGGATCGTGCTCTCCGCCGTCGCCGCCGTTCAGACGAGTTCCTCAACGACGTCGTTGGCCTCGGCTTCAATCTGGTTCGCAGCGAGGATCGGCTCCAGGATATTCGCCGCGAGGTGCCTCACCACCGGCACGGCCACCCCGTCGCCCGTTAGGTGGTACGCGTCGTTGTAGTTCCTCGGCAGCTTGTACCTGTCCGGCAGGCCCATGAGCCGGGCGGTCTCCCGAGCCGTGATCAGTCGGGACCGGACCTGCTTGCCTTCAACGACCACGATGAGCTGGCGACTGGATCCGCCGGCCGGGGTCCGCAGGCATCCGGACACGTTGTCGAAGCGGATCTCGGCGCGCTGCACCTTGCCTGCGGACGCCGTGGGTCTCGTCCTCTTGTAGACGCAGCCGACGACGCGCTTGCCGGTTTCGCGCACGCCTTCGACCTTCGCCCGGTTGATGGGCGACATCATGTCGAGAAGCGCTCTGGTCTCCTCCTCCGAGCGCCAGGCGACCCCGTCGGACGGAGACTCGATCAGGTCGGCGAAGTTCTTCTTGCGCTTGGGCGGAACCGGGAGGTGCCACCACAACCAGCGCTGGGCCACCTCCTCGGGCATCTTGTCGTAGGCCGCGACGAGCTGACGCGTGTGGAAGCGCGATTCCGGTCCGGTCACGGTGAGGTCGGCTGGCACGTCGACGCCGTCCTTTACCGCGATCACGAAGAGGCGTGGCCGGGACTGGGGGACGAAGAGGGCCGCATCGACCACCAGGGCCCCGCATCGATAGCCCTGTTCGACGAGCGCGGTAGCGATCGCCACGAAGTCGCTTCCGCCATGGGAGGTCAGGGTGGCGGAGACGTTCTCGAGGACGATGAGCCTAGGCGCGCGATCCTCGGCGTTCAGCCCGCTGATCAGCGACCAGAAGGGCCAGAACGTCCCCGACCGCTCACCCTTCAGACCGGCACCGCCGCCTGCGAGGCTGAGGTCCTGGCATGGGAAGGACGCCCACGCGAGATCGACCCTGCCGGGTAGATCCGCGACCTCCACCTCGCGCACGTCGCCGACGGTGAGTTCGCCGTCGCCCCAGTTCTCCTGGTAGGAAGCGCCCTTCTTGTGGTCGAAGTCGTTGGCGAAGCGGCAGGTCCAGCCCTGGCCTAGACCGGCGCGTGCCATGCCCCCGCCCGCGAAGAACTCGTAGAAGTCACGCATCGGCCGTCTCCCGCGTCGGCTGCCGCTCACGCTGCAGCTTCTCGGCGATCGCTTCGGCGATCCACGTGTTCCGCGACACGTTGCCCGTGCGCTCTGCCCTGGATGCGTCGATGGCGGTCATCATCTCGTCGTCGATTCGCAGGCTCGTGTGTGTCGTCGCCATGTTTGCGCCCTTCCGCAAGCTGTAATCTATAGTGGCGCCACTCTGGCGCCAATGCAAGTAGATTCATGCTCTGTTCTTCGCTTTAACCGAGACCCGAAACGACCTATGTTGATGGGACACGGGGACGTTCTGTTACGCAGGGGGAGATATCGGGATGGGTGCCAGCGAGGCAGCGCCGTGTCGTCACAGGGGTGCACCGCCCGACGACATAGTGGATCGGGTGGCTGCGGTGGTGCGCGCGTTGGGCGAGGACGAAGCGTTCCTCAACCGTAACGGGTTGTCCGGGGACGACTTCAGGCTCGCGCTGCCGACGGCGATCGAGCGCGTGAGAGGGAGCCAGTCGGCGAGCAACAGCGAGCGCCGCGAGTTCCTCGTCGCCTTGTTCGAGTTCCTGGTTGCGAGGGGGGCGATCTCGTCCTTCAGCCGTCCGACCTACGGAGACGACACGGTCTACCGGCTCAAGGTCGGCGGGTCCGGCGACATCGCGGTCATCCAGAAGGGGTGCCCCGACGGACGGCACAGCAGCGTGGCCTGGTCAGTACCGGACTGGGCAGCGGAGACCTACGTCTGGTGGCTCTGCTCAAGTCTGACGAAGGAACCGGGCTGGCACGTCTCGGCCGGCGTGAAGCGTATGAGGGGGCGCTTCTTCAATGATCAGGGCGAGACGCTCGATGGCGTGATCTTCCACAACAACGTCTGCGGCTCCGACCATCGACCGTGCCCGAAGATGTCGCGCGCCGTCGACATCGGCGGCATGCGTGTCCCACCCCCGTGCATCTGGGTCACGCCGGACGCAGGCGGTGGCCCGGACTACAACTGGGCTGGCACGATCCAGCGGAAGTTCCCGGCCATCCTGCTCTCGGGGTTCGGCATTCCGCCGGAGGAGGCGGCGCTCTACACGGGACATGTCGGTTTCCAGCGTGGCGCTGGCGTGGACAGGACGAACATCACCTCGCGATACGGCAGCGGCCGCGTCACGAACGCAAGGAGCTGAGGATGACGAACCCGCTGGTTGACCAGGAGAGATTGCAGTTCCTCGAAGCTCGCAAGGCTTCGAGCACGAAGAAGGGGCTGCTGCCCGCTTGGCCTCGCACCGACAAGGAGCTGCCGCTCGTCGACCTCGACGTGAAGTGGGTGCGGTTCTCGACGCTGAACCACCGGACCAAGTCGGAGCAGATGCGCATCGTCCGGCAGCGCGGCGAAACGGATCTGTTCACGGCCGACCCGCTCGGCGCGGAGGCCCAGAAGGAACAGTTCGCCATCCTATCGGGACAGGAGGGCTTCGCGGACCTGAAGGCCGACCTGAGGGAACGCGGGCAGCAGGACCCCGCGGTCGTCACCTCCGAAGGCGTGCTCATCAACGGCAATCGCCGATCGGCCGCCCTTCGCAGCCTGTTCCTCGACGACACCTACATGCCGGCGCAGTACGTGAAGTGTCTCGTGCTGCCGGCGGACGCCACCTTGGCCGAACTGGTGGATCTCGAGACGGAGCTCCAGATCGCCCGCGACTTCAAGGTCGACTACACCTGGGTGAACGAGGCCCTTCTCATCGAGGAGCTGTTCGACCGCGAGGGCAAGAGCTGGGCAAAGGTCGCCTCCCGCATGCACAAGCCGGTCGCGGACGTCAGGACGCAGTACGAGAAGCTGCAGCAGCTGCATCAGCTCGTTCACCTCTCGAACGGCACGCGTCACCACGCCGATTTCGTGCCGAACGAGTCCGCGTTCACGGAACTCGCCCGACACATCAAGGGCAAGCCGGCCGCCGAGGCCGCTTCGGTCCGGGACGCCTACTTCCTGGGCACTCTGACTGGGGTGAATTACCGCGCCCTGCGGCATCTGCAGCGTGCCGACGCGAGCGCCCTCGTCCGTCAGGAGCTCCAGGCCGAGGTGTCACTGGCGGCGCTGCTGACCCCGGCTCAGGAGGAGGTTGCGACCGACGAGGTCGACCTGCTGGACGACGTGCTCGGCGGCGGTGGTGACGGCGGGACCGAGCAGCAGGCGGACCTCAAGAACGTGTTGTCGTTCCTCGCCCGGAACGGCGGCGAGCAGGAGATCGAGGTCGCCGGCAAGAAGGTCCAGGTCGAGGACCTGATGCGATCGGTCAAGGCCGCGGTCGATCAGGCCGCCGACGAGGCGAGCAGCCAGACCGAGGAGAAGACGACCGTCACGGCTCCGACTGAGCTCATCGCCGCTGCGCTGAAGAAGCTCACCAAGGCGAAGGAGGCTTTGCCGAAGGCAAGGGTGATCGATCAGTGGAAGGAGGACGCCTTCAAGGCGCGCCTCGCGGAGTTGAAGGCCGCGGTCGCCGAACTCGAGAAACCCGCATGATCAGCGCCGAGCTCTACCGGCAGGGGCAGCCAACGGTCATCGTCGAGCGCTCGGACGATGCGAACGTCGGTGCCTGGGCGAGGCTCCAGGAGGCGTTGGCGCGCGGGGTGCTGTCCGGTTCCGCCCGGCAGACGGTCGTGCATGCCGACGTGTTCCTTGCCGAGCTTGACGTCCTCCGCGAGGTTCGGGGGGTCTTCGCCGAGAAGGTCACCCTCGGGGAGACCTTGACGGCGCAACTCAGGTCGATGGCGCAGGACCGCAGGGCGAGGGAGGAGGCGACGGCGGCTCTGGATGGGCCGCCAGCCGATTTGGATGTACTGGCTTCCGAATTGAGGCAGGCCGGGTTCAAACGGATATTGAAGCCGTTCCAGCTCGTGAATCTCGCGCACGTGCTGCGGCTGCCGCACGCTGCCGACTTCTCGGTGCCGGGTGCCGGAAAGACGACCGTCGCCCTCGCGGCATACGCCATCCGCAGACACCGCGGCCAAGTCAGCCGGCTGCTGGTGGTGGCGCCGATCGCCGCGTTCGAGGCCTGGCGAGAGGAGTCGGTTGCCTGCTTCGACATCCCTCTCGCGATGGCGACCTACGCGGGCGGCGACATGCACGTACCCAGCGAAGTCGAGCTGCTCGTCTCGAACTACAATAGGGTGGCCAGCGACTACGACACCATCAGGGCTTTCGTCGCGCGGGGCCAGACCCAGGTCGTCCTTGACGAGGCTCACCGCGTCAAACGAGGCGCGGCGGGCAAGCACGGTCGCGCGGTCCTCGATCTCGCTTATGCGGCCGCCCGTCGTGACGTCCTCACGGGCACGCCCGCACCTCAAGGGGCGCACGACCTGGTCGCCTTGGTGCAGTTTCTCTACCCTGCGCAGGACCGGCAGATCCTCCCTCATTCGGCGTACACGGAGAGTCTCGGCCGCGACGAGGCCGTTCTGGCGGAGACCCACGCGGCACTCGCCCGCTATTTCGTGCGAACCGCCAAAACCGAGCTGGGTCTGCCGGGGACCGACTTCCAGGTAATCAGGCGACCCATGTCGCCGATCCAGCGTGCGATCTACGACGCGCTTCTCGGCCGGTACAGGTCCCAGCTGGCAGGCGGGGACGACAGCCTGCGGGACATGCGTCGGCTTGGACAAATCGTGATGTACCTGCTTGAGGCCGCCACCAATCCGATGCTGCTGACGGCCGGGTCGGACCCCGGGGACGATCCGGGTTTCGCTCATCCGCCGGTGGAGCTCGACGGCAACGAGACGGTGGCCGAACTTCTTGCGCGCTACGGCAGCTTCGAGACGCCTTGGAAGTACCAGGAGGTGGTCAGGATCGTGGCGGACGCTGCCGCCCGCGGTGAGAAGGTCCTGGTCTGGACCAACTTCGTCAGAAACATCCGGCTTCTGCAGCGGATGCTGCGCCCCTACAATCCCGCGGCGGTGCACGGCGGCGTTCCTTCCGATCCGGATCCGGCTCCCGGAGTCGTCACCCGTGACGCGGAATTCAATCGGTTTCGCCACGATCCCACCTGTTCGGTGTTGCTGGCGAATCCGGCAGCGTGCGGGGAGGGCGTAAGTCTTCACCACTGGTGCCATCATGCCGTCTACCTCGACCGGTCATTCAACGCCGGCCACTTCCTCCAGAGCCAGGACCGGATCCACCGATTGGGCCTGGCGGACGGGACACTGACGACCTTCACGCTGCTGATCAGCGAGGAGACCATCGACGTCACGGTCGATGGGCGTCTCCAGGACAAGGTCCGTGCCCTGTCCACCCTCATGAACGATCCCGGATTGGTCCAGATCGCGCTGCCGTCCGCCGACGAGGGCGAGGACGGTGCCCCGGCGTTCGTCGACGATCTGTCGGCCGTGATGGACCATCTGGGTGAAGATGCGCGAGCTGCCTAGCAGAGGTCGCTGCCATGCGGCCTTCCTCCTCGCGTCGGTCGCTCGCTTGAAGAAGCAGGGCGACGTCGAGGAATGGCTCGCGGCGGCTCTCTCCGGTGCCAGTTACATGGCGGGCGCTCTCGACCTCGCCGGGACGGTCGGGGTGCTGGTGGGTGGAGGGCTTGCGGGATGCGGTGACACGGTCTGGATCAGGAAGGATCTGGCCAGGCTGAGCCACGTCGCAGATCGATCATCCTTCCTCGGCATCGCGTCGCTGCTTCTGAGGCGGTTTCCTCCCGACTGGATCGGCTTGGTGGTGTCGGACGGCGAGGTGATGTTGGACCTGATCCCGCCGAAGGACCTGAGCCGGTTGGAATGGCTTGGTCCGGATCTCGTGCCCCTGATCCTGAACGTTCATGCTCAAATCACTGCTCAGGCGGACGACGACCTCCGCAAGCTGCTCGGGACCGCGGGGGAGTTGGCGGTGATGGATGCCCTGCGGCGCGTCGGCTTGCACCCAGTTCACGTCGCGCTGGTATCCGACGCCTATGGATACGATATCGAAGTGGTGGAAGATGGTAAGACGCGGCGCTTGGAAGTGAAGACCTGCGTGCCGTCGACAGCCGACCGCATCATCATATCACGAAATGAATTTGCGAAGGCGATGTCCTTCGAGAAGGGATGGGAGCTGGTCCAGGTGACTCTAACTTCAGCGGTAATAGTGGCCGGAAGGGTCGAGGCGAAGGACGTGCTCCGCTTCCGGGGGTTGGAGAGCAAATCGATCGTTGATGCGGCTCCGGCCAAGTCGGAGACCTTCGACTGGCTGGAGTCGGCCGAACTGCGACCATTGGCGGACAGTTGGCGGCCGAGCGGGTTGGCTGTCTCCGACAAATTCAGCGTCGTTCTTGCCGAACTCTGAAGGTCGATCGGGGGAGTATGAGCGGGGCTGAGGCGGAGGATACCTAGCGGTCGTGAGGCGCGTCGCACCCGCTCTGCGGGTGCGACGCGATCAGCTAGGGGTTCCAGATCAGCTCGCGGCGATCGCAGGCAAATCGCGGTCCATGTTCGTCGCCGAAATCGCGAGAACCATCAGCAGGTGCTGGGTGAGGTCGGGCTGTCGACTGCGTCCCGCCATCTCGGCCCACGCGGGCCACCGGTCGAGGCGCACGCACAGCCATTCGTAGAAGGCGTCCCGCTGCTCCTCGTTCTCGAAGCGGAGGGACCAGCTCGTCTCCAGCACCGGCACCTCGCCCTCGCCGCGCTTGACCAGGATGACGTGCGGCCACGCCCCGATCTTCGTCCGGCGGAAGCCCACGCCCCACTTGAGCGCGGCCTGCTCGACCCTGGCTAGCCGCGCCTCGCGCTCCTCCGGGCCGAGACCGAGCTCGACGAGCTGGGCGACGGTCGCTCGACCGGGGCGATCCTTGCGAACGTCCTGCGGGCGAGTGCCCATCAGCATGTGGAGGACAGCCCAACCCTCGGCGGTGAGGCCGTCCCGACCGGCGATCAGGCCCTCGCGGGTGAGCCATGCCATGTACCAGCCGGAGAACTGGCCGCACCCTGTGAACATGTCGGTGGTGCGTTCGGCGCTCTCCGGCCGCCGACGCGCCCACTGCGCGAGGACGCCGTGGAGGAACTCGAGCTTGTCCTGTGGGATGTAGGCTCCTCGCGGCATGCCCAACCTCCCGTACCAGAACGCCTCCCGGATGGTGCCCCAGCGCTCGCCCGTCGCGTCGTCGACGAACTCGGCCGGGGTGCCGTCCCCGGGCTCGATCCTCAGCCAGCAGCCCCAGGGCAGCTCGGGATCGACGGGGAGGCGGCGGGTCATCGGCCGATCCTCCGCGGATCGTAGTGGGTTTCCCGGGGCCCTGGGTCCGCCTCCCTCGCGTCGCGGCCCTCCTCCACAGCCTTGAGCTGGGTGGCGAGGCGCACGCACTCCTCGTAGACGAACTGCTCCGTCTTGTAGGTCCGCTCGTTGACGCCCTCCAGCGTCCCGTTCTGCGCCTTCCGATAGCCGAATACGGGCATGACGTCGCCGGGCTGGTCGCACTCGAAGCCGAGCCACCAGGCGTCGTCCCCCCGCTGGGCGGCCGCATTCGCGTAGAGCGGATCGCGGCTGACGCGCGGCGGCTCGACGGCGACGTGGCAGATCGACCGGGCCTCTTCCTCCCGCCGCTGGCACTCGTGCGCGTAGCTGATGCCGCCGTGCACGCTGATCCCGAGCCCCGCGAAGGCGTATGGCTGCATGCCGTACAGCGGGTGCGTCGGGGGCACGGCGACGTAGCCGCCGAGGTGGCCGCCCTGCGCGGACCGCCGGATGATGCAGGCGTAGCCGCTCATCTGGTCGGTCCAGGCAATCTTGTCGGCCTCCTTGCTCCAGGGGCCGTCGTTGCTCGGGTGGACGTCGCGGACGTGGTAGACGGCATCCACCTGCACAGGCAGATCGCCGCCGTTCATCTTGCGCGCGGCGGGCAGGGCGGGCGGCTGGTGCTTGGCGAGGGCGCGGGAGTCGGTGTTCTTCTTCCTGGTCATGTGCCTGGTCCTTGTCGATGTGGTCGGCGGTGCCGATCGTGTGTGGGTCGAAGCGGTGGCGGCTCTCGGCGGATCACGGGCACGGGCCCGGCGTTCGCCGACGCCGATGGCTCCGACGTCGTCGTGGACGGTCATGTCGATGGTCTCCGGTGGTGCGCTCAGGCGTGGAGCAGCAGCCACTCCTCGTTGAAGTCCTTGCCGGCGCGCGGGAACAGCGTCTTGACGTCCAGTCCGAGCGCCTCGAACGCCCGCTTGGCCCTGCGCACGGCCGCCCGCCCGGCCTCGTCCGCGTCGCCGCACAGGGTGACGCATCTGACGTGCCGGGGCAGCGCGACGTGCGCGAGGTTGCCGTCGCCGAGCGCCGCCCAGACGGTCGCGCCGGGGAACATCCGGGTCAACGCCAGCCCGTCCTCGACGCCCTGGGTGAGCATGATCTCCGGCCTGGCCGGGCCCAGGCGTAGCGCGCCGCCCCGGATCTGGCCGAGGCTGAGCCGCGGGGATCCGCGCCGCGACTTGCGCCCCTCATTGTCGAGGAAGGTGCGCTGGATGCCGACGACGCTGCCGTCGACGTCCTGCACGGCGGCGATCATGGCGGGCTGCCGCGCACCCTCGGAGCCGTCGTCCCGCCAGAAGCGGGGAACCCAGGAGTGGCGGATGCAGCCGGGAATTTGTCCGTCCAGCCCGCGGTTCGCGAGGTAGGTCTCCACGACGGTGCCCTCCACCGCGACGCCTCGCCGGAACTCCTTCTTCGCGCGGTGTACGTTCGCCTGCCGCGTCGCGGTCGCCTGCGCCACGGTGACGCGATGCTCGGGCGGGCAGAAGCTGGACGACCCCATCAGCCATTCGCAGGACTCGAGGAAGCTGCGGCCGCCGACCTGCTGGACGAAGGCGATGACGTCCCCGCCGCGACCGCAGCCGAAGCAGTGGAAGACGCCCTTGGCGTCGTTGGCGTAGAAGGAGGGGGTTCGCTCCTCGTGGAGGGGGCACAGCCCCTTCATCTCGGTGCCGGACCTCACCAGCTTGGTGATGAGGCCGGCGACCGTCGTGATCGGGACGTCCTGCTTCAGTCGGGCGAGATCGATCTGCCCGGTCGCGGTCTTGTAGCAGGACCGGATGCTGCTCGTCGGCATGGTCTATACTCCCTTCGCGTCGTTCGTGGACGCATGCGGTTGAGCGTGGCCGGCTTTCCTCCGGCCCTCTGGCTCACCGCCTTTCATCTCCGTCCGCGGCGGCTTTCAGACGCCGCGCCCTGGTTCCGGGCACGCGCCAAGGGTGCCGCCCGGATCGGTCAGGATGGTCCTGGACCACCGTTCGGCGAGAGCCACCGCCCGACGGTGTCGATGTCCCGTCTCGTACGGGTTGAACGGCCGGTCGGTGCGGAGCCCGAGCAGCTCCCGGACGTCATCGACCCCGGCACCCTGATGCCGCAGCGTACAGGCTCCGAGACGCCGCAGACCCTGGAAGTTCCACCTGATGTTCAGTGTCGCCGGATCTATCCGGGCCAGCGCCGACTTCAGCCGATCCAACCTCATGGCGTTCATCGCGATCGGCTCGCCGCGACCTCCCGTCACCGCCTGCCCGCGCCCGGCCGCGGAGCCGGCGCAACGCAGGAGGACGTGGATCGCGGCGTTCGACAGCGGAACGATCCTCCTTCTCCGTCGGCCTTGATCGACGCCGCGCGCGTGGACATGTGCGGCGCCCTCCCCCCAGTCGATGGCTTCAAGGTCGATCGCGACGACCTGCCACGGTGTCGACATGGTCAGCAGGCAGAGCTGGATGGCTGCTCCCGTGGGGCCGCCCATGCGCTCGGCGGTGCGGTGCAGCAGGCGAGCCTCCTCGAGTCTCGGCACCAACGTGGCGCCGCCGGTCATTCCGCCCGCTCCCACAGCAGCGAGTCCTCGATGCCGACGCCCCGCAGACCGTCCCGCGTGCAATCCGCGAAGTCCCCGCGGGAACCCGGCCTCGTCCAGAGGGCCAGCCTTCCCGCCCAGATCGACGCCGCGCTCGCCTGCGCTTCCAAGTGACGGAAGCGGCGGTCGGGATCGTCGCCCCACCCGGATGGTCCGGTCAGGCACAGGGCTTCGGCGGGAACGCCCGCCGCGGCGAGGTGCGCGAGGCCGGTTCGGAGCAGCAGGCCGAAGACGTCCCGCTCGTCCGTCGGAGGAAGAACCGCCATCAAGTCGGCGACTTCCGCATCGGATCGTGGCCCGGGTCTGAAGGCGTGGCCCCGGCCGTCGGCGACCAGCGGGCCGGTCGACCTGCCGCGCGATGCGGCCCTGATGGCCTCCATGGCGTAGGGCGAGACCGCGAGTTCGGTCCAGCACCCATCGTCGTCCATCAGCCGGATGAAGCCGCCATCGCGATCGATCAGTTCGATCGGCGCGGCCGCCACGAGACGGATGGGCTGCGGCACCAGGATCGCGATCTCGATGGCGCGGGCGGCCAAGCCGTCCTTGATCCTGGCCTCGTCGAGAATGCGTCTGACGTGGTCGCACGGCAGCACCGGCACCTCGCAGCGAGGCGCCATGTCGTGTTCCTGCATGGATTGATCCCTATGTCTGGAAGGGCGGTTCGATCGTCCGCCCGGAAGCGCAGCCGGCGTCAGCCGCGAACGTACTCGCTCGTGGAGGAGGCGGTGTTGCGGCGGATGAAGGCGTCCAACTCGCTCTTCTGGTAGAAGACCTTGCGTCCGACGCGCGAGAACGCCGGCGACGAGGTCCGCGTGGTCGGATACACCCTCTGCTTCTCGAGCCATTCGCGGGAGCAGCGGAGATAGGCGGCCGCTTCCGGGGTGGTGTAGAGGGGCGAGGCGATCTGGTCCTCGGGGACTTCGTGACGGCTGCCGTCATCGCCGCAGATCGTACGAAGGACTTCGGTCATGTCGTGTCTTCCTGCTGATCGGCCGGAATGTGGCCGACGAGAGCAGACTAAAGACGGCGGAGCCCCTAAACTAAGGCTGGAACCGGGACGTCCACGGAGGTTTTCAGGACGGTTGGGGAAGTTTCCGGAGGATTTCGGCCGGCGTCACGCGGATCAATCCTTCGCGATCGAACTTCCGGTCGCGCAGACTTTCGACGGCGTCGGCCTCGGCTCTCGACGGTCGTCCGTCCGACCATCTGCCGATCTTCTCTATCCCGAGGTCGAACAACGTCTCGCGAGCCTTGCGGAAGATGCCGTCGTCGAGATTTGCGTATCGTCTATCGAGTCCGGGCAGCGCCATGCGCAGGTGATTGGAGCGCCAATCGCGGTGTGCGTCCTGCGCGAGCAGAAGGGCCATGTCCGAAACTAGATCACTGAGGAGATCGGCATACGGGTAGGCGCGGCCACCCGCCATTCGCGCGATGTGCGGGGCGGGATCTATCTCCTTGGCGGAGCATGGCTCGGCGATTGCTTCCTCGAAGCCGGATTCACGCACGAGGATGTCGTGTGTCGCCGCGGCACCCGGCTGATGCGGACGAGTGGGATCGAAACCGCCGGTCGCGAGCCGACGCAATCCGTCGGCCGTGTTCCATTGTTCCCGGGAAATAGGCTCGGCATCGACCGGTCCCGTCATCGGCGAGGCGACCGTATCGAACGCGCCGCGCGTCGCGAGAGGAACGAGCACCTCCGCCGCGGTGAGCAGCACGCGGCGCGCCATGGTTCCGATGCTCCGCCATCCCCCGATCTCGATCAGCAGGTGGTTCCAATCACCACGCTGCAGTCCGCCACCCGATCCGAAGACGGAGACGAAGCCGTCCCAGTCGCGGAGCGGATGGGGATCGGCGAACCGATCCGACCCGATGACCCGCCAGACCTCGTCGTCCTGGGACAGGAGGCTGCCGCCGGCGAGCGTGCAGAGCGCATCGACCGCCCGCATCGTGGGAGCGTATCTTTCCTGCACGCCCGGCACGGGCTCGTCGCCGACGAAGGCGAGCTCCGCGGCGATGACCGGCAGGGAGGGCAGCGTGGCCAGCAACGGGAAGTCGCGATCGTACGACACCAGCAGCCGGCGGCAGATGCGGTGCACGGCCTCCGCCATGCTCAGGTGGCCGGGAGGAATGGAGCCCGTCCTCGCGTCGGGTCCGTATGCCGGGAACCAGGCGTCGAACAGGAAACGGGTGTCCGAGAGCGGTGGAGGTGGATTGCGTTGGGTCTCCATCGTCCTCTTTCATACCGGTTCCAGCGCAGCATCCAATCTCCGGTCGAAGGCCTGACGATCTGCCCGCCCGCGACGGCCACGTCCGTGCATGATCAGGATGAAGACCGCTTCTTCGCGCCGCTCGGCTCCCGCGCCGACCTCTTGGCGAGGAGCTTCCGCTTGGTCCAGTCCGCCCTCAAGTTGGTCGCCCGCGCCTCACGTTCGTCGATTTCGATGAAGGGGAGGGCCCGTCCTCCGGGCCAAGTGTCGGCGGCAGCCATCACGCCATCGACGTAGTCCGCCCAACGCTGCAGCATGTCACCGACCTCGTCGGCGTATCGGTGGAGCTGATAGACCGCCTTGATGCCATGCTCCTGCGTCGCATGGTTCAACGCCGCCTCGATGATGTGCGGCGGGAACGACAACGGCTTCTTCTGAAGGAGCGTGGCTGCGGTGGTTCGTCCGTCGTGAAGCGTGTAGTGGGCGAAGGCAGGGCGCGGCTTCCCGGATTTCGCCTCATGCAGTTCAAGTCGCCTGTCGAGATTGGCATCCAGCATGTCCCAGACCTTGCTCGAG
Source organism: Sphingomonas adhaesiva (assembly GCF_036946125.1). Taxonomy (NCBI): domain Bacteria; kingdom Pseudomonadati; phylum Pseudomonadota; class Alphaproteobacteria; order Sphingomonadales; family Sphingomonadaceae; genus Sphingomonas; species Sphingomonas adhaesiva. Next base: position 45,706 of record NZ_JAQIJT010000002.1, read on the forward strand.
ATGTCGCGCATCGACTTGTTCGGACTGAAGATGGCACCACGCCGCGTCTTCGGGTCCGGGTGCAGGCTGGTGATGATGGCGACCACCTGTCGCGGGAGGATCAGACGCTGCGGCTGACGGTTCTTCGACCGTGGCCCGGGCAGCCGCCATGCCCATTCCACCTGGTCCACCTCCTCCCACGTCATCTGCGCGACCTCGTTCACCCGACGCAGCAGCAGGAAGATGGTCGTGAGCATGGCTTCGCGCTTGCCGCCGAGATCGTGCACCGCTTCGAGGAAGCGCGCGATCTCGAACGGAGAGAATGCTCTTTCGCGCTTGTTCGACTTCGGCGTTTCCATGCCGTCCGTCACGGCGGTGACGATGCGCTTGGTGCGCTTGGCATAGTTCAGTACCACCTTGAGGCTAGCCAGCGCATGCCGGGCGGCGGAGGGGCTCCGCTTCGCGAGATCGATCAGCATGCTCTCGACCGCGGTGACCGGGATCCGCCCGATGTGCATGTCGCCGAGGGCGGGGAGGATGTCGTTCTCGAGGCTGCGGCGGACGTTGCGGTCGACGGGTGCCTTCAATTCCTTCTGCGCGTAGTAGATCGGAACCACGTTTCGGAGCAGGAGCGTCTCGTCCTGCTTGCGTGCGTCGGCGACCGCCCGCTTCTCCTCGCGCGGATCGATGCCCTTGCGGACCGCGGATGCGAGATCCCGGGACATGTCACGTGCCTGCCGGATCGTGAGCTCGCCGAGCTGTCCCAACGTCACGCGACGTGTCCGCCTGTCCAGCGGCGACCGGTACTGGTAGACGAAGGTGATGCGTCCCATCTGGTTCTTCCAGGCGCCGAAGCCCCGGACCTCCAGATCCCAGGTGAAGGCTTTGGAGCCGCTGGGTGGCGTCCGTTCGAGGTTCTTCAGGATGCTCAGATTGATGATGAGCGGCGTCTTCACGGGCTGCCTCAGGTAAGCGTGGGGCAATCTCAATGAAGGCATTTGGGTCCGAAACACACCGGCTGGGTACAACTCGAAAACGATTATCTCGTTGTTATCACGACGATTTACGGCGAGCTACGACACGGAACGGTCTCATTCGGTATAGCTACACGGGTTCGAATCCCACCCTCTCCGCCACCTAGTCCTGGCAACTTTAAAAGTTTCGTCATCCCTGCGGGAAATGGCGCGTTTCTGCGCGTCGTGCGCGCTCGATCGGTACCGCGGAGAAGCTCTCGCGCGCCGGAAATGGGAAAATCCGACCGCCATTCTCCGGCGCTTTCCAGGGCAGTACCGAATGCATTCCGGCGGTGCGAGCGGCCTGATTTCCCATTTAGATGGGAAAAGAATTGGGAAAGTTCACAGGCGCTGAGGATCGCGCGATAAATTTGACAGTATGCACAGAGACTTAGTGCCGGACGCCTGCAGACAGATGGGAGTGACAAAGCTGGTAGACGGGAACCCGTCTCGTCTGGTCGCAAACATAGCTTGCGCGACAGAGCAACTTCAATGATCCTCGGGGCGGCGGATCGGTAGCCGAGGGCCGAAACGCCATCGTTCAAACCAAGATGGAGCGAATAATGGAACAGGACACACCCGGCCCGGGCCGCCCCCGGATTTACGATCACCTGGAGGTCTTTTACTACGTCGAGACGCGGCGCCGTGCAGAGGGATTGAGCGTCCGCGCGCTGACGGACAATCCTCGGATGGCGTTCGTCTCTCGTTACGTGAGCGAAGACGGGACGCGACGGACGCTAACCGGTGACGCGCTACGCGCGCGGCATCGAGAGGCCCGGAAGAAGTTGGGCCTAAGCCCGCGGGTACCTGGACTAAGACATGGGAAGCTGAAGACGATCAGCCTCTCCAGCGATGGCGCGCTTGAGCCCGTGGACAGTGCCAACCCAGCGGAGAACGAAACCCTCCGCAGCTTGGCCATCATGTTCGGAGACTAAAACGCGTGATCACGTCGGCAGAGGCATTTTAGGGGTTTTTTCTAGCCATTTTAGCTGCCCAATAGCCGAGCTCCAGCAAACAGCGGAGCTTAGATCGTGACAATAGCAAGACGACGTAACGGCACGGTGCGAGAGGGGCCTCTCGCACCGGTCCATCATAATTCGATGCAGATCGAGCATGTGGCGACCGCCACGCTCGTGGCGAACGGCGACAGCGCACGTCGCTTCAGCAAGCTTGACGAGAATGCCGCCCGGCAGATCGTGGCAGCGCAAGGTGTGCGACTGCCGCTCCTGGTCAAGGACAATGTCGTCAAGGTCGGCGACGTGCTGCTCCAGGCAGCGCTCCGGCTGGGCATCGAGACGGTGCCTGTGATCCGCATCGACGATCTGACCGCAGCACAGGCGGATATGCTCGCCGTCGGGTATCAGCGGTTGGGTGAGCTCGGCGAATGGGACCGGGCGAAGCTGGTCGAGCTGAACCTGCGCTTCGAGGTCGAGGTGCCCGACTATCGGCCCGAGCAGATCGGGTTCGAGGTCGGCGCGATGGACTTCATGCTTGCCGCCGATAAGGAGACGGCGGCGGACGAGGAGACCGAGCAGGAGGATCTCGACGAACTGAGCTCGGAAGTGCCCATCAGCTGCGTGGGCGACGTGTGGCGCATGGGCAAGCACCGCCTCATCTGCGGCGACTCCACCGATGCAGCGACCTTCGACACGTTGATGCAGGGGGCGAGTGCTGCAGCGGTCTTCTCCGACCCGCCCTTCGGATGCCCCATCGACGGCTTCGTCGCCGGCGAGGGCCGCCACCGCGAGTTCGTGATGGGGTCGGGCGATATGGCCCCGGACGAGCTGCGCGGCTTCTTCACCAGCTTCATCACCAACATGCGCTCGCACCTGAAGTCCGGCGCGGTCGTGGAGCTGGTGATCGACTGGCGCAGCCTGCACCTCCTACTGCAGGCCGCGGAGCCGCTGCTGGGGCCGCTGCTCAATCTGGCGGTGTGGGTGAAGGACCGACCCGGACAGGGGTCGTTCCTGCGCTCCCAGCATGAGCTCGTGCTCATCTTCAGGCACGGCAAGGGCAAGTATCGCAACAACGTCCAGGGTGGGCGGCACGGCCGAAACCGCTCGAACGTCTGGCGCTACCCGTCCGCCAAGACTGCGAGCACGGGAAGTGACGAAGGCGACATGCTGAAGCACCATCCCACGCCCAAAAGCGTGCGGATGGTCGCCGACGCGCTGCTGGACTGCACCAGGCGCGGCGACATCGTCATCGACGCCTTCCTGGGGTCTGGCACGACGCTGATCGCGGCCGAGAAGGTCGGACGCACCTGTTACGGCATCGAGCTCGATCCGCTCTACGCCGACCTCATCGTGCGCCGGTGGCAGGCATGGTCCGGCGAGGAGGCAACGCTCGAAGCGGACGCCCGCACCTTCGCTGAGGTCAGCGCCGAGCGCGTCGCCGCCGCCTGAACCCCCGCGCTTCACCATCCATCAGGAGACATATCATGTCCGACAAAGACGATCCGACGAAGCGCCCTTGGGAGCGCAAGAAGCAGCCCAAGCCCGGTGCGACCAAGGGTTACTGCCTCCCGCCACGTGAACACACGATCAAGCCCGGTGAGACGCGCAACCCATGGGGTTGCAAGGGCAAGCCCGGTCGGAAGCTTGACGCCGTGAAGACCGCATTGAGCCAGCCGACGCAGACGGTTCTGAACGGAAAGCTGACGGAGATCGACGCGGAAACCGCGCTGATGTTGGTGCACACGCAGAAGGGGCTTGCGGGCGATGTCAGGTCGGCGAAGCTCGTTCTGGATGAGGCGCGTCACCGCGGGCAGGTGATCATCGGCAAGTCGCCAGAGGAACTCGCCGAGGAAGCGGCGGAGCTGGCGGAGAAGGAGAGAATGTCGAAGGAAATCATCGATTTGCTGGACGATATCGCGGAGAAGCAATTCTACGAGAAGTTGGAGCCGGACGATCCCGATCGCATCGCCTGGGAAGAGCGTGCGGAAACGAAGCGTCTGGCGCGGAAGGAGGCTGAATCAAAGCGCAACATTCGCCGTTTCCAGTAGCGACCAGGCGTCGCGATAGGAGGCCTAGCGCGTGGCGAAGCCGTGCGACGGGGCACCATCCTCGCGGTCGTCAATATAGATGCTCCGCATCGGCGTATCCTTTCGTGATCCACCACCACGCTTGGGGCCCGCAAGCCAGCGCTGATGCTCCGCCTCCAGCGCCTCGGCGACGATGCCGGTCGGCACGACGTAGGCGACATGCGATCCGTCGGCTTCGAAGCTGACCGCGATGACGAAGTCGTCATCGGCACCATGATGGCCAAGGAAGACCGTGCCATCGGCCTTGGCCGACCAGCGGAAGTTGGCGACGCCAGCACGCTTGGCTTTGACCCGCAACCGCACCGAGCGGTCACCGCGTGTGGCGAACAGGTCCCAGCCGGCGCTGTTCATCGTGCTGTGGTTGAAGTTACCGGTGATCCATCCCCTGCGCAGCAGCTCAAGCTCGACGACCAGCTCGCCCATGCGGCCGGTGCGCTGTGTGTCGAAGGCGGCGATCTCGCCCGCAGGTGCAGTAAGCGCGGTCATGGGTGGCGCGTCCAGGTGACGCCGCAGGGCTTGCTGACGCGCTCTGCGACCGTGGTCACGTCGCCGAGGTCGAACACCGCATCCTGCGTGCTGGTGCTGCTCGACATCCGCACGACAAGCTGCTTGGCGCCGGTCAGCTTCTCGATGAACTTGACCGCCGGCTTGGTGCCGAACATGCCCGCAGCGATGAAGGCGTTGTCGACCTGCCAGTAATTGGCGCTGATGGCGCGCTGGTCGGTGCGCCACAGCACCAGCGTCTGAGTCTGGCTGGTGAAAAGCGCGCTGATGGTGGAGAGCACTTGGACCCAGCTGACATAGGCGACCAGCTGTCCATCGCGGCAGCGCAGGACCAGGCCCGCCGGTGCGGCGGCACCAACGGAGTTGATGAGCGGCTGCGTGGAGGCGAGTACCGCCGCTATCGAGGTGGCGCCGGTCAGCGGCGTTACCGTTTCCTCGATATCCCATGCGCCGAGCTTTTCGGCGGATGCTGTGGGTGGCGTTAGCGCGCCGGCGAAGGCCATGGCCGCTAGCATTCGTTGGATCAGCAATCGCATCTCACACCCCTTGTTGCAGGTGCAGCGATCGCCTTGACCTCGTTCGTCGCACCTATGTCCTCTCGGAGCGACGGCCCGAAGCCGGATGTTGGAAACCTGTCTCGCGAGCAGGCGCATGCGCCTTTACCGTTGCCGGCTGGACATGCGCGCATGCCACCCGGCCCCGACAAACGTCGTGACCGAGCATGCGAGAAAGGGGTTTCCACGCCCCGCCCCCTGGCTTTCAAAGGGAGCGGGTCCAATTTGCTCCGGAAGCGCGCGCAGGCAAGTCAATTCGACGGATCGAGGCCGCAAAGCGTGAGATGAGTGCGGGCGGCTCAGGAACGATGTACGCTACCGCCTGAGCGCGCATCGTGATGCCGACGGCTAGGGAGACGGATATGCTGATGATAAGGCTGAAGAAGCTTCTCGGCCGCCTGCGTGTACGCCAGCGCAAGTCGTGGGATGACGTGCCCAGCGGCATCGTGCTGCTGCTCGCCTGTGTGGCGGCGCTGGAGGCCGCCTACTTCGGCTACGTCTTTGCGAAGTTCGCGCCCGACTTCATGACGCTGGTCGACGCTAACGCCAGTGAGGCATTCGGCAGCCCCGCCTTCTGGGCCTGTACGATCGTCCTGTTCGGCGTCGGATTCCAGGCGCTGATCTGGTCGATCGCTGCCGCTGGATCGTCAGCAATCCTACAAAAGCGCTTTTTTGGGGTGTGAACAAGACAGCGTTGGCTTGAGCCTGAGGTACCAGAGGGCGGATGCCAACCGTTCCGATTTTACCTTGCCGAATCGTACTGCATTTGTTCTCATGTGGTATGGAGCTACTTGATCCTCAGCAAATCGCTCGCGCCTTGCTACTCGATAGCGCCGGATGGGCGCGCATCGGCCTCACGGCTCCCGTGCTACGCCTGCGCGAGCAGGCTGCTCAGGAACTTGCCATGACCATTTGCCGACGGCTCGTCCCGCCTGCTCCAGTCGACACGGATCAGCTGCCGCTGCCGCTTTGAGGCATGCCGCGCCCAAACATTAGCTCCTGCCTTCAGCAAGCGCGTACGAATCAGCGCGTCATCGTGCTGCCCTCGCCAAAAGCTGGTCGAGTGTAACGGGGCTGAACGACTGGGCGTCCACCCCGACGTCGAATTGTTGCGGCATGGGCTTCAGGCGGCCGTGGCTATGGCCATGCAGGTTGATCGCGCCACGATGCTGTCCATTCCAAGCGCGAAAGGCGTAGTGGCACAGGATCAGCCTGCGCCCCTCAAGATCAAGCTCGGCATAGTCGCCGACACTGGCCCAACCCGCCGCGGCGAGCGTCCCGTCGGGGTCGTTATTTCCGCGGATCAGATGCTTGGTGCCACGCAGCCGTTCGAGCAGGCTCGGCACATCGCTTGGGCGCCGGGCGACGTCGCCCAGATGCCAGACCTCGTCATCGTCGGTGACGACGGCGTTCCAGCGCTCGATCAGCAGTGCGTCCATCGTCGCCGTATCGGGGAAGGGGCGTCGCCAGATGTTGATCGTCCGGTGATCCCCGAAATGCGTATCCGCGGTGAAGAAGACGGTCATGTCCAGTAGAGCACCCGGGCGGTCGGCAGCGCCGCTGCGATGCGCGCTTCGAAGAAGGAGCGCAGGCGCCGCATCGTCAAAGCGTCGTACACCTGCTTCTCGGTGCCGAACTTCGTCCGCTTCGTCGTGCGGTTCGTCCCGCTCATGTCGAGGGCGGACCCGGGATACCAACTGTCGAGCACGGCCTTCGACCCCGCGGTGAAGCGATGCGTGATGAGCTCCACCGTCAGGTCCACCTGTGGCACGCCGGACAGCTGCGCGGCGGCGTCGTCGATCAGCGCACCATAGGCGTCCTCCCATCCGTCCGCCGCGATGATCGGGGCGATGGTCAGTCCGATCGGATAGCCGGCGTCGGCCACGCGCCGCAGCGCGCGCAGACGGTCCGCAACGGCGGCGGTGCCGCCCTCGAACCGCGCATAGGCGGGCGGATTGATCGAGGCGCGCATGCGGGTGCGGCGCTGGTGATCGATCGCCAGCAACGGCGCCACGTCGTCGAACTTGGTGGTGAAGCGCAGCTGCGCCGACGCCTGCCAGCGGCCGAACCATGCGATCGTGGCCGAGAGCGAACCTGTCAGCGGCTCGATCGCCAGCGGATCGGTATAGCAGGACGCCTCAAACGTCGTGCCCTCGTGCGCTCGCGTGTCGTCACGCGAGGTGATGGTGCCGCGATTGAGATAGGCGGGCAGGGCATCCAGGATCTCGTCGAGGTTGGCGTACACGCGCGTGACCGGCGGTCCCTTGAGCGAGCCGGCAAGATAGCAATAACTGCAATGCGCCGGGCATCCCTCGGCGAGGTCGACCCGCCAGTCGGCGCTGGGGGCGATAGGCTGCAGCCGACGCTTGGAGGGCGGGGCTACGACCACCGCGAGCGTCGCTTTGGCCTCGGCATAAGCACGCCGGGGATCGTCGCTCCCGGGTATCGTCACGCGATCGCCGGCAAGTTCGATGACGTCGATCCCATGTCGTTCGGCGCGCGCCATGATCTCCCGGCCATGCGCGAAGCCGCGAGCGGCGCGCGTCACCAGCAGCCGGCGCGGTCGCCACGCCCGCGGCGTGGGGGCCGCCGGATCACCCGCGGCGAGCAAGCGGAGACTGGTAGTAGCCGGCAAGCAGCGCGGCGACATCGTCATAGAGGCACAGCGCGCCGGCTTCACGCAGCTGCTCATCGCTGAACCCGCCGGAGCGCAGTGCGATCGTCTCTACGCCGCAGCGCTTCGCGGCCTCAACGTCATAGGGCGTGTCGCCAACCGCGATGGCCTCGGCGGGTTCGATCGATGCCAGCTTCGTCAGCGCGACCGCGAAGATATCGGGGGCGGGTTTCGTGTGCTCGACGTCGTCCGCGCTCGTCGTCGCCGCAAAAAGATCGCGCGCGTTCAGCAGGTCGAGATAGTGATCGAGCTCGTCTTTGGAGGCCGACGAGGCGAGAACGACCTGCTGCCCCGCGGCATGGACTGTCGCGAGGAGATCGCGCGCGCCATGGAAGGGGCGCACAACGTCAAGGTAGCGTTCCTTGAACAAGGCGCCGTGTGCCGCGGCGAGCCGGTCGCGCTGCGCCTCGTCCGCCCCGGGCACCAGCGCGGGGATCAGCATGTCGGCGCCCTTGCCGATCTGATCGTGGATGGTCTGGCGGTCGAAGGTCAGCCCATCTCGCCGGAAGACGATGTCCCACGTCTCCACGTGCTGCGGGTTGGAATCGACGAGGGTGCCGTCGATGTCGAAGAGGATGGCCTTGATCGTCAATGGCATCTCCATGGCGGGGCGTCGACCGATCCGCAGGTGGTCGCTTGCTGGTAGCCGCCTTCCTTGCGCTCCTCAGCGGCCTGCTCCGGCGCCTCGTCGCCGTCGGCTACCTCATCCTGAGGCAGGGCATCGTCCTCCAGCGAGTCCTCGGGTCCCTGGTTGCCCTCCGGCAGCTCATTGACGTCGGCCTCGAAGCCGGGCTCTTCCTCGCGCGATGTGTCGGTCATCGTCCTTCTCCTTGTCCGACCACAACGTACGGCGCGGCAGGAGGGGCCCATCTTAACTTGGATCACTACGCTCATCGGCAATAACGCGCGGGCGCATAACGGACCGGCCACATACGGGCATTTCTGGTGGAGAGCGGAATGGCCGCTTTCGAGCAGTAATTTCGGAGAAGCGGACGTTCGTTCAGCCGGCGGGGCAGGGGCCTCTGACGCCCGTCGGTGGTGGGAAGCGGCCTGGCCGCCTTCAGGCGCCAATCATGAGGAGTGGACGCTAGTTCGGGCAGGGGGGCAGGGCTCAGACGCCCGTGCATGGTGGAGAGCTGCTCATCCGCTTTTGGCCGTCTGGTTGCAATAAGCGAAGATCCGTTCCCGCAGCTTTTGCAAGGGTTTGAACCGCCGCCGGCGGGTGATCGGAACATTTTCAACGATTGTCATACAAGGAGTCGCGTTGCCGCCAGCTGCTCCCGTTAAACCGACCGTGGCACAAGGGTAGCTCCATATAGCGTTCTTGCACAACTCGTCCGCGTTATGTGACCGCATGCCATAGGAGAGAAACTTAACTTGTGTCTTCAGTTCAATGGTATATTTCTGCACGCCGCTTCGCTACAAACTGTGTCGAATCGGGATGCAGCTGGAGCGCGGACATGGCTTGGAAGAGGGACAGGGCGGAGGAGCGGATCAGGGGCTTCGTGCGCAACACGCCAAGAATCCGGGTTGAGCGGTTGGAGGAGGAGTACCTGCCGCGTCGCGCTAAGGAGAGGCAGTTCCGCGAGACCATGGGGGTGCGAGCTGCGGAGAGCCCGGCGCTATATGACCTGCCCGACGGCGCAGCGGTCGTCGTGCCCGATGCTGTCCACGTCTACGTGCGCGCGATAAGCTACGACGACGTGCGCGTTGAGAACGGTCAGGAGACCGAGGCCAGCCACAAGCGCGCGCTAGCGTTCCTCAACCTACTCTATGTATCCGGCGACCGTGCGGTGCAGGCGATCGGCGCGCAGCGCGTCGACTTCCACGGCGCGCGGATGCACGCGGTGGTCACCGAACCCACCGGCCAGGCGTCGCTCGGCGCGCGCCTATCACGCGCGCTGGCGATCGCGCGCGACATGACCGACCTTGCGCGCGCGATCGATCGCACCCTGCCCGACGGATCGCGCTTCCCGCTGCGGTTCAGGATCGGTGTCGACGCAGGGACCTGCATCGCGATCAACAGCGGTCGCAGCGATGACCGCGAGCCGGTCTTTATCGGCCCCGCGGCCAACCACGCCGCCAAGCTGGCGGACGGCGACCGCGAGGGGATCTACCTCTCCGACCGCCTGCGGCGGATGCTCGGCCTCCAAACCGCCGGATCGCTCGACCTTGAGCGCGCGCAGGAGGTGCCCGCTTACTTGGTCGCCGCGGCGGCCGAGCGCTTCCGCGCGTCGGGATCGGCCGCACGCCTCGAAGAGTTCCTGCGCGACCAGCGGGGAGGCGAGGTCACGCCGCTCTCCCCATCGGCGTTCACCTTTCACCGCCACACGCCGCCGCTGTCCGGGATCGACTACGCCGCCCTCTCACCCAGCCGCAGCGTCCGCATGCCGCTGGCCTCGGTGTTCGCGGACCTCGACCGCTACACCGCATACGTCGACCACTGCATGGCGACGGGCTGCCTGCCCGACGCGGTGAGGCTGCTCCATGTCCTGCGCTCCGAGTTTAACGCCGTGCTCCAGCGCGACTTCGGCGGCCGAAAGGTCCGGTTCATCGGCGACTGCATCCACGGGCTGCTCGCCGTGGGTACGTCCTTCGAAACCGACGAGCAGGCGACCATCGAGCTCGCCACCCAGTGCGCGGGGGCGTTGCGGTCGTCGTTTGAACTCTGCCAGCGCATCGTTGAGCACGCTGACCGCCTCGGGTTGGCAATCGGCTTCGAGTACGGATGGACGCCGGTCACGCGCATCGGCATCCGCGGCGAGCGCTCGGTCCGCACCGCCTCGAGCCTCGCCTCGCGCGGCTCCGAGCGTTGCCAGCGGCAGTGCGGCGGCGACGAGACGATGATCGGAGAGGCGGCCTACGACCGAGCCCCGGTCCCCGTCCGGAAACTGTTCGGTCCCTCGCGGATCGCGTCGGGCCTGACCTACGACGACGTCGCCACGGCAGGCACGCCTGTTGCGCCGAAGGTCGCCGCGGCGGCCGCGCCCGCCATCCTCTCCTCGCCTGCCGCTGCCGCGCCGCTGTCCCGCGCCTACGGCTGCTGAGCGTGGTCGGGGCGGTGACACCTCCCTGGGTCCAGACGGTCGGCGACGACGGGGCCGCGCTCCGCGTCATCGCGACCGCGCCGCTGCCGTCGGGCGACCTCGACGCGCCGATCGATCTGACGATCCGCCGCGTCCCGGGGGGCGTCACCGTCGGCGAGACGGTCGTCGGCACGCGGCTCCCTGAACGCTGCCCCGAGCTGCACGTCGTTGATGGCGGCACGTTCTGCCTCGGCATCGAGGAGGACACGCTCGACGATCCGAACGAGGCGGAGCGGTTCTGGAACCGGCTCGGCGACTACCTGCGCAACCAGCGGTACGCCGAGCGCCACCGGCGCTGGCCCGCCGGGCGCTGGCTGTCGCACGGCGCCGCGGCGGCCGGGTCGCAGCTCGAGGCCGAGCGGATCGCCGCGGAGTGCGGGTGGGCGGAAGAGTATGCGGACGCGATCGAGAACGGCCGGGGCTGGCTCGCGGAGGAACTGCCCCGGCCGGCGAAGCACGGCGGCCTGGTCAACGCGCGCACGCCCTGCCCGCGCGGCTGCCGGCGCCGTGACGGCGCGCCGGTCCTGCGCCGCAGCTGCTCGCAGCGCGCCGCGCTGGAGAGGCTGGTGCTGGCCGAACGCGAGCGGCGCGCCGCGGGCGACCGCTTCATCGAGTCGCTGAGGCGGGACGGCCTGGCGTGCTGCGGACGAGTCGACGGCTGCCCGCTGGCGGCCTGAGGAGAGGGAAATGGAAGAATCGGACATTGTCAAGCGTTTCGAGGACAGGGGCGACCTGGTGTCGGCGATCCTGCGACAGCGGGTGGTACAGAACGACGAGGCGGTCGCCCAGGCGCTCGCGGACGTCGGCAGGCTGCGCGGCTTCGAAGCGGGCGACACGATCATCGCCCAGCAGCGATACGACAGGACCGCCTACCTGCTCCTGGCGGGCAAGGTCGGCATCACCGTCAACGGCTGCCCGTTCCCATATGGCCGCGAGGCGAACGACATGATCGGCGAGATGTCGGCGATCAACCCCGAGCTGCCGCGCACCGCGACGATCCACGCGACCGAGCCGGTCGCTGCGCTAGAGGTCGGGCACCGCGACCTGCTCCGCATCGGCTCGGAGAGCCGCGAGATGTGGCGGCTGATGGCGGTCGAGCTCACCCGCAAGATCGAGCAGCGCAACCAGTTCGTCGACGCGACGAACAAGGAGCCCAGGATCTTCATGATTTCGTCGACCGAGGGGCTGCCGATCGCGGAAGCGATCAGGGACGGCCTGGCCGCCGCCGGGCTCACCGACGCGGTCCTCTGGAGCGACGAGGAGATCTTCCCGCCGGGGGCCTATCCGCTGGAGAACCTCAAGCGCGAGGTCGCGCTTGCCGACTACGGCATCGCGCTTGCCCATCCGGACGACCTGCGGCGGTCGCGCGGGCGCGACGCGGTGGTGCCGCGAGACAACGTCGTGTTCGAGCTCGGCTGGTTCATGTCCATCCTCGACCGGCACCGCACGATCCTGCTAGTGCCGGAGGATGCCGAGGTGGAGATGCCGTCGGACTTCAAGGGCCTGACGCCGATCGGATATCGGCAGGCGCGGGGCCGCAAGGGTCTGGAGACCGCCGTCGCGCCCGTCGTCGAGCGGCTGCGCCGGCACATCGCGCGACGCGGCGTGCGCTCGAAGCTGCAACCGGGTTCCTGAGATCGAAATCGGCGCTGGACGGCACGCGAACTCAAGGACTAGGTTAAGCCCGAGGTGAGGCGATGGGCGCGCACATACCCCTGACGGGATTCTCGGCCGCGCGCTTCTCCGGCCCCTGCTGGGTCGTGGTCATGGACGACGACCTGTGGGACCGGTTCCGCACGTTGGTACCCGCCGCCGCCAACGAGCGCCTAACCGTCAAGCTGGAGCATCTGGCCCAACGTGGCGAGGCCGACATGCCGCGGCCGAGGCTCCGGTGGGACCAGGCCAGCGTCGAGCCCGGCGGGGCGGTGGCCTCGCTCGAGGCGCGCGGCACCGTGATCCGGGGCACCGTATCGACGATCGAGGGACGGCGGCACCTGTTCGTGCGTTCGATCGCGGTCGACCCGGCCGAGGAGCGACCGGCCACGCCCCGGCGCCGCGGGAAGCCGCCCGACGAGCGGCAGGGAAGACTGAAGCTACGTGACGAGGACTAAGAAACTGACAAAGAGAACGGAGAGCGACATGGCGGAGAACATTTCCGACCCGGCCCGCGAGGAGCGGCTCGCCGAGGAGCGGCTGCTATACATGGCGCAGACCACGATCCAGCGGCAGCTCAACCGGCAGGGCCTGAAATACCGGGACCTCGCCCGCAAGCTCGAGGTCAGCGAGGCGCGGGTGAGCCAGCTGCTGGGCGACGACGCGCTGAACCTGACGATCAGGACGCTCGCGCGAGTCTTTCACAGGCTGGGCGAGGAGGTCGTTCTGATGCCCCGCCGCGAGCTCGACGAGATGCTCGACCAGGTGGTGGTCGACACGGAGCAGCCCGCTTGGACCTTCGCCGCACGTGGCGAGGAGATATACGCGGGCCAAGAGGCCACCGAGATCGTGGTCGAGCCCGGCGTGAGACGCGGCCGGACGCAGGACTGGATAGACTGGGCCGCCGCCGAGGACGCCGCGGACAGGCTGAGGAACGCGGCTTGATGCCACGCGACGCCAACGCGGTCGACGCCGCCACCTACAACGCGCTGGTCGGCCGAGCCACGCTGACCAACATCAGGCTGACCGACGCGAAGTTCGACATCAAGCCGGAGGCGCTGACGACCCAGCCCGACGCATGGCGCAAAGACGTGAGAGCGGAGCCGGTGGAGGTGTTCGCGGATGCCGAGACCGGCCGACTCTACGGGTCGTTCCTCTTCGAGCTCACATGCCGGCATCGCCGCAAGCGCGTGATGTCCTGCAGCGCGCGCTACTTGGTCAGCTACCGCGTGCACGGCGGGTGCGAGCCCGAGATCGGCGAACTGTTCGTAGAGCGGGTCGGCAAGGTGGTCGTCTATCCCTACTTTCGGGCGACCGTCGCGCAGCTCGCCGCGCAGTCCGCGGTGCAGATGCCGCCGCTGCCCATCATCAGCCTCGCGCCGCGAAGCGTGAAGTCAGCCGCCGAGCTGTCGGACACGCACCTGGTGAAGGGGATGAAGGAGACCTAGCCCTCGACGCGCGCACCAAAGCGCGTCGGCCGGTTCGGCAGTCATGGCGCATCGATCAGACCGAGGGCCAGCGGAAAAGCCGTCATGCATCCGGATCGACGTCCCAGTGCATCGGCCCGCAGCAGGCCGATGGACGTACGACGGGCTTTCCGGTAGCCAATAGGCACGGGGGCAGGCGCATTGGACGGTTCGGGCGAATCAGTCATCGGGTCGGGAGGCGGTTGGCGCCTTGATACCCCGGCTTCGCCCGCCAAGCCGCTTCCTGCGCAAGCGAGGGTCGCCGCCAAGGGCATCCTGCCGGGCGCCCCCGGGCGCGTCACGGTCCCGGACCCCGCCGAAAGTCCCTGGCGCGGCATCGGCCTGCTCAACCTCTTCAGCGGCGGCAACCTAGTCCGCATCGGGACTGGCTTCCTGTGCCAGCCCGACGTCCTCCTCACCGCGCGGCACAACCTGCTGCCAGCGAACTACGATGCCGCAGGGATCTGGCTCGGCTACGACCGCATCCTGAACCCCGACGTGCAGCCGAGGCTCATCCGCGCTTGGGCGACGCACAGCACGCTCGACCTTGCCGTGCTGATCCTGTCCTCGGCTTCCCCGGGCACCTTCAGGCTGGGCGGCGCCGTCCCGGGCGACGACGCGGTCGTCACCCTCGCCGGATATGCGATGCCCTATCCCGACAATGGCGCGCGCTGCACGTACTCCGACGGCAAGGTGGTGGCGTCGAGCGCGACAAGGCTCTCCTACGTCATCAGCACCCGCGAGGGCGACAGCGGCGGCCCCGTGTTCGTCGAGTCCGGATCGACCCCGCGCGCAATCTGCGTCCACACGACCTCGGCGGCAGCGGGGGATCCGGGAAACTCCGGCCAGCCGCTTACGCCACAGGTCGTAAGCGACATTGAGACGATGATAGAATGGGCGCGCGCCCAGATCGGAGCCCAGACGTGAAGCGGACCGCCCACCTGTCGGCACTCGCCGCGACCCTCCTGGGCGGATGCGCCTCCGGCCTGCCCGGACTGCGGCCGCTGAGCTACGCGACACCGGGCGAGGCGCACGTCTTCGCCACCGGCGACCGCTGCGCACACGAGCCATCTGGCAACGAGGCGGCAGGCCTGGTCGCCGCGGCGCTCACCGGCGCGGCGTCGCAGTTGCTCAAGAACTTCGGGACAGCGCTGAGCGAAGGGGCGAAGGGCGGAGCGCTACCCGCCAGCACCGCGGCCGCGAACCTTGAGCTCGCGCCCGGAACCGTCCCGCGCTGCCTCGTCGTGATCCGCGGCGCCTTCCAGCCCGGCGGGCTGGCGGTGCCGATCGACCTCGTGCGCTGGCTCGGCCTCGAGCCCGGGGGCGAGGCGGCGAAGCGGCTCAGCTCCCTCGGCATCCCCGCCGTCTACCGGATCGACCACTACGTCGAGATCAAGGTGATGTCGTCCGCGAGCAGCAAGGCGCTCACCTTCGCGCCGACCCACGTGCGTCTGGTCCGATCTATAGACGGCGCGTCCCGCGGCGAGCGCGACATGTCGATCGCAGTCAAGTTTGGCCGCGTCGGAGCCGACGCGACGGGGAGCGCCGTTGTCGTGGCGGATCGGCGGATCGGCGCTCCGGGCTTCACCTGGCAGGCGATCAACCGGCGCTACCTCATCGAGGCGCCCTGGTTCGCCTCCTTCCACGCCGCGCCCTCGCCGGCAGGCACCGCCGCCGCGGCAGCGCCCGCGCCGCAGCCGGCAAGGCAGGGCGCGGCCGGGCCTAGGCCCGGCGGCGTGGTCGGAGGTGGCGGCGCGGGCCCGGGCGGCCAGATCGCAGGTCCGCCCGTCGGCACGCCCGCGGGCGGGATCGTCAGCATGAGCGAGCAGGGTGCCGGTTCGGTCCCCACGACAGTGACGGTCACCATCGTCGAGACCCGGCCGACCAACGAGGCGCTGGCGTTCGTGGCGGCGGTGTTCGGCGGCCTCCAGCCCAAGATCGAGGAGAAGCTCAAGACCGTCATCGACGACGACGCCCGCCGCACCGCCGACGTCGCGGAGGCCACCGGCCAGCTCGACCTCGAGGCGGCCTACGCCGCGGCGCTCGGGACCGCGCAGGCGGCGGTGGTCTCCTACTGCGAAGCGGCAAGCGGCGACGCGACGCCGGCGGGACGGACCGACCGCATCACCAAGTCGCAGGCGGCGCGCTCCGCCCAGATCAAGGCCAACGCGGCCGCGATCAAGGCCGACTCGCCGCAGCCTTATCCGGCTCTCGCCAAAATCTCCGCAGGGCTCCCCGCGCAGGCGAACCCCGCCGCATGCGCTGCGAATTGAAGGCATCGGCCCCCCGGCCGGACCCGATGCCCGGCCCCGTCCGTTGCGGAGCGATGCAGCGTCGACGGGTTGTGAAATGCGGGTAGGGGTAACCGGACACCAGGACCGCGAGGGCGCAGACTGGGCCTGGACGGGCGAGGCCATCCGCCGGGCGCTTTCCCATCTCCCTTCACCGATCGAGGGCTGGTCGTCGCTCGCCGTCGGAGCCGACCAGCTGTTCGCCCGGACGGTGCTCGAGCTCGGGGGGACCATCGTGACGGTCGTGCCCGGCGCCTGGTACGACGGGTGCTTCGAGGGCGACGGCCTGCGCGCCTACCATGAGCTGCTCGCCCGCGGGACTTACCGCACGCTCGAGGGCCTGCACGGCGAGGACGCGTTCCTGCAGGCGGGTCTGAAGGTCGCCGGTGAGTCCGAGATGCTAATCGCCGTGTGGGACGGAGAGCCGGCCAGAGGCAAGGGTGGGACCGCGGACGTCGTCGCGCACGCGGTCAGAACCGGCAAGCGCGTGCTTCGGATCGACCCGGTGGCGCGGCGCGTCGAGAAGATCGGGCCAGGCGCCGGCTGACCGGGCCGGTCCCGCGCCCGCCGTCAGTCCAGCTTCCTGGCGCGTGCGCGCTCCCAGTAGAAGCGGCCGAGCGGCGTGAGCCCGCACGTCCTGCGCTCCATCGCAGCCCAGTACATGTGTTCGGTGCCGTGCGGCTCGACCAGCCGCGCGCCGCGGAAGCGCTGCAGGTCCGCGAACACCGCCTCCTTCGCCTCGTCGTTCGGCTCCGCCGTCGGCTCGTATTCGGGCCCGAGCTGGATGACATGGTCCGGCTCCGGGAAGTAATCGAGAAGGCGGCGCAGCTTGTCCGGCGACACCGCAGCCTCGGCGCGCCTGATAGTGACCAGTTTGGACACGTTCGCCATGAACTGGGGGCGCTGCTCGAACAGCGTGAACACCTGATCGACATAGGCGTAGATGGACGCGACCGTTACGGCGCCGAGCACGTCCGCGGCGCCGCCGTCCAGCGCATCGCAGACCCGCTTGGTGAAGACGCCTCGCCCGCCCGCCTCCGGGGACGGCTCCACGTCCCGAGACGACGCAAGCACCGACACGCCTTTGGCGAGCGGGAGCTGCAGGCCGGTCGCGAACAGGGCGTCCACGGCGCCGGCGTTGCAGCAGTCCAGGATTATGACCCGCTCGCGCGCCGTCGACCCGTTGGCCTTCGCGATGATCTCCGACATCGCGATGCCCTCGTCGCCGAAGTCACCCTCCTGGCTGACGAGGAAGGAGCCGTCCGCCGTCACCGCGCCGTGACCGGCAAAGTAGAAAAGCGCCACCTCGAGGTCGCGCATCTCGAACAGCTCGCGAACGATCTTCCGAAGCGCCGCGCGCGTAAGCCGTCCGTCGGAGGAGAGGTGCAGTCGGCTCGCGAAGTTGGCACTGCGGTCGGCGTGCTCAAGCAGCCGGTCGTGCATCGCGCTCGCGTCGTTCTCGCAGCCCGAAAGCCGCTTGACTCTCTCATAGGCGTCGATCCCGACGCAGGCGGCGGCCCTGGTCACGCGGCGGCTTCCGGGCCCGTCGCGTCGACCCGCGCCTCGATGCCCTCGGGGCGGTAGTCGGCCAGCGCGGCCATGCGGTCGCGGGCGGACTGGTCGACGACGGCCCCGGGCGGCACTCGCCGACGCTCGCCGAGCGGAAAGTACAGTCCCCAGCCCCGTTCGCCCATCTCGCGCCGACGCCTCGACTTGGGCACGACCTCCAACAGCCACCAGACGCCGCGCAGCGACCGGTGGATCGGTCCCGCGGGATCGGGCGCGACGTAACGGTAGCGGCCCTCGTCCTGATGCATGCCCCGGCCGAGGCGGTCGAGCAGGTGCCCATCGATGAGCAGGCCGTGAGCCCGCGCCTCCTCGGCCATCCAGAGCAACGGCCCCTTCGACAGGGCGCTTTCAGGCTCAGGGTAGCCGCCGCCGATGTCGGAATGGACCCCGGGGAACCACCGCTGCGCGACGTCCTGGGGAACGCCGTCCGCCCCGGACCCGAAGGGGTCCTCCACGTAGCGCTGCGGCTCGACCCAGCGGTTCAGCCGGAACATCCGCCGACGCTCGTCGATCGCCATTGCGTGGCGGAACGCGCGCACGCTCGGGTTGCGCCGCGTGTAGGGCAAGGTGCGCAGGCTTGGCAGGTACATGCGGTCGCGGCGCGGTACGATCATCGAGGCGACGGTGTCCCAGACGCCGACGAAGTGGATCCGGACGGGCCGTCCGCCGAGGATGCGACTAAAGTCCCAGGCGACGTGCAGGTCGTTCCTCTCAGCAGAATGCTTATAGGCGTTCAGCGCCTGCTCGGCGAGGCCGACCTGATCCGGCGGCAGCAGGCCGACCATGTGGATCAGCCCGGCGAGCGCGCGCACGGTGTAGGCGCCGCGGCTGAAGCCGAAGAGGAAGATCCTATCCCCGGGCTGGTAGGAGAGGCAGAGGAAGCGGTAGGCGTCGAGGATGTTGTCATCGAGTCCGGCGCCGGTGACCAAGCCGAACACGGCGGCCGACCGCTGCTTGAGCCGCGACCAGGCGCTGTCGCGGGCGATGGTGCCGACGCCGGGATCGTAGAACACTCGCTGCCGCTCGTCGCGCACCGTCACGCGGAACAGCTTCAGGACGTTCGAGAGGTCGCCCTCCACGTGGTTCCCCGTCCCGTCGCACATCGCGACTAGGTTCCTCGCCGCCGGTCCCTCGCCGTCAACCATCCCGTCACCCCCGATCTGCCACCACACTATTGCGCGCCGCGCGACTTGGCGAGCCGCGCGTCGCGCGGCCCCAACCGTTTCAGGCGACCGCCGCCCCGCCAAGTCGTGGCCACCGCGCCAACAGGTCTACGGCCGCACCCGCCGTCGCGCCTTCAGGACGACCCCGGTCCCCGGGCGGGTCGGCAGACCCGAATCAGTCGGCATCGCGTCTATCGGCCGCTAAGGTGGGGCGATGGCCACTAACAGAAAGTCGCCCACCGGCCCGATTCGCAAGCCCCGCTCGGTCGCCATCCTGATCGCCAACGCGCACTACGCGTACGAGACGGACCTCGAGTGCTGCCTGGAGGACCTCGCCGCGATGCGCGCGCTGGTCGCCGCGGCCGGTCGCCACGGCAAGGTGCACGCGATCAGCGACGCCGACGCTAACTCGATGCGGGACACGATCCGGAAGGCACTGCCGCCCGGCGTTCCCACCGACGAGATCCTCTTCTACTTCTCCGGGCACGGCGCCTCGATCGGGGATGAGTTCTACTTCGCCGGGACGACCTTCGACGCCGGAAGCCCGAATACCACGGGGCTGTCGCAAGGCGACCTGCACGACATGCTGCGAGCGGCGGAGCCCAACCTGCTCGTCAAGGTGATCGACGCCTGCGCGTCCGGCACGCAGCTCATAAAGGCCGAGCGGCAGCCGCCACCGCTACCGAAGGGGTTCCGCAACGTGGTGCAGCTGGCCTCCTGCCTGGAGGGCCAGAACTCGTTCGGCGGCGAACCGCTGAGCGCCTTCACCCAGGCGCTCTGCGAGGCGGCCCTCCACCGGACCGAGGGGCCCGTGTACTACAACGACGTCATCAACGCCCTGCGCGACGACTTCCTCGACGACGAGAGGCAGACGCCGTTCTTCATCGCCCAGGGCACGGCTCGGGAGCTTCTCGTCGACGACGCCGCGAGGCTGGCGCCGTTCCGCGCGCTGTTCGCCGACCGTTGGATGGCCGGGGACGTCGAGCCCGACGGCGACGGCGACGGCGAGGGCGACGACGTCGCCGATGCCGACCAGCCCGTGGCCGACCGGTCGCTGTCCGAGCTGCTGGCCGAGGCGGAGGCGCGCGTAGCGGGCCCGGCCGAGGCGAAGCAGGCGATCGACCGGCTGTTCGACGGGATGGCCGGGCGGCTTTCGGAAGACGACTTCGACGAAATGTTCGAGATCAAGAAGGCCGAGCACTCATACTACGCCGAAGGCACGATCCGGGAGTTCATGATCCGCTGCCTGTCGCGCGAGCCGCGGCCCGACAACTTCGTCATCGCGGACGTGACCAGGAAGCAGCGCAAGCCGACCGCGCTCGAGCGCGCGATGGGCTACGCAATGATGGCGATGGACACCGAATGGGTGGACCACTTCACGCTGGAGCTGAACTGCAAGCTGGAGCGCGCGCAGCTGCGCATCGACCTCGTGCCGAAGTTCCGGGCGCTCGAGCGGCTGACCCTGGTGCTGAGCATCGCCCCGAGCCTGGAGCGCCTGTACGCGTTCGCCATGGTCACCCGGCACCCCCGGAGCGACTGGAACAGCTTCGACGACGAAGGCACCGAGATCTTCCGGAAATGGTATCGGCTCGGCTGGAACGAGGAAAGCGCCTTCATCGTCGACGCGGCGACCGAGGCCTTGGAGGCCGCCGTCCAGGAGCACTTGGAGACGGTGACCAAGCGGCTGGAGAGGGAGTGACCCGACCTAGGGCAGCAGCGGCACGGTGACCGACCCGCCCTCGTCGGCGAACTCGCAGCTGAAGGGATGACCGGCCTCGGTCGCGGACCGTGTCTCCCAGGCGGTCGTCCTCGGCTTGCGGTAGTTGAACCACAGCCGGACGCCGTCCTTCCGGCTGGCGACGATCCTCGCGACCGCCACGTCGTCGGGGTGCCCGAACTTTGAGCCGTCGGTCGAGATCAGGAAGTCGCGGCAATCGACGGCGGCCAGGAGTGCCGAGGTGACGTTCGCCTGGCTGCCGTGGTGCGGAACCTTCATCAGGTCGAGCCTGACCCTGGCGCCACCGTCCAGCCGCTTCAGGCTGGCCGTCAGGAGGTCGGGATGCGCGTCGGCCCCGAGCAGGATGCGCTTTCCGCCGAATTCGGCGAGAAGCGCGATGCTCGTGCCGTTCGCCGGCGCCGTGTCGTCCTTCGTCCACGTGGCGGCGAGGGTCTCGACGTCCATCTCCCCGCCCATGTGCTCGAAGCCGACGGGCGTGGGCGCCTCGTCGCTACGTCCCTCGCCGGGCACGATGCCCGCCTTGCTGCACTCGCGTTCCCAGACCGGAATCATCTTCCTCAGCTTGGCCGCGTCGGGCGACAGGACCGTCATCTCCAGACCGCCCGCCAGCGGCGGCAGGCGCATGGGTGCGCCGTCCGGCGCCACCCGGATCGCGCCACCGTCCACGACGCGGTTCCACGACAGGAGCGCGATGAGCGCCGTCAAATCCTCGCCCTGCGCCGCGCCCAACTCCTCGACGTCGCTCAAGTGCCGGTAACCGTTGAACCAGACGTCGGCGATCTCGACCTTGGCCCTGACCGCCTTCAGGAAATCGAGCGTCCCCTCGATGTGGTCTGCATCGACGTGGGTCACGACCAGCGCCTCGATCCGGGCGATCCCCTGGCCGACCAAGTGCGCGGCGAGCGCCTTGCCGGTGGAGGAGCGACCCGCGTCGATGACGACGTGGCGCAGGTCGTGCTCGGATCCACCGTAGCTGAGCAGAAGTGCGTCGCCTTCCCGCGCTGGCATCGCCTCCAGACGGAACACGCTCATGCGCCGCCCTCGAGGTTGAACGTCGTGAACACCTCGGTCACGTCGACCGTCGCGGCGACGCGCGACACCAGCGGGTGCGCCGCCGCCAGCATACCGTCGTCCGGGAACTGGAGCATCGCCTGCAGCAGCCAGTCGAAACCTTGGCGGTAGAACGGGATGCCGCGGCAGAGCGCGTCCCGGACGATCGCGGCCACGGGCGCGACGTCCCCCTCGGTGCGGGCCGTCAGCAGCCTCAGACGGGCGTCGAGGATCGCGCCGTCGGGCACCATCGGGAACCAGCGACGGAGGTTGCCGACCCAGGGATGCCAGGGTGCCTCGCTCGCGGGGACGGCGACCCCCACGAGAGCGTAGGCCGCGGCGCAGGCGCCCAGCGGGCACGCGCGCTTGTCTTGGAGCATGCCCACGGCGTCGCCACCGCCATACGGTCTGAGCCCCTCGTCGGCCGAGACCAGTTCCGCCGCCGTCACCACGTCGCCGTGCGACAGGTAGGAGAGCAGTCCCGAGTAGGACGGTTCGGTCACGACAACGCGGCTTGCCGTACCCGGGGATCCAACGACCGAAAGCGCGGCTCCAGGCTCAAGTTCGTGCTCGCGCCACGGCACGGGCAGGACGTGGAGGCGGCGCCCTCCGGCGACCGTCGCGAGCGCGAACGTCCGGGCGCCGTCGACGCCCTTAACCGTCCAGAGGTGGCCGCCGTCGATGCCGGTCCCGGCCGGCGACGGTTGTGCGGCCTCGCCAGCCGACCACAGGGCGTCCGGCTCGCGGCGCGAACCGAGGGCGTCGGCCAGCGCGGCCCAAGACGCCAGGATGGCCTCGTCGCTTTCGACCGGACGCGCTGGAACGGTTCGGACCTGGACCTGCGCCACGGACTTGGTCTCCGGCGCCCGCGCGCGCACCCGTCCCATGATCCCGCCGCCGCCGAAGCGGGTTCCGCCGATGCCGCCGACAATGTCGCGGAAGACAGCCGAGCCCCGGCCGAGGACGGCCGGGAGGCCAATGCCCTTGGCGATGGGGTCGGGGGCGGCGGACCGCGAGGGGAAGTAGGCCGCCCGGTCGCCACTCGCGGTGCGCACGCCGATGTCGAAGTCGGCGGTGGCGACGACACCGTCGATCACCTCGATCTCGCGGGTGAGGACGCGCCCGGCTGGGGTGAGCACGCGCACCTCCCAGAGGCCGGGCGCCACGTCGTCGAGGCGCTTCGGCTCGCCCGCCGAGACGGACACGGTCCGGCGGTGCCGGTCCTCGCGCGACCCCATGGGCTCGATCTCGGCGACCATGCCGGGCGAAGCGCCCTCGGCACCGCCGGGCAGTGCTATTCCGATGCTAAGCGACGCCATCGCGCGGGAACTCCACTTGCCGATACGGCGGGTTGAGCGTCTTAGGACGGCTGGTCATCACGGTGCCGTCGTCGTAGGTCACCGACCAGCTATAGCTCATCCCTGCCTGCTGGTCGCTGCGAAACCTGCCGGCCTCCCAGCTGCAGACCGCGCTCTTCTCCCAGGGATGCGGCCACACGCTTGGAGGCCCGCCCTCGGGTTCCACGCTGACCTGCCGGATGCGCCCGGGCGGGACCCCGTCGTCGTCCTCGTCCGCCTGCCGCAGGAAGAAGGGCACCTTTGGCGCGTGCTTCGGCCAGTGGAAGCCGAAGGACGTCTGGTCTCCGCCGACGGGCGTCTGCAGCCCGTAGTGCTCGGGCAGCGCCAGACGGGTCGACAGGTCCCCCAGAACCCTCTGGATCTTGGTCGTCTCCACGCGCCAGGGCCCGTCGTCGTCGTCGGCAGCCATGCCGTCGAGGGCGCGCAGCAGGAACGCGGTGAAGAGGCTGACGTCACCTGGGCGGCCGTAGGCCGGCCGGCCGCTGGTGGTCGCGTAGTAGGTCGCGTTGGCCAGACCGGGGGTGTAGGGCGCGCGGGCGGAGAAGACCGGGTCAAGCGGCGACGTGTATTCCTTGAGAAGACGCCCCGACGCGACCCGGCATGCGTCCACGAAGAACACCTGGCGCGTGGCCCGGTTCTTCAGCATGCCCTCGCGCAGGCCCTCCAGCCAGAAGGCGTCGTTGTACGGCAGCTCGTCGTTCGAGGCGAAGTCGGCCGCGAGCAGCATCAGCTTCGGGTTTGCCAGGACGCCATGGCCGCAGAAGTAGAAGATCAGCGCGTTGCCGTCGGCGAGGTTGCCCCGATCGCGCCAGCGCGTCAGCGCGGCGGTGATGAGCGCCTTGACCGACCTCTCCACGTCGAAGCTGACACCATCGGAGCGAACGAACGGCTCAGGCACCCGCTCAGAGACGAGCAGCTCCACGGTGTCGAGCGGCGCTTGCGGATCGTGGTGGTGGTCGATCAGCCAAGTCGCGAAAGCCCGCGCCGACCGCGGCGGGGACTCGAGCTGGCCCATCCCTTCAGCGAGCTCCGGATCGCCCGCCTTGTCGCCGCCGGGCAGCCAGGGATACGCGCCGACGCCGATCACGATCGCGTGCGTCGAACGGAGCTCGCCCCGCTCCCGGTCCAGCACGAGCGTCACCGCCCCATCCCCCGTGCAATCGCCATGGCGCATTTCAAGCATGGCGCCACCCGGCGGTCAACGCCGGGATGCCGCCGAAACGGGACGAAGCGGGTCGCCACCCCCCGAACGGGAGTTTGACAAGCGATTCCCGCGTGCCCTAGGCTTCCGCGCAGCGGAAAGGCGGGCCACGCGGAATGCGCCCACCCGACGCAACGAAGCGCTTACCCTAGTCGTAGACCCATCTTGAATACATATGGCCGAAAACGCCCCCGGGCGACACCAGGCCGATTCCCCTCGCGGGGGCGCCGAGGACCGAGAGACATGACGAAGAAGACTTCCGCACCTCCACCCGAGTTCGACGCCAAGGCGTTCGGCAAGGCGTTCGACGTGTGGGTCGCGAAGAAGGGCAACCGTCAGAAGCTGACGGCGGCCATGCAGCCCGCCCTGCGCGAGGCGCGCCTCGTCCGCCAGTCGCTCGAGGTCAAGCCCGAGAAGATGGCCGAGGCCGTCACCTTCTGACCGACCCCGCCGCGGCGCAGGTGGGGGCACCGCCGCGCATGATCACCGTTAGGGACTTTGACGAGACGACGCTGAAGGCGCTTCTCGTAGCGGCGAGTCACAACCTGAGCGAGGAGGGCGGCAACCCGTTCGTCGCCGACAAGCGCCAGGTCGAGTTCCTGCTGCGATACCTTTCCCGCCTCGAGACGACCCGCATCGTCGTCGAGCCGCGGTACGTCGACAAGGACTTCCTAGAGGACTTCGCCGCCTACCACGTCCGCAGCTTCCATGCATACGAGAGGCTCTGCACCCGGCTGCACTTCTTCGCGGGCGAGGTGGACGAGCCGCGCCTGCACGCCGCGATGCTCGACCCGGTGGCGGCGAAGGCGTTGAACCTGGACTACCGCGGCTTCGTGGTCGTCCGGCCGCTGCCCGACACGATCATCGGCCGCACCTGCCTGCGGACCTTCAACCAGAAGCCGGGCGTCAAGCGCGTCTACCCGACGCTCTACACGCAGCACGTGAACCTCTTCGGCATCGAACTGGACGTCGAGACGGTGGCCTTCCAGGAGCAGGACCGCGACGTCGCCGCGTGCGCCACCAGCGCGCTCTGGTCGGTCCTGCAGAAGACCGGTCGCCTCTTCCAGCACGCGATCCCCTCGCCCGTGCAGATCACTGGCACCGCAGCGGCCACGGGCGGATACGACGAGCGGATGCTCCCGGCGATCGCCGGCCTGACGATCCGGCAGATCGCCGACGCGCTGCGCTTCGTCGGGCTCGAGCCCCACCTCCTGCCGCTGGAGGTGCACGCCGAGGAGACCGCGCTGCACTTCGAGGGCGGAGGCGGGACGGCGGCGGCAGCGGCTGCCGCGGCCCAGGCGGACGCGGAGCGCCGCCGCCGGCAAGCCGAGGACGAGATCGCCCGCAGCCGGATGAAGCTCCTGCTGGCCACGGCGGCCTACCTCAGCGCGGGCATCCCCTGCATGCTGCTGGTGCGCGTCACCGAGACGTTCGACGGCGAGCTCGACCGGATCGCCAACCACGCCGTCGCCCTGACGGGATACCGGATCGGCGGCGGGGAGGCACAGGACTACGGCGCGACCGGCCTGCGCTTCCGGGCGAGCCGAATCGACCGGCTATTCGTGCACGACGACCATGTCGG
This sequence comes from Sphingomonas adhaesiva, assembly GCF_036946125.1. Taxonomy (NCBI): domain Bacteria; kingdom Pseudomonadati; phylum Pseudomonadota; class Alphaproteobacteria; order Sphingomonadales; family Sphingomonadaceae; genus Sphingomonas; species Sphingomonas adhaesiva. Next base: position 71,630 of record NZ_JAQIJT010000002.1, read on the forward strand.
CCCGTTCGCGGCGATGGACCTGAAGCCGAAGGGCATGCTGGAGATCGTCTGGCCGAACGGCGGATCGACGACGCCGCTCAGGGCCCGCAGCCACACGCTGGTGGTCCCGCTCAACCACAAGATCCGCATACCCTTCAGCGCCATCCTCGAGCTCGCGATCGCGATCGCCGGCCTGGCGGACAGCGCCCGCAAGACGGTGAAGGACTACGAACGGCTGGGCGGGCGACCGTTCGAGTGGGACATCGCCCTCTCCCCGCTGAAGGACCTGCGGGCGGCCATCGCGGCCGGGCCGCTATCGGAAGGCCGCCGCGTCGAGCTGCTCACCACACCGATGCCGCGCTACGCCTGGCGGATCGCTGCGGTCGAGGGCGAGCGCAGTCTGGTTGAGATCCTGCTCGACGCGACCGACCTCGTGCAGGGCGAGATGCTGATCGACGTCCTGGTCAACGACGAAGCGGCGGGCCAGATGCTCGGATCCCTCTTCGCGACGGCGAATGAGGAATTCGACATATCGCCCGCGCACCGGCGCATCCGGCTGGCCCTCTCGGATCTGGTGAACCGGCAGGAACCGCCCGAGAAGACGGCTGCGGCGGACTAGTCGCCCGCGTTGCGGCCCGGGGGATGTCGTTCTAGCATGAGGACATGCTCCGGGCGATCAAGTCGCGCGGGCGTAACGGGCAGGCAGGGGCGAAAGGGGGCCAAAGATGCCTAGGAAGTTCGTTATACTGAGCCGCACCCGCGGCGCCATCGAATCATTCGGCACCCGCGACCTCCAAGCCTTCGGCGCGGCACCGCCAGTCGTGCGCGAGCAGTCGCTCACCGACGCCGAGGCGGCGTCGATCGCCGCCGAACCGGAGGTCGAGCTGATCGTCCCGGCGATGCGCACACGCCTAATCGAGCCGTTGGCCGCGGACGCGGGCGCGGGCACCAGCGACTGGAGCCTGCAGGCGACCGGCGCCGCCACCTCGAAGTTCGACGGCCGCAGGGTCAAGGTGGCCGTCCTGGACACCGGGATCGACTCCGCCCACCCGGCTTTCGCCGACGTCGATATCCTCGAACGCGACTTCAGCGGGACCGGCGACGGCGACCGCAACGGCCACGGTACCCACTGCGCGGGAACGATCCTCGGACGAGATGTCGGACAGCGCATCGGCGTCGCGCGGGGCGTAAGCAAGCTTTTGGTCGGCAAGGTGCTGGGCGACGACGGCGGCGGCGACTCCAGCATGATATTCGAGGCGATGCAGTGGGCCATGATGGGCGGCGCCAACGTGATCTCGATGTCGCTCGGCTTCGACTTCCCCGGCATGGTGGCTGAGCAGGTCAAGGCGGGGTGGCCGGCCGAGCTCGCAACCTCGAACGCGCTGGAGGCCTACCGCGGCAACTTGCGCATGTTCGACGCGATCATGGCGACCAACGGCGCACTCGGGCCGTTCGGAGAGGGTGCCCTCGTCATCGCGGCCGCAGGCAATGAAAGCAAGCGAGATCAAAACCCCGCTTGGCGGATCGCGGCCTCCCTCCCGGCCGCCGCCAGCGACGTTATTCCCGTCGCCGCGGTCGGCCGATCCGGGAGCGGCCTGAAGGTGGCGGGCTTCTCGAACACCATGGCACTCGTAAGCGGTCCGGGTGTTGACGTCACGTCAGCTTGGCCGGGTGGCGGCCTCAACACCATCAGCGGGACGAGCATGGCCTGCCCGCACGTGGCTGGCCTCGCGGCGCTGTGGTGGCAGTCGATCGAGAAGGACGGCCGACGCGCCACGCCGCTCAACGTGAAGGCAGCGCTGATCCGCTCGGCGACCCACGAAGGGCTCGAAGGCCCGGACTTCGAGGTCGACTATGGTCAAGGGCTCGCAAAGGCCCCCTGAGGCTCGACCAAGCGGAACTGGCCCACGCGACGGACATAGGCTAAAATGGAAGTGGTGGCGCAGAACGCGAATGCCCGGTCGTGGTCGTGATCAAGCTTGGAGATTTCGGCGAAGTACGGCCCCTCTTGTTCCTTAGCTGAGAACCACTACTCACGTTAGCCGGGATGTCCGCGCGCCTTTTCGGCCTTCTGCTCCGCAAACCACGTGATTGGGATGTAGGAATAGTGCCGCGGCCAGATGAGTCATGGCCGCCACATCCCGCCTTTTATTGTGCGGCAGTTCGTCCAGAGGCCCATGCGTGAGGCGGCGTGTGACGCTGCTCACACTTGAGGCGTCGATCCTGCTCGCGATCATGATGGTGGGCGTCACTCAGGTCTGATCTACGTCGGACGCAATATCGCCACGCTTCCCTAACGTCGCTCGGCGTAGCCGCACACAACGCGTGATCCGGCGCTCGCGATCCGCTATTCAGCGGTGATGAAGATCTTCCTACTCGGCGGCGTTCACGAAGGTATACCGACCCAGGAGGTAGAAGCGGCGCGTGCGTCCATGCGAGCGCTGGGTGGTATCCTCGCGCGCACCGGCCATGGCGTTGCTCTCTGCAGCCCGTATCCCGGCTCAATCGACCACGACGCGCTTGAAGGAATTGCGGCATCGGGGCTCAGTTGCGAGATCGAGATGCACTATCCCGAGACACGGGAGAATCAGGCCGCTATCGGAGCGCTAGCACGTGAGCTCGGCGTAAAGATGCGCGAGGTCCAGCATCCCGCCGACCCGGACGGCGGGCCCCGCGAGCAGACGTATTCATGGCTGCTGGCGCAGCTCTCTGCTCTAGACGCCGCGGATCTGGTCGTCGCGGCAGGAGGGCGCCTGTCCGGCTCCGCGAGCATGCTGCTCCGCCTCGCCGAGGCGCGGCGGCGCCCGGTGCTGCCGCTCGGACATCTGGGCGGGGCGGCAGCGCAAAGCCTGGACCGGCTTCGGCACGAACTCGACGACCAGCTAGGAGAGCTAAGGTCCTGGCTGCGCTTCCCCGATCCGATCGAACACCTCAGTAAGGCTATCGATCAGATGGTCGGCGGACGCATGCGTCGCAGCGACGAAGAACCAACCAGCTTCTTCATCAGCTACTCGCGCCACCGCCAAGCGGAGGCGGATCTGGTCGAGACACTCCTCAGGCGCCGGGGCAGGACGGTGTTCCGCGATGACCAGGCGTTCGATCCAAGCGCCGAGCTGCACGACGAGATCGAGAATGCAATCCGCTCATCCGACGTGTTTGTGGCGCTGTGGTCGGCGGAATACGCCTGCAGTCCGTGGTGCCACGACGAGATGACTCTGGCGCTCGAGCTGCTCGGCGAGAGGCGCATCGACGTGTGGCTGCTCACCCTCGACGAGACCAGGATCGTCCCCCGGGCGGCGCGCGGCCTGATCAAGCAGCCCTGCGGGAGTCGGGAGGAGCTGGCGGCGACCATGCTCAAGCTGCTGGAGAAGGCGACAAGGCCTAACGCAGCCTGAATGAGAAGAGTCTCTGTCCAGCCCTCCGGACCGATGCTCAACTGCTGCCGGACTGATGCTCCTTGCGCTTTCTTTGCCCGTCGAGGAGCGCCTCGGCGGGACCGGTTCTTTCAAGGATGAGCTCGGCTCGAGGTAATCGCTTCCCACTCCGAAGAATGGTCCGCTCGGTACTCGCCAACCACCCGAACCGCACGCGCACGCACTTCAGGGGAGAATTTGTTCGTCGTCTCGCTCTTTCCGGTTGCTCCTACTCACAAGTTGAATCCTCCGCAAAACCCGGGGCGCTTCCGTGCGAAACTGATCGTAAGAGCGAGCAGCCCTGCGACGTCGAGGGTCCATCCAGCGATCAACGCGCTGGTCCAAATCGCCTTGGAAAGTGGCACCGCGCTTCCTACAAATGAGACAGAGGCTGCGAACAAGGCCGTGTGCGCAAGCGCTACAAAGCTGTCGCGAGCTGCTTCGTTCTGAGCGTGTGCTTGATCCAGAGCTTGCAGCTCATGTTTTGCGGCGTCTGGCGAGCGCAGATACATCGGATAACTGAAACCATAACGGAGGATATTTGATATGGCCGACAAAAAATTGCTCTTCATCGCGTTTGCCATTGAGGACGAACGCCAGCGTGACTTCCTTAAGGGTCAGTCGCTTCATCCCCGGCAGCCCTTCGAGTTTATAGATATGTCGGTGAAGGAGCCCTACGATAAGGACTGGAAGGATCGCGTCCGTACCCGAATCAAGCGATCCGATGGCGTGATCGTGTTGGTCAGCAAGAACTCGGCGGCGTCCACCGGCCAGAAGTGGGAAATTTCCTGCGCCAAGGAAGAGAAGAAGCCGATCCGCGGCATCTACGCCTACAAGGATGATCGTTCGTCGATAGATGGCGTGGCGACGGTCGCATGGAGCGACGCCAATATCACCAGCTTCATCGATTCACTCTGAGCTGGAGGCGACGGTGCGCAAGGCTCTAATCGTCGGCATCGACCATTACGAGAACATCAGCAACCTCAGCGGATGCGTCAACGATGCGCATTCTGTGAAGGCCATGTTGGAACGCCACGCCGATGGCACCGTCAACTTCGCAACACCCAAGCTCATGACCGGAACCGGCCCAAGCGATCCGGTCGATCGGGACGAGCTCAAGGCAGCCGTGCGCGAGCTTTACGCCGACGATGCAGACATTGCCCTGTTCTATTTCGCCGGGCACGGCTTCATCGAGGACACCGGCGGCTATCTCTGCACCAGCGATAGCCGCAGCGGCGACGACGGCGTTCCGCTTTCAGATATCATGACGCTCGCTGCAAAGTCCGCCGCGAAGAACAAGATCATCATCCTCGATAGCTGCCATAGCGGCGCGGCCGGGGAGCGCCCCACCCATCCAGCCGCCGAGATCCGCGACGGGATGACGATTCTGACCGCCTCGACCGCTGAGCAATACGCGATGGAGGTCGAAGGTGGCGGGGCCGGCGTGTTCACTAGCCTGTTCGTCGATGCGCTCGGTGGTGCGGCTGCCAATCTGCTGGGTGATGTTACCCCCGGCAGCGTTTACGCGCATATCGATCAGTCTCTTGGGCCGTGGAAGCAGCGTCCGGTGTTCAAGACGAACGTCAAGACCTTCGTATCGCTGCGCAAGGCGGCGCCACCGATCGCGCTGATTGATCTTCAGGCGATCGCCAAGCACTTCCCGACCGCAACCTACCAACTCCCCCTAGATCCGGCGTTCGAGCCCGAGCGTTCGGAGGAGCAGAAGAAGGATGCGTCCCTTCCGCCGCCTGACCCGGAGAAGACCGCCGTCTTCGCGGTCCTCCAGCGCTACGTTAAGGTAAACCTCGTCCGCCCCGTCGATGCCCCGCATATGTGGCACGCCGCGATGGGCAGCAAAGCGTGCGAGCTGACCGTGTTGGGACAGCATTATCGGAGTCTCGTTGAAAGCGGGCTGATCTAAAATGACCAAGCCCTTCGACGCAAATACTCGTAAAACCTTGGTCGATCGCCTCGCCGCAATCGAGCATGAGCGGTGGTCGCACTGGCAGCGTTACATGCACGGTAAGGCAGCTAGGCAGGACGATGGATCGCTGCTGATCCCCGCCGACCTTGTTGCGCGCTGGGAAAAGCAGATCGCAACCGACTATGCCGATCTTTCCGCCGATGAGCAGGAAAGCGACAGGGAGCAGGTCGAGCGTTACCTGCCTATTATCGAGGACGCTTTTCGTTCAGACGACGCGCCGGCATGACCTGGCGCATCATTCGTCTGGCATATCGCTGATCCTGTATTTTTCGCCGTTGTGAGCAATCCGCATCTCGACCTCGACAGCATCGCCGGGCGCTATATGACGTGACCCCAATCTATCATCCAGCTGCGACCAGAGACCGACCGGTGTTGTGACGGTCCCCCGGTTTCTCATCCGGGGATGATGCGAGCTTCCGGCCTGCATCCGCCGGGGTTAACCCCGGCGGATGCAGCATATTCGGCTGGCGTCAGCCAGCCAAGCGCCGTGTGAGGACGGCTCTCGTATAGTCCCGCCGCCAGGCCTCGATCTTGGCGCGAGCATCCGCCAGCGACAGGAACCAGTGGCTGTTCAGGCACTCGTCGCGAGCCGACCATCAAAGCTCTCGACGAAGGCGCTGTCGGTCGGCTTGCCCGGCCGCGAGAAATCAAGCGTGACGCCGTTCTCATACGCCCACCGGTCAAGCGCCTTCGAGATGAACTCACTGCCCTGGTCGACGCGGATCGATGCCGGATAACCCACCTCGGCGCACACCTGTTCGAGCACGTCTACGACATCCGGTGCGCGAAAGCTGAATCGCGGCACGATGGTCGGCGAGAACCGGCTGAAGGTGTCGACCACCGTCAGGATTCGCAGCTTCGGCCCTGTCGCGAGTTGGTCATGAACGAAGTCCATGGCCCATACCTCACTCGAACAAGACGCCGCGGAGCGGCCTTCTCTCAGCTTCGCCTATTCCGATGGCGAATACACCAACTATCCCGCCGGCCCTTGCCCGCTGGAGGTGCAGACCGCCGCCACGACACGGTGCAGCCTGACCGGCCGCCGCCTCGCCTCGTTGCCGCGCTTCGCGATCACCGCAGGGCTGGATTATCAGCGGCCCGTGGGTGACGGGGAGGTCTTCGTCCACGTCGAGATCGCTTCACGCAGCGGCTTCAACGGTGACCCCAGCCTGTCGCGCTTCACCTATGTCCGCGGCTATAACCTGACCAATGCTAACCTCGGCTACCGCTTCGCCGATGGGCTAGAGCTGATCGTCTGGGCACGCAACCTGCTCGACGCCGATTACATCCAGAACCTGACGATCCAGGCGGGCAATTCGGGCCTCATCGTCGGCACCCCTAGCGACCCGCGTACCATCCGGGGGGACGATCCGCTTCCGCATGTGATCCTTCTCAAGCAGATGAACAAACGGCGGAATTTGGGAAGCGGGGGGCGGGGCGCGAGCGTCTGAATGTGGGTCCTCCTTACCACAGGCGGCGAACGCCATCGCCCCTCCGGTTAAGCTGGAAGAACGATGGCCATAACTCACGCGGTCGCGCCACCATCGATGTTGAGCGTGGTGCCGGTGATGTAGCTCGCATCGGGGCCAGCGAGGAACGCGACCGCGCCGGCAATCTCCTCGACCTTGCCGTAGCGGCCGAGCGGGATCGCTTGCAGCACCTGCCCGGCGAATTCGCTGTCGGCAGGGTTCATATCGGTATCGATCGGCCCCGGCTGTACGGTGTTAACCAGTATGTTGCGCGACGCGAGGTCCTTGGCCCAGCCGCGCGCCAGTGCCGCCACTGCTGCCTTGGATGCACTGTAGACGGTGGTCGCAGGGAAGGCCATTTCGCCCGAGATGCTGCCGATCAGGATGATCCGCCCGCCATCGCGAAGATGCGGCAGGGCGGCGCGGATCCCGACGTGCAGGCCCTTCACGTTGACGCCGAATTGACGGTCGTACGTCTCGTCGGTGTCTTCGGTCACGGCGGCAAACTCGGCCACACCGGCATTGTGCACGAGTATGTCGATGCCACCCAGGGCGGCGGCGGCCTGTTCGACGCCCGCCCGCTGCGAGGCCGGGTCGGCGGCATCGGCCTGGAAGGCGAAGGCGGTGCCGCCCGCACTTTCAATCGCCGCCACGGTGGCGTCGGCCGCCGCCTTGTTGCCGGCATAGGTGATCACCACGGTGGCGCCATCGGCCGCCAGCCGCTTGGCGATGGGCGAGCCGATGCCGCGCGATCCGCCGGTGACGAGCGCGCTCTTGCCCTGAAACGACATATGTACTCTCCAAAAATGCTGGCCCGCGATCACGGCGTCGTGTGCTGTCGGCAGGCAGGAAATGGGATAATGCTTCAACAGTTCAATAATCCCGAACTATCAAATCTGCCATCGTGCCCTATATTTGTCGCATGCCTCGCTTCACCCATCCCCGGCTGGAGGACGTGCCGCTCGATCTGGCGCTCCACGCGTTGGCCGATCCCAATCGGCTAGGCATGGTGGCGCGGCTCGCCGCTACTGAGCGTTTGAGCTGCACCGACGCCGCGCCGTGCGAGTCCATCCCGAAAAGCACGTTGTCCAACCATCTCAAGCTGCTGCGCGCGGCGGGACTGATTGAAACCACGCAGGCCGGGCGCGAGATGATCAACACGCTGCGCCGCGCCGAATTCGACCAGCGGTTTCCCGGTCTGCTCGACGCAGTGCTCGCCAATCGGCCGGCCTGATTATAGGCTGATCGCGTCGAGTTCGGTCACCGCGTCCTCGGGCAGCGTCAGCGAGGCTGCGGCGACGTTTTCGTGGAGGTGCGCGACCGACGAGGTGCCGGGGATCAACAGGATGTTGGGCGAGCGCTGGAGCAGCCAGGCCAGCGCCACTTGCATCGGTGTCGCCTCCAGCCGTGCCGCCACGTCGGAGAGCGCCGCCGACTGGAGCGGGCTGAACCCGCCGAGCGGGAAGAACGGGACATAGGCGATGCCCTCCGCCGCCAGCCCGTCGATGAAGGCATCGTCGTCGCGGTGGGCGAGGTTGTACTGGTTCTGGACGCAGGCGATCTCGGCGATGTCACGGGCTTCCTCGAACTGTGTCGGCGTCACGTTGCTGAGGCCGATATGGCGCACCAGCCCCTGGCGTTGGAGATCCGCCACAGCCTTGAGCGGCGCGGCGAGCGATCCCTCGGCGGGGCCGTGGACATCGAACATCAGGCGCAGGTTGACGACGTCGAGCATCTCCAGCCCGAGGTTCGTCAGATTGTCCTCGACCGCGTGAACCAGTTCGTCCGGCTCGAACGCGGGCAGCCAGGATGCATCATCGCCACGCCGCGCACCGATCTTGGTCACGATCAGCAGGTCGTCGGGGTAGGGGGCCAGCGCTTCATGGATCAGCCGGTTGGTGACGTGCGGGCCGTAGAAGTCGCTGGTGTCGATATGGTCGACCCCGGCCTCGACGGCAGCGCGCAGGACGGCGAGCGCCGCATCATGGTCGCGCGGCGGGCCGAACACGCCGGGGCCGGCGAGTTGCATCGCGCCATAGCCGAGCCGCTTCACCGCGCGTCCGGCGAAGGAAAAGGTGCCTGCCTGGTCGATCGTCATCGTCATTCTCCTGTGCTGGCTGCGGGATACGGCTTGCGGATCATCGCGATAAGCCGGAGTGATCCGTACGGGCTGTCCGGAAAACCGAACGATGAAGGCTGACCTTGCCGATCTCAACGCCTTCCTGGCGGTCGCGCAAGCGCGCGGATTCCGCGATGCGGCGCGGGTCGCCGGTTCGAGCGCGTCGACGCTCAGCGAGGCAGTACGCCGACTGGAGGCGCGGCTGGGCGTCCGACTGCTCCATCGCACCACGCGCAGCGTCGTGCCGACCGAGGTCGGGACGCGGCTCCTCGAGCGACTGGCGCCGGCGCTGGGCGAGGTCGAGTCGGCGCTCGATGTCGTCAACCTGTTCCGAGACCGGCCGGCAGGTACGCTCAGGCTCAACGTGCCGGTCAGTGCGGCGCGGTTGGTGATGCCGGCGATCCTGCCCGGCTTCCTCGCCGCCTATCCCGACATCCAGGTCGAGATCGTCGCCGAGGACGGATTCGTCGACATGGTGGCATCGGGTTGCGACGCTGGCATCCGCTATGACGAACGGTTGGAGCAGGACATGATCGCGGTGCCGATCGGCCCACGTTTCCAGCGTTTCGCGACGGCGGCGTCTCCGGCCTATCTCGACGCACATGGGCGGCCCGGCCATCCGCGCGACCTACTGCATCATGCCTGTTTGCGTGGCCGGTTTACAAGCGGGGCGCTGACCAGCCCATGGGAGTTTGAGCGCTCGGGCGAGATCGTGCGGATCGAACCACAGGGGCCGCTGATCGCCAGCGTGGCTGGCGCGGCGGATTTGCTGGTTGATGTCGCGGTCGCGGGAGGTGGGATAGTCTCGCTATTCGAGGACTGGCTTCGGCCGGCGCTCGACCGCAGCGCACTTGAAGCGGTGCTGCCGGAATGGTGGCAGTCCTTCTCGGGCCCGTTCCTCTACTATTCTGGCCGCCGCCTTGTGCCCCCGCCGCTGCGCGCGTTTCTCGATTTCATTCACAGCTAGGGCGCTTCAGCGGGCCCTGACAATGCGTCGGGTAGCGGCGTACTCCGAAGAGTGAAAAATCAAGCGCGGGGGGGGGGGGGCGGCAATTGGCCTGCTCTCCAGCTGGATGAACGGCGGAAGTCGGCGAGCAAGTATTAGTCGCGGAATGGCGGGTTTTGGGTCTCAGCACGGCTAAGGTGAGCGGCTTTCGCTTCTGCGGCGTTGACGCTGAAGCAAGGAGAACGTTTAGTGACCGCCAAGGTCCTCACCGAAACGTGGAACGAGGCGCCGCGAGTGCGCTTGCTCGCCGATAGACGTGTGGTTCAAGATGGCCGCTACGTCCTCTGCTGGCTGCAGCAGGCACTGCGTGCCCGAGACAATCCAGTCGTGGACGCAGCAGTCCGTCTGGGAAATGCGCTAGGCCTACCCGTCCTGGTCTATCACGGCGTGCGGGAGGATTACCCTTACGCGTCTGATCGGCTGCACCGGTTCATCCTGGGTGCGAGTGTCGATCTCGCCGCCGGTTGTTGCGAGCGAGGGCTCGCGTGCGTGCAGCACGTCGACCGCGCCGAACGACGAGAAAAGGGGTTGGTCCATCGCCTCGCCGAAGAAGCTGCGGCGGTGGTGCTGGAAGATCACCCGACCTTTGTCGCGCGATGGCAAGCGGAGCGCGTCGCCGCGCGGGCTAAGGTGGCGGTATTCGCCGTCAACGCCGCCTGCCTGGTGCCGCCGGTGTTGATCGGCGACGATGTTCGCGGCCGATCCGGTTTCCTGCGGCGGCACGAGCCGGAGCGCAATGCCTGGTCGACGTGGAACGACGAGACATCCGACGTGGGGCCTTACACGGGTGACCTGCCGTTCACGCCCGACCTGCTCGAGAAGATCAATCTCGACGATCTGGTCGCTAGTCTCGACATCGACCATTCCCTACCGGTCAGCGAAATGCATCCGCCAGGCCGCGTCGCAGCGAGCGAGCGTCTCGCCCGATTGGTGACCGAGGTCCTGCCTGTCTACGCCGCATCCCGGAACGATGCCACACGGAGCGAGGGCGCCAGCGGCCTCTCGCCATACCTGCACTTCGGCGTACTCGGCCCACGCGAGATCATGGCGGCCGTGAACACCGCCTCGGCAGGCGGACAGCATAAGCGCAAGTTCGCAGACGAGCTGCTCGGCTGGCGAGAATGGTTCCACTATCAGGCCAGGCAGCTGGCGGCGCCGGAGCGATACGATCGCGTCGCTGACTGGGCCCGCCGCACGCTCGCCGACCACGCCGTCGATCCTCGCCCGGAGATGGAGACGCTCACTGCGATGTTGGCGGGCGAGACGAGCGATGAGACATGGAATGCGTGTCAGCGGCAGTTCCTCATCGATGGCTGGATGCACAACAACCTCCGCATGTACTGGGGCAAGCGGATCATCGCGATGACGGGCAGCCCAGAGGCCGCATGGGCCACCGCCTGCTACCTCAACGATCGGCTCAGCCTCGACGGTCGTGATCCCAGCACCTACGGCAACATCGCCGCCATGTTCGCCGGATCGCCGTCCGATCGAGAAAGACGAATCTACGGGCGTGTGGCCACCCGCAGCGACGGTTCCACGCGAAAGAGAGAGGGCGGCGACGCATGGCTCGCTGCGTCAGCGATCCGAGCAGCGCCAACGCCGGTTCTCGGAAACGTGCCGGTGGACCCGTATCTCACCGGTGCGCCGGCGATCTAGGCACTACGTCAAAGCGCGATCACCAGAGTCGATTTCAACGAACGACCGCTCTCGGGAAGCGGCCTTAAATCGTTGAATGTCCGGGTCTGGGTCCTCTTTGCCACCATCAGCTGATCACAGTGTCTCGTAGTACCGGTCGAGATCCAAGCCATAGTCACAGCGCCATGGTCGCTGTTGGTGCGGCCTGGAGCCGTTCGATGTCGGCACGGGGAGGCGCACCGAACAGTCGCCTGTATTCGCGGCTAAATTGCGATGGGCTCTCATAGCCGACGGCGAATCCTGCCGTGCTCGCCGTGGCGCCGCCTGCCAGCATCAGGCGTCTGGCCTCCTGCAACCGCAGCTGTTTCTGATACTCCAGCGGCGTCATACGGGTGATCGCCTTGAAATGTGCGTGGAGCGAGGAGGGGCTCATGCCGGCCTCGGCTGCGACGTCGTGGATGCGGATCGGCGCATCGAACTGGCGGCGGATGGCGGCGATCGCGCGGCTGACCTGATTAAGATGGCTGCCAGCGGTCGCGACGTGGCGAAGCATGGGTCCGTGCGGACCGGTGAGCAGACGGTAAAGAATTTCGCGCTCTATCAGCGGCGCCAGCGGGCGGATCGTATCGGGTCGGTCGAGCAGCCCAACTAGTCGGCATGCCGCATCAATCAGGTCGGGATCGCCGGGGTAGACTCCGAGCACCGGCAGATCGGTACGAGCTGCCCCGCCGCCCTCGCTTGCCATCAGATCGGCCAGCATCGCGGTATCGAGATCGATCTTGCAGCAGAGATAGGGTCGCTCGGGACTTGCCTCGAGCACATGACCGACGAGCGGCAAGTCGACCGAGACGAGGAGGTAATGCGCCGCATCGTAGACAAGGCTGTGCTCCCCGATCGACACGCGCTTCGAACCTTGGGCGATCAGGCAAAGCGAGGCTTCGTAGACGGCAGGCGTCGGGGTGCTCGGCGCGTCGGCCCGGATCAGCGACACACGCGACATCGCCGTGGTGCAAATACCTGTGTTGACGACGTGCCGATCGATGACGGCGGCGAGTTCGGCGATCCGATCCATGCCGATAACTCTTCCCCACTCGCCCGTCGGGAGCAAGGCTCAGGCCCGGATCCTGGAGGATCGTGCAAGCCATCAGGGCGATCGGTCTACCGCCTGAGACGGGCGATGGACCATCTGCGCCCGGTCACTGCAACGGAAGGACTGCATCATGGCAGGATATATCGACAAGGTCGTCCTCATCACCGGCGCGTCGAGCGGGATCGGCGAAGCTACTACGCGCGAACTGGCTGCGACCCGCGCGCGGCTATTCATCGGCGCGCGTCGCGCAGAGCGCCTGAAGGCACTGGCCGAGGAGTTGGGCGATGCCGTCTCCTGGTGCGAGCTCGACGTTACCGACGGCGCCCATTTCGACGCGTTCGTCGAGGCCGCCGCGGCCCGCTTCGGGCGTGTCGACGTATTGGTGAACAATGCGGGCGTGATGCCGCTATCGCCGCTCGCTGCGCTCAAGCGCGACGAGTGGAAGCGGATGGTCGACGTCAACATCCACGGCGTCCTCAATGGCATCGCCGCGGTCCTGCCGCGGTTCGTGGCGCAGCGGAGCGGCCATGTCGTCAATGTCGCCTCGGTCGCTGCGCACATGGTGATGCCGACCGCCGCGGTTTATTGCGCCACCAAGCATGCCGTGCGCGCCATTACCGAGGGGCTGCGGCAGGAGCATGACCAGGTCCGCTCAACTTTGATCTCGCCGGGCGTCGTCGCGACCGAGTTGGGTCATGACATCACCGATCCGGAGGTCGCTGCGGCACTGACTGGATGGCGGAAGAAGTCGCTGACACCGGACGCGATCGCACGCGCCGTTCGCTACGCCATCGAGCAGCCAGAGGGTGTCGACATCAACGAGGTGATCGTACGCCCAACCGCAGCGGACATGTGAATGCGGGGGCTCTGCCTCGCGATCAGGCCGTCGATCTACGCACAAGAAAAGCGAAGGGCCGCCCCGGAGGGACGGCCCTTCCATTGTCGGCCGGAGCCGGCGATTGTTCAGGCAAGAATCCGACCCGCAGAAGCGATCATGCGCTCACCTGTTGCCGATGCCGGCGTATGACAATGAGACATCTGACCACCTCCTTTCCGTTGTTGACGATCGATGGAAGATGGCCCTGCTGCCGGTGTATTCAAGGCCCACGTCGGGGCTGGCCCATCAGCAGCCCCATGCCACTGAGTGATCGATGTTGTCCCGCACGTAGAAAAGTAGATGATACTCGGTTCTGGGGGAGAGCGCAGGTTTACGTCTGCTTCCATTGCTCAATGGCGCTTCTGTAGTCCGCCTCCGCGGAGGCGCGTCTCTCCTCGAGTTCCTTCATTCTTCCCGCGTGCTCGCCTTCAAGCGCACGGCGGACCCGGCGAACTTCGGCTTCGCGCTCTTCCAGTTCGCGTCTCTGCTCCGCATAGGCGAGTTCGGCCACTCTCACTGCCTCCACGGCGGCATCAAGCTTCTTCCGGCTGGGCGGAGGAACGGGCCTGCGCTTGTTCTTTGCGGCAGGTGTCGCTGTGCGACGATCGGCATTCTTGCTACGCAATTTGGCTGGTTTTATTGGCGCCTCCGGTAACGCGGCGAGATGGTCAGCCATGGTGCCGCGAGCTTTACGAATGACCTCGCCGGGGCGGGACAGCGGCTCCTCCATGAGTTTGGGGTCCAGCACCTCTTCCGCCATGCCGCGAGTGAAGAGGTTTGCTGTCGCTCCCCACGCTGTGAGAGCAGCCTTCTGGCTGGGTGCTGCAACATAGGCATCGTGGAAACCAATTGACGTTCGAAAGACCTTGAGCTTGCGTGGCATCTGACGAAAACGCTCGTACGACCGAACGGTAGCAGGACCTCCATGCTCAAACTCAAGGCGAAGCGGATTGCTGTCCGCAACGCAGAATCTGCGATGGCTTTGGCCGGGATAACGGCCTCCGTCGTCGCACTGGACGACGAGGATCTGCTTGATCTCGCCGACATATTCGCTCGCGGATCCGATACGCCGCTGGGTTCGATCGCGAGGACCGAGATGGCGCGGCGGGGTATCTCACTTTGAGCTGACGGAGCGGCTGGTTCGCTCACTCGGCAACATCGTCTTCGTCTGCTCTTCCCACGAAACGGCAATGGCATCTGCGGGCATCAGCGCGGCGACGCTGAGCCCGGCATGCTGCCGCCCGGCGAGGATTGCCTCAACGACCGCAGGCGAGAGGAAGGCAAGCCGTACGATCCGGCACAGGTAGGATCGCGTCACACCTTCCTGCCGTGCAAGTTCGGTGACGCCGATACCGCCGCTTCTCAAAGTGTCCCACCAGCGCCGCGCCTGCACGATCAGTCGGATCAGACAAGCGTCTGGGGCGGGCAGGGCGGTGCTGCCATCATTGTGGACGAGCCGAACGGTGTGCCCGGATCGCGTGATACGCGCGGTAGAGGAGAGCGTGATCGTCGCTGGCGCGTCGTCCGGCAGTTGGGTGTCCAGGGCGGCTGCAATGCCAGTGGCGGAGCAAAGCACATCGACACCGTTATCCCGGATGACCACCTTCTCAACGAGCCGGATGAGCTCACCACCCTGGCGACGTTGCAGCGCGAGGGTGAGGGCCGCACAGCGCTCGCCAAGCGCGACCAGCCGATCCGGCGTGATGTCGAGCCACGCGGTGGCAGCCAGCGCCAGCGGGTCGGCAAGTAGCCGCACCAGTTCGCCTGCGACCAGTTGCTCGATCTCGCGTGCCGGGACACGCAGGCCAGTGTTGCTCTCGCCATGGTGAAGCGCGCGGCTGACGTAGTAGCGGTAGCGCGTGTTTCCCTTGGTCGCATGCACTGCGATTAACGGCTCGCCTGAAGCGTCGACGATCTTGCCTGCGAGCGGGCTCGGCTGCGAGGCGCGTTCGCGGGTGCGGCTGCCCTGGATGTGGCTGGCGAGCAGCTCCTGTGCCTGCCGAAAGGTGTCATCATCGATGATCGCGGCATGCTGGCCCGGATAGAGGAGCTCGCGATGCGCGATCTGCCCGGCGTAGATCGGGTTGCGCAGGATCTGATACAGCTGACCTCGCGTGAACCAGCCGCCGCCGAGCGGCTTGCCGCTGGTCGTGGTACGACGAGGCACTCTGATCCCGTCGCGCTCCAAGCCGATCGCCAGTTGCCGCACCACACCTACGTTGAGGTAGCGTTCAAATAGTTCGCGGACGAGATCGGCTTCCACCTCGACGATCGCGAGCGTACGGCCGTTGGGTTTATACCCCAATGGCGGCACACCACCCATCCACATGCCCCTGGCCTTGGAGGCGGCGATCTTGTCGCGGATGCGCTCGGCGGTGACCTCGCGCTCGAACTGCGCGAACGAGAGCAGCATGTTGAGCGTCAGCCGACCCATGCTGGTGGTGGTGTTGAACGACTGGGTGATGCTGACGAAGCTGGTGCCCGCCTTATCGAACGCCTCGACGAGTTTGGCGAAGTCGAGCAGCGAGCGGGTAAGGCGGTCGACCTTGTAGACGACGATGATGTCGATCTGAACCGCGCCGGGTTTGCCGGAGGCCCCAACTCCTGAGAGGAAGGGGCTATGACGAGCAAGACGACGAACAAGTTTTCTCCTGAGGTGCGCGCGCGTGCAGTGCGGATGGTGCTGGACCATGAGAAGGATCACGCGTCGCGTTGGGCCGCGGTGGTGTCGATCGCGGCGAAGATCGGGTGTGCGGGGCAGACGCTGCACGAGTGGGTAAAGAAGGCCGAGGTCGATAGCGGGATGCGCGCCGGGGTGCCGAGCGACGTCGTCGACCGAATGAAGGCACTGGAGCGGGAGAACCGCGAACTGCGCCAAGCCAACGAGATCCTGCGCAAGGCGTCGGCGTATTTTGCGATGGCGGAGCTCGACCGCCGAGCGAAGTGATGGTGTCGTTCATCGACGCGCATCGCGAGGTGTACGGGGTCGAGCCGATCTGCCGGGTCCTGCCGATCGCCCCATCCACCTACCATGCCCATGTAGCGAGCAGGATTGAGCCGACCAGAAGGTCGGCTCGGGCTCAGCGTGACGATGCGCTTGGGCCGGAGGTGCGCCGCGCGTTCGAGCAGAACTTTCGCGTCTACGGCGTGCGCAAGGTCTGGCGGCAGCTGCGGCGCGAAGGGTTCGACGTCGCCCGCTGCACCGTTGCCCGCCTGATGCGGGCGATGGGTCTGGCCGGCGTGATCCGCGGCAAGCCGGTCCGCACCACCGTCAGCGACCGGACGGCGCCATGCCCGCTAGACCGGGTCAACCGGCAGTTCCGTGCACCGGCGCCGAACATGCTCTGGGTGTCGGACTTCACCTACGTCGCGACTTGGGCGGGCTTTGTCTACGTCGCCTTCGTCATCGACACCTACGCTCGCCGGATCGTTGGCTGGCGCGCCAGCCGGAGCGCACATGCCGGCTTCGTCCTGGATGCGCTCGAGCAGGCGCTACATGACCGACGACCGATGCGGGGTGGCGGCCTCGTCCACCATTCCGACCGCGGCAGCCAGTACGTGTCCATCAAGTACACCGAGCGCCTGGCCGAAGCGGGCATCGAGCCGTCGGTCGGAAGCGTCGGCGACAGCTACGACAACGCTTTGGCGGAAACCATCAACGGCCTCTACAAGGCCGAGGTGATCCACCACCGCGGCCCTTGGCGCAGCTTCGAGGCGGTCGAGTACGCCACGCTGGAATGGGTGGACTGGTTCAATCATCGCCGGCTGCTCGAGCCTATCGGCAACATCCCGCCCGCCGAAGCCGAAGAGCAATACTATGCTGCCGCGGACATCATCCCTATGGCGGCGTGACTCACATCCAACGGCCTCCGGCAAACCCGGCGCGGTTCAATCCGGCCTGCCGCGACGTCCGCGAGCAGCCGCTGCAGCGCAGGGCGCTCCAGCGTGCCGCCCGAGATCCCGCCATCATCGTATGCCTCCTTGACCTCGGACCAGCCCTCTGAAGCCTGGCTCAGGATGTAGGCAGCGCATGCCTCGCGCTGCGCATCCAGGCTGTTGAAGCTCTGCTCCAGCCCCTCATCCGACGATTTGCGGGTGTAGATGGCGCAGCGGACCGTCTTCATGCCGCCACCTTCTTCTTCAGCCCGAAGAAGGCAGGCCCCGACCAGCGCGTGCCGGTAATCGCGCGTGCGACCTCCGACAGGCTCTTCCACTCGCGCTCATCCCAGCGGATGATACGATCCTCACCAACGGTCACGACATGCAGCCGTCCCTGCCATTCACGCACCAGCCGCATGCCGGCACTCGCGGGTGCCGTCTTCGTCGCACCGCGCGCGAGCTGGTCGAGCGTGCGCACCGTCTCGCGCGACAGCCCACCCAGGCGCCGCGCCTGCACCTCCCAGCCGAGCGCCAGCCGCAGCAGCTTTGGGCTGACGTTTGGCACGGGATCACCACACAGCTTCACCCAGGTTTCGCGCAACTCGGCCGGAGACAGCGTCGCCAGCCTGGCGAGCTCGTCAGCGACCTCGATCATGCCGCACCCGCGATGCGGTAGGTCGTTACGCCGTCATGCTTGAACCGCTCGATCTGATGACCTTTGTGGCGCAGTCCCGTCAGCGCAGCGCGCGTGGTATGTGGCAGCCAGCCGGTGGCGGCGATGATATCGGCGAGCGTGGCACCGTCATCGCGCTGAAGCAGCGAGAGCACGGTGTTGGTCTTGGTTGCGCGCGGTGCGGGTGCGGGAGGCGGAGGTGCCACCCCCCCTCCGACGAGATCCTCATCTGCACCGCTGGACACGCCGATCGCCGCCAGCCCGGCTGCGGTGGCAAAGACGCCATAGCGGATGTCGCCATCAGTGCGGGCGGTGTGGCCGGCGTCTACAACTGCACGCTCTTCGGCGAGGCCGCGCTTGGCCAGCGCGACGATGGAGCGAGCAGCGCCGGCGGCAGAGCTGAGGGTGGAGGGGAGCGGGTATAGGCTGCCGGCTTCATTGCGGGCGGCATGCGCCAGCAGGAGCGTCTGCGTGTCGGTGAGCGTCATGGGTGATCCTTCGTGACGCAGCGCGGCACCAGCGCCGCCTGCACCACCCACAGCCCCGGCGATCGCTGTCGCCCGGGTGCCGCACTCCTTTAAAGGCGGTACGGGTCGAGCAGCGTGTCGCTCCAGTGCGAGGCTAAGTCCAGCGGTTCATCCCAATTGCGGAAGATTGTTCGTGCCGGATGTTCCAGCATCTCATTCATCGATAAACGGCGACGCAGACGAATTCCGCAGAGAACAACAAAAGCGTTTATTATTGCATAGCTGACGACATCAGCTGCCAGGCTGGAGGTAGGGATAGGACGAAAAAAGCCGCCTCTGCCATCCGCGCGGATCATGTTCTAACGAATTACTCTCGTCTACGATCATCGTGGCTCTGCCCGGCAATTCGTACTGCGGCCAGCCGGGATCGCCAGCGCGAGCAAACGAAACGAAGATATCCTGAACTGCTCGCGACACCCCCCGAGTGACATTGTCGTCGCCGGTGCCAGCTGAGCGCGCACTCAACGTCCCGAACAGGAGCGGAACGTCGATGCAGTGGAATGCGCCCCGTCTCGGGTCCGCTCGGGAGGCGAAGTCAATCTGATAGAGCCAGGTCGGCGCGCTCGCCCGTACGCGCGCTTCTGCCACTTCAAGTTGGGGTCGCCAGCTTCGTCCTGCCGTGGTCGCCAGAAAATACACGTCGGCCGGGCTCGCGGCAGGAAGGTGTCTGCGATACTCGGCAATGATCCATTCGGGCGCAGCGTCGACGGGAAGCTCGGGGGCTGTGCGTTCACCGACATTGGCCCATGTCATCGTTTGTACAAATGCGCTTTCTGGGTCGCTGAAACTGCGCGTCTCGTCGTGCGCGCTACCGCTAAGCAGCGGAATACCCACCGAAGATGGTGGAGCATCGGGCCAGAATGGATGCCGCGGCAAGGGGCCACGATCAAGCACCGGTCCCATGTAAATGGGCCCGCCGGCAATCGGATCATCCATGTCCAATGCCTCAATTAGTCGCTCGACAGGCATGTGGGCGAGCGTCGACAGATCGCTAACCGGCACTTCTAGTCTCGTGCAATATGCTCTAGCGCGCCGGGTGGCGTGCAGCGGGCCTGAGGCCGTGACCTGCTGCCCGCTCATGGTCGCCGCCCGTTGGAAAAGGCCTGTCGCTGCAGGCATCGCCATCAACGTGGTGACTTTGCCGCCCCCGCCGGAATCGCCGAAGACCGTGACGCAGCCCGCGTCACCGCCGAAGGCGGCGATGTTGGCTCGGATCCACTGCAGGGCGACGATCAGGTCCAATTGTCCTGCGTTTCCACTGTTCGGGAAGCGCGGATCGAGCCGCGCGAGATACAAATAGCCGAGTGCGTTGAGGCGATGATTGATCGTGACCACCAAGACGCCGCGCGACGCCAGGTGTCGCCCATCGCACACCGCATCGTTTCCGCTGCCGAAGGCGTACCCGCCGCCGTGAATGTAGACCATGACGGGCAGCTTCGCGCCAAACCTCGGATCGGGCGTCCAAACGTTGAGCGACAGGCAATCCTCCGCCTGTAGTCCGCGGGCGGTTCGCTGCGGGCAGACAGCACCGTAGGTCGTGGCGCGGACCAAATCCCGGGCTGGAGGAGCTGCCACGGGCGCCTGGAATCGAGCGGCGCGCCCGTAGCGAATTCCAAGGAACCGGCTAACGCCACTGTCATCGCGCTCTCCGACGAACCGCCCGGCGGCGCACGTCACGGTGATGCCTCTCGTGCGACCCCATGCGGCGCCGGCGGTCAGACCGATGGCGCCCGTCAGCACCGCGCGGCGCGTGGTGTCGCTCATTCGGCAGGCGTGGCATGAGAGGACGCCCGCGCCGCGGCCGTCGCCTCCGCCAGCAGGACGTTGACCAGTCGCAGGCGGATGGTGCTGCGCGACCAGACCACGCCGATGCGGCGACCGATCTGCGGCGTGGGCAGCGGTAGGCGGACGATGTCGATGCCTTCCGGCCATGGCGGGGACCAGTCGGGGACGATGGAGACACCAAGCCCGCGATCGACCATCACCGCGATGGCGTTGAGCGCGTTCAGTTCGAAGCGTTCGTGCGGCCGTATGCCGGCGTGGCGCAGATATTCGTCGGCGTGGCGCCCGCCCCACTGATTGCGATCGTAGCGGATCAGGGGCTCGTTTGCGAGCAGATCGTGCGCGTCGCGATGCGCCAGCCGCGCCGGTGCCAGGACGATCAGCGGCTCCTCGCGCAACATAAGCCAATCGCAGGTTTTGGGCAGCAGGTACGGCGCCTCCAGCACGAAGGCGGCGTCGAGATTGCCGCTTTCCACCTGACCGTAGAGCTGCGCGGAATTGCCCGAGGCGATGTGGACGGTGATGTCAGGGAAACGGGCGCTGACCTGCACCAGGATCTGCGGCAGCATTCCCATCAGCGGAGTGGTGCACGCGCCCAAATGGAGTTCGCCGCTCAACGCATCGTCGTTCGCGATGCTCCTCAGGTCGGCGGCATCGCGCAGCAGCTGACGCACGTGCGAGAGCACGCGGCCGCCCTGTTCGGTCATCCGCATCGTCCGGCCGACGCGGACGATCAGCGGCACGCCCAGCTCGCGTTCGAGCGCTTGGAGTTGCTGCGCGATGGCGGATGGGCTGATGTTGAGGACGCGGGCGGCGGCGGCCATCGATCCCTGATCGACGACGGTGACGAACGTCCTCAGGAAGTGGATGTCGATGCGACGCGCTCCGGTTCGAGATCCGCCCGGCCCTTGCGCCCGCCGCCGGTGAAGATGGTGAGCCCGTCAATCTGCGCGCGCGACGGCGGCGGGAAGAGCAGGCTGGCGATATAGCCGATTATGATCGACGCGACGATCGCGATGGCGAGATAGAAGTACGGGTGCACCAGCGCGAAGATCCACGCCACGAGCGTCAGCACCGAGGCGCCGGCGATGCCGATCGCGGTTCCCTGCCAGTTGGCGCGCGTGGTAAACATGCCCAGCGTGTAGGCCCCGGCGCAGCTGCCGCCGAGCAGCCCGAACAGTTCAATGGTCAGGTCGAGCAGCGAATGCACGTCGAGCCGCGACAGCACGATCGCGATCGCGACGCCCACGACGCCGGTAAGCACCGTCATCCATTCGGCGAAGCGCACCGCCTGCTTCTGGGTCGGCGGCGTGCGGCGCAGCTTCTCATAAAAATCGACCGACAGCAGGGTGGCGACCGAATTGATTGTGCCCGACAGCGTGCCCATCGCGGCGGCGAATAGGCCGGCGATGATGATGCCGGTGACGCCGTGCGGCAGTTCGGTGCCGATGAAACTGGGGAAGACCGCATCCACCGGCAGCATCGGATCGAGGCGACCGGGGTTGGCGCGGTAATAAGCGAAGAGCGTAGTACCGATGACGTAGAACAGCAGGCCCGCGGGCAGCAGCACCGCGGCGAAGAACCACACTGATCGGCTGGCTTCCTTCTCCGACGGGGTGGAGAGCACTCGCTGCATCAGCACCTGATCCTTGGGGAAGGTGAGGATGGTGTCGAAGGTGTAGAGGATTATGAACCCCCAGAGGGTCGGCGTGGTGAAGTCGAAGCTGACGTTCACGAACTTCGTCTTGTCGAATTGCATCGCGGTGTCGTAGATCTGCGTGAAGCCGATCGCGTGGACGATGAACCCGATCGTGAACAGCGCGCCTGCCATCAGCACGACGACCTGGAACACGTCGGTCCAGATCACCGCCTTCATGCCGCCCAGTGCGGTATAGACGATCGTGCAGATGCCGATGACGAGGATGCACAGGACGATATTGGTGCCTGTAATCGTTCCGATCGCGAGCGCGGGAAGGAAGAGGACCACGCCCATGCGCCCGCCGACGTGCATCAGGATGGCAAGCGCCGACGAGATCATCCGGATGACGGGGTGAAACCGGGTTTCCAGATAGCTGAAGACCGAAACCAGATTGAGACGTCGAAACAGCGGAATGACCCAAAAGGCGACCGCGATCAGCGCGGCCACCGTCACGATCTTCGACATCAGATACTGCCAGTCGGTGTCGAACGCCTTGGCGGGGACCGCCAGGTAGCTGATCGAGCTCGTATTGGTGGCGAACATGCTGATGCCCGCGGCCCAGAAGGGGATGGCGCGGCTGCCCAGGAAGAACTCGCTGGTCGATCCCATCCGCGATCGCCGCCAGAAGTGGAAGCCGATCGTGAGCATCGCGGCGAGGTAGGTGCCGATGATGGTCCAGTCGAGCCAGCCGAGCGGACGCCGCTTCAGCTCCAGCGTCGCCGTGGAGGCGGTGAGGCGGCCGTTCGTCTCGGTGACGGCGATGATCCCGTCGGTGACGGGAGCGACCGCGCTGCCATCTGGTAGGGCGTAACCCAGCGACGCCCATGCGTCCGTGATGACGCTGTAGCTGTACCAGCCCGTCCCGGTGGCGGTGCGGACGAGAGCCAGAAGATAGGCCTGTCCGATGGCGCGCGCGGAACCCGCGACGATCGGTCCGGGAGCGGCGGCGCGCGCCACCCAGCCCTGCTTGGCGGTCCAGCGCCATTGCCGGTCGGCCAGCGCGACGAACAGCGCGGTCTCGCGCGCCGCCAGCGCGATCGGCGCGCCGCCGTCGGGCCATGGCGGCAGCGCGCGCCAGCCGGCGCCATTAGGCGCCATACGAAAGAGGTGGGATGCGCCGCGCGCATCGCGACCAGCGACCACCAGACCCTCGGGTGCCCAGGCCGCCTGCTCGTCGGTCAGGACAACCGGGAGCGGGGGCAGCCCCCGCGTCGTCAGGGTCGAACCGTTGCGTGAGAGGAGGGCGATACCGTCTTTCGTCAGCAGCGCGGCCCGGCTGCCGTCACTGACGCCTACTCGAACGCCGGCCAGCCCGGTCGTGGCGAGCACGTCCCAGCCGCTGCGATCCGTGCGCAGGATCGCCGCCATGCCACCACGGATCGCGACAGGCCGCGCGTCGAGCGTGACCAGCACCGGCGTTCCCACACCCGGCAGGGCGGGGGCGGGGATCGCCTGCCGTCGTACCGTCGTCGCGGCCGTGTCCGCGGTGACGGGAAGGGACCATGCGAAAGCGAGCAACATGAGACAAAGGGCGGTGATCCGGCGCATCGTCAGCGCTCCCCGCGGTTGGCGCGGGCGAGCAGCGCTTCCGCCTCCGCGACGATGGGACGGTCGACCATCGCGCCTTCAAACGCGAACGCACCATGTCCTGCCGCTGCCGCATCACGCGCGGCGGCCACGAGCCGTCTCGCGCGTTCGAGCGCCTGCGCCTCCACCCCGAAGACGGCGTTCGCCAGCGCAACCTGCCGGGGGTGGATACAGCTCTTGCCGACAAAGCCCAGGCTGCGCGCCAGCTGGGCTTCGGCGATGAACCCCTCGCTATCGGCGATGTCGGGCCAAGCGCCGTCGGAGGCGAAGCATCCGGCTTCCCCGGCGGCAAGCCGGATCGACCATAGCGCCGTCTGGACATGCTCCCGCACACGGCGGGTGATGCCGAGGGTCGCGAAGAGGTCGTTCAGTCCGACCTGCAATCCGACGACCGCCTGGTGCGCGGCGCCGATGTCGGCTGCCCTGGCAAGCGCGTTCGGCGTCTCGATGTTGACCAGCAGGGACGGCACGCGGCCCATTGCTCTGGCGATACGCGCGGCTGCGGTACGGAGCATGTCCGCGTCGTTGATCTTGGGCAGGTTCAGCATGTCCACGCGCGCCGCCGCCAGCGCCGCCAGGTCCGCGTCGAATGCGGTGGACGAGGGATCGTTGACCCGCACGATGATGGTCTTCGTACTCATGCGCACCGCATCGCTCGCCAGATATTCGGCCAAACGGGCACGCGCCGCCGCCTTGCCATCCTGTGGCACCGCGTCTTCCAGATCGAACGACAGCGCGTCCGCATCGCCGCCGAGCGCCTTGTCGAAAAAGTCGGGACGCCCCCCGGGCACGAACAGCTTGCTGCGCAAAGATCCTCCCCGCCCCGTCGGATCGATCGACCGAAGCGCAGGAAAACTATCTTGTACGTCTGACGGGGCGCAAGGGAGATAGTAACACCACGTAAAAACTGCGGTGTGAACGCAGCCTCAGGCGTCTTATCCGCTTCGACGCACGCGGTAGAAGGCCTTCAACAAAAGAGATAGGAACGGGAGGGGATCGATGGGGATGTTGCTTCGTGCGCCGCTGGGCGTGCTGATGGTTTCGGCAGCGTGGACTGGCGCCTGGGCGCAGCAGCCGGGTCCGCAGCCGGCGCCGCGCACCGCCGCGCAGGATGCCGCGATCGAGCCGGGCGATGACAATAATAGCGGTGCCGACGTGATCGTCACCGGCAACCGCATCCCCAAGGCGGTCGACAAGATCCCGGGCGCGATCACGCTCATCACGCCGGCCGAGGTGCAGCGCTCGCTGACCATCACCGAGGATAACACCGCGGTGCTGGCCAAGACGGTGCCGGGCTATTCCGAGTCAAATCAGACGCTGAACACGCTTGGCGAGACGCTACGCGGGCGCACAGCGCTCTACCTCTTCGACGGCATCCCGCAGTCGACGCCGTTGCGCGACGGCAGCCGCAACGCGACCTTCACCGACATGGCGACCGTCGAGCGGATCGAGGTGATCGGCGGCGCGTCCGCATCCGAGGGGATCGGCGCGGCAGGCGGCGTCATCAACTATATCACAAAGCGCGCAACCGAGCCGGGTATGCACCTGAACGTCGGGGGACGCCTGGGCGGGCAGTTCCGCGACGACAGCACGGTGTGGAAGGTGCAGGGCGACCTGTCGTACAAGGGCGACGATCTGGATGTCTTCGCGGCCGCGGCCTATGTCGACCGCGGCGCAACGTATGATGCGCGCGGGCGTCGTATCGGTCTCAGCGCGTCGAGTTCGCTGGCGGATTCGACGCAGAAGAACGTCTTCCTGAAGGCCGGCACCGACCTGGGCAGCGGCGACGTGCAGCGGCTGGAGGTGACGGGCAGCTACTTCAAGCTCGCGAGCAAGGGCAATTATCACTATGTCGCCGGCAATCGCGCACTTGGTCTGCCGGACACGTCGGAGCCGGGGCCGTTGCTGGTCAACGGGCAGGACGTAACCCGGGAGGAGTTCAACGAATTCCTGCAGAGCGCGATCAACTATCGCCATAGCGACCTGTTCGGAGGTACGCTCGTGGCGACCGCTTACTGGGCGCGTCAGTCGATGCGCTACCCCGGTGAGAACGGCACCGATCGGCAGGACCCGCTGATTGCGCCGCTGGGCACGCTGGTTGACCAGTCGGAGGTATTCTCAAAGAAGTACGGCGTCCGCACCTCCTATTCGCGGCCCAATTTCCTGATCGAGGGGCTGGAACTGCGCTTCGGGATCGATGTGGTCCACGACCAGACCGAGCAGCGGCTGGCGCTGACCAACCGCGTCTGGGTGCCGCCGATGAACTACACAAGCTTCGGACCCTATACCCAGCTGTCGTGGGACATCGGCCCCGTGACGCTGACGGGCGGCTGGCGCCACGAGGACGGTCGCGTGAAGGTCGACGATTATACCACGACCTACTTTCGTAACCGCGTCTTCGTCAGCGGCGGTACGCTGAAGTACAAGAACGACCTGTTCAACGGTGGCGCGATCTGGCGCATCGGCGGCGGCTTCTCGGCCTTCGCGTCGTACAGCGAGGGCTTCACCCTGCCCAACGTCGGCATCCCGCTGCGCAACATCAATCAGCCGGGCCAGTCGGTGCAGGGCATCTTGGACCTGCAGGCGGTGGTGTTCGAGAACAAGGAGGCAGGGGTCAACTGGCGCGGCAGCTGGGGCAGCTTCGGCGCGTCCTACTATCGCTCCTACTCGCGACTGGGCTCGACGCTGAGCGTCGATCCGACGACGCTCGACTTCGTGCTCAACCGGCGCCCGGTGCGCATCACCGGCGTGGATGCCACCGCGGAGATCCGCCCGACCAGCACGCTGCGCGTCAACGCGGTCTACAGCCACGTCAACGGCAAGACGAGCCGCGCGAACAACGTCGTCGAGCCGCTCGACGTCACGCTCGGCATCGTCAACATCGCGCCCGACAAGCTGAACACGACCATTACCTGGTCGCCGATCGAGGCCGCGTCGCTGTCGCTCGGGATGGACAAGACGTTCACGCGCACGATCAACGAAGGCACCGCACTGCGCGAGCGGACCACGGGCCGGACGCTGTTCGACCTAACCGCGCGCTACCGCGTCGACGGCGTCGGCACGGTGTCGCTGGGGGCGGAGAACCTGCTCAACAAGTACTATTTCCTCGCCTTCTCGCAGATCGACTTCTTCCAGAACTATTTCGCTGGACGTGGTCGCACCGTGTCGCTGACGCTGCGCAGCAACTTCTGACCGGCGCGCGACAGGGGACGGGGGACGGCATGAGGGGATCGACGGCGAAGCGCGTGCTGGTGGCGGGGTCGGCCAATGCCGACCTGGTGGTACGTGCGCCGCACATCCCGGCCCCCGGCGAGACGGTGCTGGGCGGTGACCTCGCCACCGTTCCGGGTGGCAAGGGCGCCAACCAGGCGGTCGCCGCGGCGCGCGCGGGCGGTGCCGACGCGGCGATGCTGGTCGCACTGGGGGATGACGCCGCGGGCGAGATGCTTGAGGGCTCGCTGCGCGGCGCGGGCGTGGCGCTGCACGTCGTGCGCAGTGACCGGGCGACGGGCGCGGCACTGATTACCGTCTCCGATCAAGGGGAAAACGCGATCACCGTCGCGCCGGGCGCCAATATGGACCTGCGCCCGGAGCATCTGCCCGACCTCGTCGACGTGGCGTGGCTGGTGCTGCAACTCGAAATCCCGATAGAGGCGGTGGGCGCCTACGCCCGTGCGGCACGCGCGGCGGGGGTAAAGGTGATGCTGAACGTCGCCCCCGCGCAGCCGGTGCCCGCTGACCTGCTTGCGTCGGTCGACCTGCTGGTCGCCAACGAGGAGGAGCTGGCGGTGTTGGTCGGCGCAGGCTCGATCGGCGATCGTCTGGCGGCGCTGGGTACGCCGATGGCGGTCGTGACGCTAGGCGCCCGCGGTTGCTGTGCGTGGACGGGAGAGAGCTACGTGCTTCAGCCCGCGTTTGCGGTGTCTGCGATGGACACGACGGCGGCGGGGGATACCTTCTGCGGGGCGCTGGCCGCGGCGTTGACGCGTGGCGAGCCGGTGCCGGCGGCGTTGCGCTTCGCCAGCGCGGCGGCGGCGCTGGCTACCACACGAGCGGGCGCGCAATCGAGCGTGCCGACGCGGGAGCGGGTCGACGCGCTGCTGGCAATTGCCGGGCACGATCCTTCCGCTGCCGCGGCGCTGGCGGACCATTGCGGCGTCGCGTCGCACCCCCAATTGACGATCGGCTTTACATGACTTCCTCCCCGCACCGCACCACCACCGACGTGAAGTTCAGCCACGCGCTGACGGGTCCGTACCTGCCGACGCCCGGCAAGGCGCCGGGCTGGCCGTTCCAGGAAATGGGGCGCTGGACGATCGACGTCGCCGGGGCCGCGGACGCGTGGCTGACGGGGTTGCGCGAGTGGCGGCGCGAGCATCGGCTGCGGATCGGGCTCGACGACAGTCTGTACCGGCGCGAGGATCTGGCCTGGTCGCAGCGCAACTTCGTCCATGCGCTGGTGATGGTCGAGGACCTGTTCTTCTTCGACCCCGATACTGGACGCTACACCGTCGACCGCTATCTCGACGATCTGGAGGCGCGGTTCGGCGGCGTCGACAGCGTGCTGCTGTGGTACATCTACCCCAATATTGGCGTGGACGATCGCGGTCAGTTCGACCTGGTCCATGACCTGCCCGGCGATCTGGATGGGCTGCGGCAGGTGGTGGACGACTTCCACGAGCGCGGGGTGAAGGTGTTCCTGCCGACGATGCCGTGGGATCACGGTACGCGTGAGGGAGACGCGCCGGACTGGGAGCGGATGGCGGACATCGTTGCCGCCACGGGCGCGGACGGGATCAACGGTGACACCTATTCCGGCGTCCCGCGCGCGTTCCACGTCGCGTGCGAGGCGCGCGGGCGCGCGGTGGTGCTGCAACCGGAATCCACCGCACAAGCCGGCGATCACATTCTCAGCTGGAACCTGCAAAGCTGGACGAAGCGCGTCCCCAACGAATCGATCCCCACGGTGCTGAAGCTGAAGTGGGTCGAGCCGCGCCACATCGTCCAGATTGAGAACCGCTGGAGCCGCGAGCGCTGGAGCGACCTGCAGCACGCCTTCTTCAACGGCATCGGCTATGTCGCGTGGGAGAATGTGTTCGGCTTCGTCAACATGTTGACGCAGCGCGATGCCGCGACGCTGCGTCGGGTGGCGATGATTCAGAGGCAATTCGCCGCGCTGATGACGACCGACGACTGGGTGCCCTATGCACCGACGTTGCAGGCAGGCGTCTTCGCCAGTCGCTTCCCATCGCGCGACATGACGCTGTGGGCGCTTATCAACCGCCAGGAATATGCGCTGGATGGCGATTTGATCGAAGTGCCGCATGTCGAGGGTGCGCGCTATCTCGACGTCTGGAACGGGTGCGAGGTGACGCCGCGGATAGCGCGCGACCAGGCCGTCTTCGATGGCGCGATGGATGCCCGCGGTTTCGCCGCCCTCGTGCAGGTGATGCCGGGCGCCGACGTCGAAGGACTGGCCGCGTTCCTTCGCGAGATGGCGGCCCACGCCGGCTCGCTAGCCGACCTCCCGGCGACATGGGCGCCCGCGGTGCAGGCGGTCGAGCCGGTCGCCGCGACGCGCGCCTATTGCACTTCGCCAGAGGGTATGATCGCGATCCCCGCGACGACCTTCGACTTCGCGGTACACGGCGTGGTGATCGAGGGCTATGCCGCGGAGGGCGTCGACGTCCAATATCCTTGGGAGCCGTCGCCGCGGCGCTTCCACCGCCACCGGGTCGACATCGCCGCCTTCGCGATCGACCGCTTTCCGGTGACCAATGCCGACTACAAGGCGTTCGTCGATGCGACCGGCTATGCTCCGGCGGATCGGCACAACTTCCTGCGTCACTGGCATGACGGCTCGCCCGTACCGGGAAGCGGGCGCCAGCCGGTGGTGTGGGTCGGGGTCGAGGACGCGCGCGCTTATGCCGAATGGGCGGGCAAGCGCCTGCCGCGCGAATGGGAGTGGCAATATGCCGCGCAGGGCGACGACGGCCGCCGCTATCCCTGGGGCGATGCCTGGGACGAGCAGGCCGCGCCTGCGCCCTCGCTGGCGCGCGACATGCCCGCGCTGTCGGATGTCGATTCGCATCCGGCGGGCGCCAGCCCCTTCGGCGTGATGGCGATGACGGGGCACGTCTGGCAATGGACCGACGTCTATCGCGACCGCCACGTCCGCGCGGCGGTGGTGCGCGGGGGCAGCCCGTACCAGCCGCACAGCTCGCACTGGTACTTTCCGCAGGGCTATGCGCTCGACCAGCATGGCAAGTACCTGTTGATGGCGCCGTCGAAGGATCGTTCGGGTGGGATCGGGTTCCGCTGTGTCGTCGACCTCTGAGCGGGCTATGACCTTCGCGCGGCCGGGTGCGGTGACGCTGGGCGGGGTGCTGGGCGAAGCGGTGACGGCGAACCGGCGCGGGCGGCTGTCGACGTTCATCACGGGGCCGGACAGCCCGGCAATCGCGATCTTCGACCCCGCGACCGCGGCCGCGAACGAGGGCGGCGACTGGTACGGCGAACATGCCGGCAAGTGGCTGTTCGCGGCGGCGCGCGCCGCCGCCCGCGCCGGTGATGCTGCGTTGCTGGCGACGGTGCGGCGCGTCGCCGATCACCTGCTATCGTTGCAGGATGCCGACGGCTATCTCGGCAACTATCCCCCGCCCCGCCGCTTCATGGTGAAGCAGCCGCCCAAGCCGTTCACGTGGAATGGCGAGCCGGCGTGGCGGACGTGGGACGCATGGACCCACGCCTATCTGATCCTGGGGTTGATCGAGGCATCGCGCGCGACCGGGGACGATCGCTACCTGTCGGCGGCCTGCGCGATCGGCGACTTGTTCGCCGGGGTGCTGGGCGGGGGCATCGTGCGGATCACCGATCTGGGCAACCACTTCGGCCTGTCCGCCACCGTGCTGATCGATCCGGCGTGCGAGCTGTTTTTCGCGACCGGCGACACGCGTTACCGCGACCTAGCGCTGCTGGTGCTGGATCAGGCCGAGGCGGATCCGCACAGCGCCTTCCTGACCGCGGCGTTGGACGGCGCCGATCCGTCCACGATCGCGACCGGCAAAGCGTATCAGCTGCTGTGGAACTTGGTCGGCCTTGCCAAGTTGCACCGTGCGACCGGCGAGCCGCACCTGCTGAAGGCGGCGCTGGCGCAGTGGCAGCGCGTGCGCGGCGAGCACCTGACGCTCGGCGGCGGACCGTGGGGCGGGGTCGCGCATCGCTCGCGGGAGGTCTTCAATGCCGCGGGCGCGTTCAGCCCCTATGGCTATGTCGAGACCTGTTCGACGATGGCGTGGATCCAGCTCAATCGCGAACTGCTCGCGGCACTGGGCGACGCGCGCTTCGCGCAGGAGATCGAGCGCGCGGCCTATAACGACCTGCTTGGTGCGCAGGCCGCGGATGGCGAAGATTGGTGCTACTACAGCTTTCCCAACGGAAAGCGCGTCCACACCACCTATTGGCGGTGCTGCAAGTCTAGCGGGGCGATCGCGATCGAGGAACTGCCCGAACTCGCCTACGGCATCACCGCTGACGGCGCGGTCGCCATCAATCTGCTGGTTTCGTCGACAGCCAAGCTCGACGTGCCGGGGTTCGGCGCCGTGACAATTATGCAGACCTCCGACTATCCCTTTGATGGTGTGATCCGGATAGCGATTGAGGCCGGTCAGAAAGCACTGCCGCTCGCCATCCGCATCCCCGACTGGGCCGAGGGCGCGACGCTGGACGGTCTGTCGGCTCCGCTGGCCGCCGGTGCGTACGCCCGCGTGGAAGCAAGACAACAGCTGACGTTGCGGCTGCCGATGGTGCCGCGATTGCACGCCGCAACGCTGCGCAACGTGCAGGAATCGTTGGCGCCCGACGGCGCGCCGGTGGCGCAGGAGGTGATGTGCCACGACTATGTGGCGGTGACGCGCGGTCCCCTCGTCTACGCCAGCGACCTGGTCGACGGCTTCAAGGTAGAGGAGACGGTGCGGTTGCCCGCCGATGCGGTCGCGGTCGCCGCGGACGATGCGCTTTCGCTCGTTCCGATGGATCGCGCGCCGATACCGCTGCAACCCTATTACCGCGCCGGTGGGCGCCACGATGGCGCATGGCGGCTAACATGGTTTCGCCTCGCGCCGAAGGACAGACGATGAGCGCGTTCGACGCAGTGAAGCGCACTGGCGGGGCAGGTCCGCTCGCGGGGATCAAGGTGCTCGACCTCAGCGCATATATCGCGGGTCCCTATGGGTGCACGCTCCTTGCCGATCAGGGGGCGGCCGTCATCAAGGTGGAGCCGCCCGCGGGCGACAATTTGCGCAACTATCCCTCGACATTGGAAGGAGAGAATCGCGCGTTCCTGGGCGTCAACCGCTCTAAGCAGGGGGTGGTGCTCGACCTGAAGCGCGACGACGATCGCGCCGTTCTGCTGGCGTTGGCGGACGAGGCGGACGTGCTGGTCCACAACTTCCGTCCCGGAGTCGCCGAGCGGCTGGGCATCGACCATGCGACGCTCTCGGCCGCCAACCCCCGGCTCATCTATTGCGCCGTCACCGGCTATGGCGAGCAGGGGCCGATGGCGGGCAAGGCGGGATACGATCAGGTGCTCCAGGCCATGACGGGGATGTCGCGGCTGCAGGGCAAGGCCAGCGGTCCGCCCGAGCTGACCTACGGTTCGCCGGTCGATTACTATGCCGCGGCGCTGGTAGCGGGCGGAGTCGCCTCCGCTTTGTACGAGCGTGAGCGCAGCGGGCAGGGCCAGTATGTAGGCGTGTCGCTGCTGCGCAGTGCGCTGACGATGCAGTCAGCGCGCATGATCCGGGGACCCGGCGAGCGCCACGACATCTCGCGCGATATGCGGTCGGGCGGCATAACGGGACTGCATCCGACGGCTGAGGGGTGGCTCTACTTGTCAGCGAACACGGCCCACTTCTGGCGCGCGCTATGTGACCGCGTCGGGCTGCCGGAACTAGCCGACGATCCGCGCTATGATACTGTCAGGAAACGGGCCGATCGAGCCGGCGAACTCGTGCCGCGACTACGTGAAATGTTGTTGGCGCGCACCGCCGAAGAATGGGAGGATTTGCTCGCTGACTCGGTACCGTGTTCCGTAGCCCGCGGGATCGAGGAAATGTTCGACCATCCCCAAGTTGTGGCCGAGGGGCTGATGGTTGACATTCCTCATCCGACGCTTGGCCATTATCGTGGCGTAACTCGACCGCTAACCTTCTCGCGCACGCCGGTGCCTGATCCGTATTCAGCGCCGCTCCTGGATCAGGATGGGCCCAATCTCCGTAAGCTGCTGCGTCACTAGAGCGGCTTCCAATATTTGCGGCCGGGCTACGAGGCTTCCACGTAGTGCTTTGTAAGATCCAAGTGCGCCTGATCGATTAAGCAAATCCTAGGCCGCCCGCGTCCGCTCGCCGGCCAAACCGATGGCGGCTGGACGAACAGCTACCCATGGGTTAAATCGGTCGACTTAGAGGCGCGGGAGGTGGCGGTGCGTGGTAGCGCGACTGGATACCAGCGGTGAGACTTGCATCCGGCGTTACAGCGGCTCGCCTCTGATCGCGAATGAGGAGGCGGCATGACCTACGATCTGATCGTGGTGGGTGGCGGGATTGGCGGGTCGGCGCTGGCGGCGGTGATGGCCCGTACGGGCAAGTCCGTGTTGCTGCTGGAAAAGTCGACGGTCTATGAGGATCGCGTCCGCGGCGAATGGATCGCACCTTGGGGCGTGGCGGAAGCGAAGCGTCTTGGGCTCTATGACAGGCTGCTCGCGGCGGGCGGCCATCACCTCACCAGCCATGTCACATACGACGAAACGCGCGATCCCGCCGCGGCGGAGGCGGGCGCGCTGCCGCTTGGCATGTTCGCGGAGGGGGTCGCGGGACCTTTGTGCATCCGCCACCCGGTGCATTGCCAGACGCTATTCGACGCTGCGGTCGCGATGGGCGCGACCGCGCTGCGCGATGTGACGGTCGGGGAGATCGTCCTCGGCGACGCGCCGTCCGTCACCTACGTGCATGACGGCGCTGAGCAGATAGCCCGCGCGCCACTGATTGTCGGTGCAGAGGGGCGGCAATCGTTGGTGCGGCGTGCTGCGGGGCTGACGCTGCATCAGGACAGGCCGCATCATTGGTTTGCCGGCCTGCTCGTAGACGACGTGGCGGAGATCGACCCGCTGCGCCAGACGATCGGCACCGAGGGTGATTTTGCCTTTTTGACCTTTCCGCAGGGTAATGGGCGTGTACGCGTTTACGGGGGTTGGAGCCTGTCCGACAAAGCGCGCTTCGCTGGCACTGAAGGCCCGCGGCGTTTCCTTGATGCCTTCCGGTTGCCGAGCGCCCCGCAAAATGAAGCGATCGCGAACGGCAGCCCGGCGGGACCGCTTTTTGCGTATTACAACAATTGCAGCGTGGCCGAGCGCCCTCATGCGCCGGGCGCAGTATTGATCGGTGACGCGGCGGGGTGGAATGATCCGATCCTCGGGCTTGGCTTGTCAATAACGTATCGTGACGTGCGGATTGTGTCGGGCATCCTCAAGACCGAAGGCGGGCGGCCCGACTTCCGGCCATATGCCGTGGAGCGTGCAGAGCGAATGCGGCGGCTGCGCGCCGCTGCGGAACTGCAGGCGGGGCTCGACATGGAGTTCGGCGAGCCGGCGCGTGAGCGTCGCCGCCGCTATCATGAAGAGTGCGCGGAGGATCCCGCTTTGGGGATGCACGGCGTCGCCGTGCTGGCAGGGCCCGAAACGGTGCCGCCCGACGTCTTTACTGCGGAGCATCGCGCACGCGTTTTGGGAGCTTGAACCATGCCGGATGCGAGTGACATCGAACGCTACAATGCCGAGTGGCTGGCGGCGTGGACCGCGAAGGATGTACCTGCCTTGTTGGCCTTCTATGCCGAAGACTGCGTCTACCGTGATCCGCAGACCGCCGCGGGGCTCCGGGGCCACGACCAGCTTCGCGCTTACCTGACGGGGTTGTTCGCCGCGACGCCCGCCATGACCTATACGCCGGACGAGATATGGTCGACGCGCGACGGCTACACCGGGCGGTGGTATTGCGATGTCGAGGGCGGAGGGCGGCTGCGTGGATTCGATCTCGTCGTGCTCGATTGCAACCGCATCACATTAAACGAGGTCTACGTACACGATCTCAAACCTGGCTGAAAACCGCGCGGCGCCGCGGATGGTCGGAAAAGCCGGCCGGTGCGTTTCGCATTATCGTTGGAGCCGGCATCTGGGTCGACGACCCAGCTAAGGTGCGCGCGCAAACACCACAGCGTCCGGGTTGTCGATCAAGTCTCGGATCGCTCCGACATCACCCTGATCAACCACGCCATAGACCGGCGTCGCCGCCTGTCTGGGATCGGTGATGCGCAACTGATCGGTCGCGTAGCGGTTGATCGTTTCCACCACCTGCGCCAATGGCTCGCCGCGAAAAACAAGCTTTCCACGCGTCCACGCGGTGATCGACGCGGGGTCGGCCGCTGCGGACTGGCTGATGAAGCCGATGGACTGCCCTGCGCGCGTGGCGGTTCCGAAGGCGACCTGCTCACCCTTCGATGCCATCTTGACGATCGGTTCGGCCGACTTGCCCCCGGTAGAAGGCAGCGCAATTTCAACGACGCCCTCGACAACAGCGACCGACGCATCCTCCTGCCGCAGCGTGACGTCGAAAGCGGTGCCAACCGCGCGCACCTCGCCATGCGCGGTCGCGACAACGAACGGGCGCTGGCGATCGTGCGCCACCTCGAACAACGCCTCGCCCTGCAGCAGGCGTAGGTCGCGTCGTCCCGCGCTCAGCCGCACGGCGACCCGGCTGTCCGCCGCCAGCGTCACGGTCGATCCGTCGGCGAGGTGAATGACGCGCCGCTCGGCATGACCCGCTGCATATTCGGTCGCAGGCAACAATGCCGCGGAATGCGACAGCCACCATCCGCTTGCTCCGCCCACGCTAGCCACGATCGCCGCGGCGGCGGCATACGCAGTCCAACGCCGCGTCGCGGCGGGCGGTTTCTCGACTTGTGGCAGAGCGGGCCGCTCCTGCCCGCCCAGCCATGACCAGAACGCCTCCGCTTCGGCGCGATCGTCGGGGTGGATTTCGTCGTCGCGCCCATCGAGGAAGGCGTCGAACACCACTTCCGCACGCTCGGCGAGCGGCAGTGGCGGTGTCGCGGGCGGGGTGGGGCGGCGGCTCATGCGCCACGATCCATCAGATGACCCAGCCGGCGATAAAGATGCAAGGTCGCCGTGGTCAGGTGCTTTTGAACCATGCGCGGGCTGATCCCCAGCTCGCGTGCGATCTCCCCGGTGTGGCGCTCGTCGAAGCGGCGCAGCACGAACACCTCGCGCACCCGCGGCGATAGTTCCGCCAGGGCCGCGGTGAGCGCAGCGCGGACGTCGGCGGCGCGTCGTCGCTCCTCCTGATCGGGATAGACGGCGGGATGATGCTCCTCGGCCAGTGGAACAGTCGGCATCGCGCGGCGATGGCGATCGGCGATCAAGTTAGCGGCGATGCGAAACAGATAGGCTTGCGGTGCCTCCAGCGTACGCTGCTGCGCGCTGGTCATCAGCCGCGCGCAGGCCTCTTGCACCAAGTCTTCGACCTCATGGGGGTCGCGCACCCGGCGCGCGACAAAGGCGCGCAGCGCGGCGCGATAGCTCGCGAATGCCTCTTCGTCCCACGCCTCCGGGGGGATCGCGGTCGCGTCGGTCGCGTGCTGCTGTGTCATGCCCCTGCCATCCCGCCAGTGATGACGCGAACCGGGGTGCAATGCGAACGTGGAATACCGCGCGCGCAAAAAAATAACGGCGGTCAGGTTCGCGAACGGCCATTCCTTGCGTCATCACATGAAACGACAGGCGCAGGGACCTGTCGCGGTCGGGGGACCAGATGAACAGGAATGCCTACTCACTGCTGGCGTCGGCGTGTGCGCTTGCGCTGGCGACGCCCGCGTTTGCTTCTGCCGGGGAGGGCGCGGTCGCCATCGACGTCACCGCGGCCCGGCTCGACGCCGCGCTGCTCCAGGTAGCGCAGCAAACCGGCGTGCAGCTGGTCTTCACCGATCCCGCGATCGGCAGCCGCCCCGCGCCGCGGCTGTCCGGGCGCTTCACTGCGGGCGCGGCGCTCGACCGCCTGCTCGCGCATAGCGGTTATACGTGGCGCTTCACCGGCCCCAACCGTGTCCGGGTGGTGCCGCAGGAGGTGGCGGGGCCGCAGTCCGGTGCGCTTCGCCCCGCCGCGCTGATGCAGGCTGCGCCGTCGCAAGCGCCGGAGGAAGGCCGCACCGCCCCCTCTACAGCCGCGGTCGAGGCCGCCGTCGATGGCGACCCGGCGGACGAAGCACCACCCAGTGACATCGTCGTCGTCGGCAGCCAGATCAAAGGCGCGAAGACCACCGCCGCGCTGCCGGTGACGGTCGTCGACGAACAGCAGATCCGCAACACCGGCGCGGTCACTGGCGACGAATTGTTCCGCTCGATCCCGCAACTGGGTGACGTAACTTTCAACAGCTCATACCTGCCCAACAGTTCGAACGCGGCGCGCGGCGACGTCGGCTCGGTCAACCTGCGCAACCTAGGTGTCGGCAACACGCTGGTGCTGCTCAACGGGCGGCGCGTGGTGAACCACCCGACCAGTCGCGCCGACGACAACCTCGTCCCGGTTCTGACATACAACACCAACGCCATTCCCGTCTTCGGGCTGGAGCGGCTGGAGGTGCTGCGCGACGGTGCGGCGGCGATCTATGGCTCGGACGCGGTCGCGGGGGTCGTCAACACGGTCCTGCGCACCGACTACACCGGCATCCAGATTGAGGGGCAGACGGGCTACCCCGAGGGCACCAGCACGACGGAGAGCAACGTCAACCTGCTTCTGGGCAAGGATCTGGGTGGCGGACGCGGCAACGTGACGCTCTTCGCCAGCTATGCAACACGCTCTGCGCTGCGCAGTTCGGAGCAGGATTACACCGCCTCGGACGACAAGCGACCGCTGTTCGTCGGCACCCGGTTCGAGGGCGCGAGCGCGCTCGACGGGCGCGCTTCCATCACGCCCTGGGGCTCGTTCCAGACGGTCGGCAATGTCCAGGTACGCCAGGGCAGCACCGTCCTCACCAACGCCTCTGGCCAGTTCCACATCCAGCCGTCGACCAACAGCGGCTGCCAGACGAATGCCACCACAGGGCTGAAGAACGGCCTGTGCATAGATGACGGCACCAACACCGCCGCTGCCGACCGCAACCTGCGCTTCGATCCGCGCGTCGCCTACGACACCTACATCCAGCCCAGGGTCGAGCGGATCAACCTGTTCCTCAACGGCCATTACGAGCTGGGCGACAACCTGGAGCTGTTTGGCGAGGCGGGCTATTATTCCGCTACGACCGACAGCATCCAGTCGTCGTCGGGCACGCTCAGCTCGCTGCCGATCGTGATTCCGGCCAGCAACTATTACAATCCGTTTGGTCCCACCGTGCTGAACGGCGCGGCGAACCCCAATCGCCTGCCCGGGATCAATGCGCCCGCGTCAGGGCTGGCAGTGACGCTGTCGAGCTACAATGTCGCCGATGCCGGCCCCAATCTGGTCCATGTAAAGAACGACCAATGGCGCGCGCTCGCCGGGCTGCGCTGGGACTGGCTCGGCTTTCAATGGGAAAGCGCGGCACTCTATTCACAGGCGACGGTACGCGACACGTCGGACGGCATCAGCGCAACCGCGCTCCAGCGTCAGCTGGGGCTGTCTACTCCGAACGCCTACAACCCGTTCAACGGTAGCAACCTCGCCGATCCCAGCGGTGCGGACACGACGCTCAGCAACGCCGCTGCGCTCGATGCCATCCGCGTCACCTCCACGCGGTTCAGCAAGGCGACGCTGGCGCTGGCCGATCTGAAGGCGTCGCGTGCCGACCTTCTGACGCTGCCCGGCGGCAACCTGGGGATCGCTTTCGGGGCCGAAGTGCGGCGCGAAACGCAGCTCGACGACCGCGATCCACGCGTCGACGGCACCATCACGTTCACCGATAGCGTGACCGGCAACGTGCTTGGCTCCGATCTGGTGGGGACCAGCCCGTCGCCCGACACCAGCGGCCGCCGCACGGTCGCCGCGGCCTATGTCGAGCTGGCGGTGCCGGTGATCGGGCCGGACATG
This sequence comes from Sphingomonas adhaesiva, assembly GCF_036946125.1. Classification (NCBI taxonomy): domain Bacteria; kingdom Pseudomonadati; phylum Pseudomonadota; class Alphaproteobacteria; order Sphingomonadales; family Sphingomonadaceae; genus Sphingomonas; species Sphingomonas adhaesiva. Next base: position 110,480 of record NZ_JAQIJT010000002.1, read on the forward strand.
AACGTGCCGCTGGTGCGCAGTCTGGAATTTCAGCTGGCGGGCCGGTTCGAGCATTACAGTGACGTCGGTTCGGTCGCGAAACCGAAGATCGCGGGCGCCTGGGACGTGGTGCGCGGGCTGCGGCTGCGCGGTTCCTACGCCGAGGGGTTCAAGGCGCCGAACCTGGAGCAGATCAACGCCCGCGTCGTGACGCGGTCGAACACCCGCACCGACTGGATCCGGTGCGAGGCGCAACTGCGCACCGGCGCGATCAGCAGCTTCAGCAATTGCGCGCAGTCGTTCGCGATCCAGGCGCAGCGCGCCGGCAACCCCGGCCTGCGCCCGGAGACGTCGAATACCTGGAGCGCGGGCGTGGTGCTGGAGCCGGCCTTCCTCGAAGGATCGCTCGGCCGCCTTACGTTCACTGCCGACTATTGGAACGTGAAGCAGAAGGGTATCGTCGGCATCTTCGGCGAGGGTAATGCGCTGATCTCCGACTATCTCGCGCGCGTATCGGGATCGACCAACGCCAATGTCGTTCGCGCCGCGCCGACCGCTGACGACATCGCCTTGTTCGCGGGCAGCGGGATCGATCCGGTGGGACGCGTGCTGTACGTCCGCGATCAGTATGTGAACCTGCTGCCGCAGCAGGCGTCGGGCGTCGACTTGGGTGCGACCTGGCGCTGGCCGGACTTCGGCGCGGGGCGGTTCACATTCAGCGCCAACGCCGCCTATCTCGACAAGTTCTTCCTGCAGCCCTCACCGCCGATCCAGGATCTGATCGACGCCCGTGCCGCGGGCAAGATCAACGCGGGCACCAACATCGCCGACGCCGGCAGCCTGGTACGCCAGAACGGCAAGCCGCGCTGGCGCGTCACCGGTTCCGCCAACTGGAGTTATGACGCGTTCGAGGTGGGGGCGTTCACGCAATATACGGGCAGCGTGGATGACACCGGCCTGATCGACAGCGCGGGGGCGCCGTGGGTGGTCGACAGCCAGATGACGTACAATCTGTACGCGCAGCTATCGGTCGGCAACAAGGCGGAGGGACGCTATCGCCTGCGCATCGGCGTGCGCAACCTGACCGATGCTAAGCCGCCGTTGTCGTCGAACGGCTTCCTCGGCTCGCTCTACACCCCCTATGGCCGCTATTGGTACGCCAACGTGCGCGCCTCGTTCTGATCGGAGCGCAGATATGATCCGCCACCTCGCCGCCGCCGCGTTGCTCGCGAGCGTACCCGCCGCCACCTTCGCGCAATCCGTGGGGGAAGCGGCGCCGCGCGCTGCCAGCCCGTCGGGCGGCGACATCGTGGCCTATGATCAGATCCACAAGCCGACGATCGGACGTGGCGGTATGGTGGTCAGCCAGAACGTCCTCGCCGCGCGGGTCGGGGCAGACATCCTGCGTCGCGGCGGCAATGCAGTGGATGCGGCGGTGGCGACCGGTTTCGCGCTGGCGGTCACGCTGCCGCGCGCGGGTAATGTCGGCGGCGGCGGTTACATGCTGATCCATATGGTCGCGAAGGACGGCCGCCCGGCGCAGACGATCGCGATCGATTACTACGGCCAGGCGTCGCGCCACACCACGCCTGACCTCCTGGTCGACGCGGCGGGCAAGCTGGATCAGGCCAGGGTGATGTCGATGAAGGGCGTCGCCATCCCCGGCACCGTCGCGGGTTTGTGGGAGGCGCATCGCCGCTTCGGGAAGCTCCCTTGGGGTACGCTCCTCGCCCCTGCCATCGCGATGGCGCAGCAGGGTGTCGCGCTGTCCGATGACGAGGCAAAGGCGAACGCCGATCAGCGCAGGCTGATGGCGGACGACGCCGCGGCGATGGCGATGTTTTTCAAGCCCGACGGCGCCGCCTATGCGCCCGGCGACCGCTTCCGCCAGCCCGACCTTGCCGCCACGCTGAAGGCGATCGCGGCGGGTGGTGCCGATGCCTTCTACCGCGGCCCGCTGGCGCAGCTGCTCGCCGCGGGAATCAAGGCGGGCGGCGGCATCATCGATGCAGCCGACCTGGCGGGGTATCGCGCGATCGTCTCCGAGCCGATCTGGTCCAGTTATCGCGGCCGGCGCATCGCGTATATGCCGCCCACCGCGTCCGGGGTCAGTGTCGCAGAGGCGATGAACATCCTCGAGCGCTTCCCTGTCGCGCCGGCAAAATGGGGCAGCGTCGTGAACCTGCACCTGCTGTCGGAAACAATGAAGATTGTGTCCGCCGACCGGCGTCTGATCGGCGGCGGACCCGACTGGAAGACGCCCGCCGAGGGGCTGGCGAGCAAGTCCTACGCCATAGAGCGCGCCGCGCTGATCCGCCCCGATCGTGCGCTCGACGCGCGGATGCTACCCGACGGCAATCCCTATCCGCACGAGAGCAAGGACACGACCCACTTCTCCGTCGTCGATGCGGATGGAAATGCGGTCAGCAACACCTATACGCTGTCGGCCTCCTACGGCGCGCATGTCGTTGCGCCGGGAACGGGCGTCCTGCTCAACAACTCGCTCGGCAATCTGGCGTGGACGCGGCGCGATGCCGCAAGCGAACGCCGCGCGACGCTGCCGGGTCCGAACAAGCGCGTCGGATCGACGATCACGCCGCTCATCGTTTTCAACGGGGACCGGCCGTGGTTGGTCACCGGCACGCCGGGCGGTGGTTATATCATCGCCACGATGGTGCAACTGTTGTCCAACGTCATCGACCACGGCCTCAACGTCGCGGAAGCCGCCGAGCGCCCGCGCATCAACCAGGGCGGCGGCGATGCGCCACTGGAGTTGGAGGAGGGCTTCTCCCCCGACATCGTGCCCCTGCTGGAGGCGAAGGGACATCGCGTGCGCGCTTCAAACACCATGGGCAGCATCCAGAGCATCATGGTGGAGGGCGGAACGTACCTCGGGGCCGCCGACACCCGCCGCCCGGACGCTGCCGCGGTGGCTGCGCGTTGACCGCGCCCGAACGAGATTGCCCACGCGATCTGCACGCCTCACGCTAACCCGTTTGAATGGGGGCAGGTGGGATCAAGAACGGGGAGTCTGCGGGCCAACAAATAACGCCGCTCTCCGGTATTCACGGAGCGGGCATCGTCAAAGCTAATGCACCAGCGAGTAAGGTAGTGCGGCTAGGCTGGGTCATGCCTCGCCCACGCAAGTCCGCCAGCCCGTTCCGCTACTTCAACTCGTCGCCCGAGGTGATCCGGCTGGTGGTGCTCATGTACGTCCGCTTCCCGCTGTCGCTCAGGAACGTGGAAGACCTGCTGTTCGAGCGGGGTATCGACATCTGCCACGAGACGGTCCGGCTATGGTGGAACAGATTCGGGCCGATGTTTGCAGGCGACATCCGCCGCCAGCGCATCAGCCGAATGCGCGGCTTCCGCCACTGGCGATGGCATCTCGATGAGATGTACGTGAAGCTGAACGGTGAGATGGTCTACCTGTGGCGCGCCGTCGATCATGAAGGCGAGGTGCTGGAAAGCTACGTCACTCGCACACGGGACAAGAAGGCGGCGCTTAGCTTCATGCGCAAGGCGCTGAAGCGCCACGGCGCGCCTGAGGCGATCACCACCGATGGGTTGCGCAGCTATGGCGCTGCGATGGATGAACTCGGCAATCGCGAGAAGCAGGAGGTCGGCCGCTGGGCCAACAACCGGATTGAGAATTCGCACCTGCCGTTCCGACGACGAGAGCGAGCGATGAACCGGTTCAGGCGAATGAGTTCGTTACAGAAGTTCGCATCCGTCCACGCCAGCATCCACAACCACTTCAGCCTCGAACGCCATCTGAGTGACCGAAAGACTTACAAGGAACGACGCTCTGCCGCCCTGGCAGGGTTGTGTCCCACGGGGTGGTGTAGCTGAGGGGTGGCCATCGGCGATCTTCGGTTAGGTTTGGGTTGCGAAACTCAACCAACGGAGACCCCGATGACCGAAGATACGATGGGCGTTCAGGCGCTTTTGGGAAAGAGCGCGGATGCTGATTTTCTGCGCGAGATGATCGGTTTTGCCGCGCAGCGTCTGATGGATCTGGAGGTCGGCAGCCTGACCGGTGCCGGCTATGGGGAGAAGAGCAGCGACCGGCTCGCCCAACGCAATGGCTATCGCGAGCGCGACTGGGAAACCCGCGCCGGTACGGTCGAGCTGCGCATCCCCAAGTTGAGGACCGGCAGTTACTTCCCAACCTTCCTTGAACCACGCCGCCTTGCCGAGAAGGCGCTGACCGCGGTCGTGCAGGAGGCGTACATCCAGGGCATCTCGACCCGCTCGGTCGATGATCTGGTCAAGGCGATGGGGATGTCGGGCATTTCGAAGAGCCAGGTTAGCCGGTTGTGCGAGGAGATCGACGTTCGTGTGAAGGCGTTCCTCGACCGGCCCATCGAGGGCGACTGGCCGTACGTCTGGGTCGATGCCACCTACCTGAAGGTGCGCCAGGCCGGTCGCATTGTGTCCGTTGCGGTGACCATCGCGGTCGGCGTGAACGGTGACGGTCGTCGCGAGGTGCTGGGGATGGCGATCGGCGCGTCGGAGGCCGAGACGTTCTGGACGGACTTCCTGCGCAGCCTTGCCCGGCGGGGCCTGCGCGGCGTGAAGCTCGTGATCTCGGACGCGCATGAAGGCATCAAGGCCGCCGTCTCGCGCGTGTTCAGCGCGACCTGGCAGCGGTGCCGGGTCCACTTCGCCCGCAACGCCATGGCGCATGCCGGCAAGAGCGGGCGCCGTGTCGTCTCGGCCTTCATCGCCACGGCATATGCGCAGGAAACGCCAGAGGCCGCTAGGAACCAGTGGCGTAAGGTCGCCGACCAGCTGCGCCCCAGCGTCCCCAAGCTCGCCCGGATGATGGATACCGCCGAGGAGGACGTGCTGGCCTACATGTCGTTGCCGCCGCAGCATCGCACCAAGCTTCACAGCACCAATCCGCTCGAACGCCTGAACGGCGAGATCAAGCGGCGCACCGGCGTTGTCGGCATATTCCCCAACGAAGATGCCATCACCCGTCTCGTCGGCGCGCTCCTGCTCGAACAGAACGATGAATGGGCCGTCCAGCGCGGGCGCTACATGACGCTGGAAAGCGTCGCCCAGTTGAGCGATGATCCCACCGTCACGCTGCCCGCCATGGCTGCCTGACCATCCCGGCCTGGCCGGAGATCGATGCGGCTACGCCGCCAAAGCTACACCACCCCGTGGGACACAACCCCTGGCAGAGTGGCAGATCCTCGCGAGCTAGGCTGCCGCGATCAAACAGCGAGGTGCATCGTCGAGAGACGAGTTCGCATTAGACTGACAGCACCGCCACTCATCTGATTTGCATATCTGTTCCGGAAGCGAGGTTGTCCGCACACGGCGCGCGGCCGAGCCGCGGTTCCAGCCGATCCCACGAAATCGGCAGGCGAAGCGACGGTGTCGCTCCGCCTGCCCGGTCGACGTCAGTATCGAACGCGGAAGTCCACGCCGATGCGCCGCGGGGTCAGTACGCCTTGCGCATAATAGCGCTCGATCACGCCGGTGCGGGTCTGGTTGAACGAGCTGCGATCGTTCGAGATCGAGGTGATCGCATATTTGTCGAACAGGTTGTCGCCGAATACGCCGATGTCGAAGCGGTCGGTGCGATAGGTGATCGCCGCGCGGTGCGTGACATAGCCGGGGATGACCTCGCCGTTCGCGCGCAGCCCGACGCGCGAGTAGATGTCACCGATATAGGCGGTCGCCCACGTCGCCTCCACGTCCGCGCCGCTCGCCAGCGGGTAGGTGTAGGTCGCCTGTGCGCTGGCGGTGTGCTTGGCCGAGCCGGGCAGGCGGTCGCCGGCGAAGGCACTGAACAGCTCGCCCTGACTGACCAGAATGTTCGGCGCGTCCTGCGTCAGCTTGGCATCGACATAGGAATAGGTGCCTTGCAGCGACAGCTGCGGCGTGACCTTCAGCAAGGCCGACACGTCGAAGCCCTGCGAGCGCGCCTTGCTGCCGTTGACGGTGATGCCGACCGCGCCGTTGACGGTCTGGCTCGGCACCTGGATGCCGTTCCACAGGATGCGATACGCCGACGCCGTCAGCTGAAGCCGCCGGTCGAACAGCGAACTGCGCACGCCGATTTCCGCGTTGCGCGTGCGATCGGGCTGATAGGCGAGCTCGTTGGGCAGCGCGCAGACGTTCTGCCCGGGATCCAGGACCGGCGGGCAGGGAGCCACCCGGTTGACGTTGCCGGTGCGATAGCCGGTGCTGTAGGTGCCGTAGACGAGCAGCGCGTCGCTGAACTTGTATGACGTGTTCGCCTTCCACACGAAGCCATCGGCGGCGGTGTTGCCGGACCTGATCCGGCTGGGTGCGAAAACTACCAATGGATAGGGCGTGCGCGAGCTGAACAGCGGCGTGTCGGTTCCGCCCTCCGCGAACGCATCATATTTGTAATAGCGCAAGCCCCCGGTCACCTGCCAGGCATCGGTGATGTGCACCGTGCCTTCCCCGTAGATCGCCTTCTCCTTCGTGCGCGTGTTGACGAAGGACATATACTCAAGGTCGTCCGGACGGAAGCGGATGCCGGGGACGGTGGTCCTGTTAGGCTCCTCCGGGGTGGGGTCGGGGGTGAGCCCGAAGGCGTTGTAGCCGGGCGTATACTCGCGATACTGCGACCGCTGGCGCTGATTGTTGTAGAAGCCGCCGATGACCCAGCTGAACGGCCCGCCATGGGTCGACACCAGCCGCACCTCGCCGTTGAACTGGCGGTACAGCGTCTCGTTGGTGTTGTAGGAGGAGAAGGCGGGGAACGCCTCGTACCCATAATCGAGATCGAGCAGCAGGTCGGTGTTGTCGGACGACGCGCGGTTGCGCTGGTTGGTCAGCGCGGCCGTGGCGACCAGATCGGCGATGCCGCCCAGCCCCAGATTGAACTCCGCCGCATACAGGTCCGCCTTGCGGCTGCGCGGTTCGGCATAGCGCCACGGCGCCTCGTAGCGGCCGGTGCCGAGGACGCCCGCGCCATTGGCCTGCTGCCCGCCGGTGTCGGTCGTCTGGTGGGCATAGGTCAGGAACAGCTTCGCGCCGGGGCTGGCCTGCAACAGCAGCTGGTTGCGCGTGGTGAAGGTCCGCTCGTAGTTGAGGTCCTTGCGGCGGTAGAAGTTGGCGGCATAGTCCGCGGGCGTGCCGAACGATCCCTGCGCCGCGGTGTCGCCCCGCACCGGCTGCGGGTTCGACACGCCGGGCTGCTGGAGCAGGTACGGATAGTCGATGAAGCCGGGGTTGTCGTAATAGCCGGTCGCGGTGCGGAACGCGATGTGATCGGTCACGATCGGCAGGTTGAAGGTCGCGTCGCCGTTGACGCCGGGGCTGCTGCCATGCGCCACACCGAAGTAACGGCCGTGATATTCCAGCGAAATGCGGTCCGTATTGGGCCGGTTGGGCATGTAGCGGATCGCGCCCGACAGCGTACCCAGGCCGTACAGCGTGCCCTGCGGCCCCTGCAGCACCTCGACGCGGGCGAGATCGATCAGCTTGAAGTCGAGATACAGCGGCACCTCGCCCAGATAGATGCCCAGCGCGCTCTGCGCGTTCGTGCCGAGCTGCGTGTCCGCGGACGAAATGCCGCGCAGGATGACGTTGCCGGTCGATCCCGGGCCGGTGTCGGTGATGGTGAGGCCGGGCGTGAACGCCGCCAGCCCGCGCACGTCGTCGATCCGCTGGCGCGACAGCGTTTCCGCACCGATCGCGCTGATGTTGATCGGGGCGTCCTGCAGCGTCGTCTCGCGCCGGGTCGCGGTCACGATGATCGCGTCGTCTTCCGGCGGGGCACCCGCGGGCGCGGTCTGCGCGGAGACGGGAACGGCGATCGTCCCCGCCAGAATGCTCGCGCCCAGCAATGCTCTACGAAACGATGTCCCAGCCACGTCGACCCCCTTGCTCGTAAGCGTGTCGCCTGGCGGCATCTCTCCCCTGATGGTGCGTCGGTCGGGCCTGCACCTTATCGTCGTATCGCGGCGCGGCATCGGCGCCTCCCGGCCTCGATCGCCGGTCACCCCGCGCGTCTTCCCTGCGTCGCCGTCGTCGTTGCGGCGGCGATGAACGATACGGTATGGATATTACATATACCGTCAAGCGTAATATTTGTAGGCCCGGAAAGCGGCGAATCGTAATATCGATACCCTCGTGAGGGCATGATCCGGTCTCGCTGGACCGCCATCGCCGCCTGCGCGAATCGATATTACGCAATCCCTCAGGCGTAATAATTTAGTTGTGGACAGCCGGTGGCGTTGTCGCAATGCTGCATTGCGAAAGGGGATCGAATCATGCGGCAGGCGATCGGCAAGGCGATGGGCGTCATGGGCATGAGCGCGGCGATCCTGCTGGCCTCGTGCTCGCCCTCGGCGCAGGGGCCGGCCCAACCGCGGACCGAGTTCAGGATCGGCTGGTCGATCTACGCCGGCTGGATGCCCTGGCCCTATGCGCAGCAGGCCGGCATCGTGAAAAAATGGGCCGACAAATACGGGATCAAGATCGATGTCGTTCAGGTCAACGACTATGTCGAGTCGGTCAATCAGTATAACGCCGGCAAGTTCGATGGCGTGACCGTCACCAACATGGATGCGCTGACGATACCCGCCGCCGGCGGCAAGGATACGAGCGCGATCATCGTCGGCGACTATTCCGACGGCAACGACGGCGTCTTGCTGAAGGGGTCGGACAAGCTTGCCGCGATCAAGGGGCGGCAGGTCTATCTCGTCGAACTGTCGGTGTCGCACTATCTGCTGGCGCGCGCGCTCGACTCGGTCGGCATGAAGCCCAGCGACGTCCGCACGGTGAACACGTCCGACGCGGACATCGTCGGCGCCTTCGGCAGCCCGGACGCGACCGCGGCGGTCGCCTGGAACCCGCAATTGTCGGTGATGAAGGCGCAGCCGGGCGTCAGCGAGGTGTTCAGCTCGAAGCAGATCCCGGGCGAGATCCTGGACCTGCTGGTCGTCGATACCAAGACGCTCAAGGCCAATCCCAATCTGGGCAGGGCGCTGACCGGCATCTGGTACGAGACGGTGGCGCTGATGAAGCGGCAGGATGCGCAGGGCAAGGCCGCGCGCGCCGCCATGGCCAAGCTCGCGGGCACCGATGCCGCGATGTTCGACAGCCAGCTGGCGACCACCCACCTCTACGACCAGCCCGCCGCCGCGGTGGCCGCCACCGATGCGCCCGCGCTGGTGACGACGATGACGCGGGTGCGCGATTTCAGCTTCTCCAAGGGGCTGTTCAAGGGTGCGGCGAATGCGGATGCGGTGGGCATCGCCTTCCCCGGCAACCGCACGCTGGGCGACAGGCAGCATGTCACGCTGCGCTTCGACGACAGCTTCATGAAGCTGGCCGCCGACGGCAAGCTGTGAGCGGGGCCGGGGGGGAGCCGCCGTCATGCGCTGGGTAAGCCATCAGCCGTCGCGCGGAACGCGGCTTCTGCTGGGGGCGCTGCCGATCGCGCTGCTGGTGCTGGTCTATCTGGTCGCCGCCGCGTCGCGCCACGCGGTCGATCCCACCGACAAGGTCCTGCCGCTGCCGACCGCGATGGTATCCGCGATGACGGCGCTGGTGACGCAGCCCGATCCCCTGTCCGGTCAGTTCGTCTTCTGGGCGGATACGCTCGCCAGCCTCCAGCGACTGGGACTGGGCCTGGGGATCGCGACCGCGGCGGCGCTGCTGGTCGGGCTGGTGCTGGGGGTGCTGCCCCCGGTACGCGCGACCTTCGCGCCGCTGGTCACCGCGATCGCGGTGATACCGCCGATCGCGCTGCTGCCGATGCTGTTCATCGCGCTGGGGCTGGGGGAGACGGCGAAGGTCGCGCTGATCGTCGTCGGCGTCGCGCCGGTCATGGTGCGCGACCTCGCCGCGCATGTCGCCGCGCTGCCGCGCGAGCAGATATTGAAGGCGCAGACGCTGGGCGCGTCGAGCTGGCAGATCATGATGCGCGTCGCCTTGCCGCAGGCGATGCCGCGGCTGATACAGGCGATGCGGCTGTCGCTCGGCCCCGCCTGGGTATTCCTGATCTCGGCCGAGGCGATCGCGTCCGACGTGGGGCTGGGCTATCGCATCTTCCTCGTCCGGCGCTACCTCGCGATGGACGTCATCATCCCCTATGTCGCGTGGATCGCGCTGCTCGCGATCGCGGCCGACATGGTGCTGGTCCAGTGCGACCGCCGCCTGTTCCCCTGGGCGCAGGGGGGCGGGCGATGACGACCATCCTCAGCCTGCGCGACATCTGGGTCGATTATGGCGACAAGATCGTCATCGAGCGCCTGTCGCTCGACGTCGCGGCCGGATCGTTCGTATCGATCGTGGGGCCGTCCGGCGCGGGCAAGAGCAGCCTGTTGCGGCTTCTGCTGGGGCAGGAAGCGCCTACCCGTGGCTCGATCCTGCTCGACGGCGCCCCGCTGCGCGCCGAATGCACCCCCGATCGCGGCGTGGTGTTCCAGCGTTACTCGGTCTTTCCGCACCTGTCGGTGCTGCGCAATACGATGTTCGGGCTGGAATGTGCGCAAGCGCCACTCACCGCCCGCCTGTTCGGCGCGCGGCGTCGTGCGGCGGAGGAGGAAGCCGTCGCCATGCTGGATGCGGTCGGGCTGCACGACAGCCTCCACCTCTACCCGGCGGAGATGTCGGGCGGGATGCAGCAGCGGCTGGCGATCGCGCAGGCGCTCATCAAGCGGCCGCGCATCCTGTTGCTCGACGAGCCGTTCGGGGCGCTCGATCCCGGCATCCGCGCCGATATGCACGCGCTCATCACCCGATTGTGGGAGGAGCATGAGTTGACCATCGTCATGGTCACGCACGACCTGCGCGAGGCGTTCACGCTCGGCACCCGCGTGCTGGCACTCGACAAGCGCCGGCACGATCCGCACGCGCCGCACCGCTACGGGGCGACCGCGGTGTACGACCTGCCGCTGACGAAACGCTCCACGCCAGTTATTACGATTGACGAAAAACGTAATACGTTGGAGGGTGCGGCATGACCTCCGAATCCAGTAGTCTCGCGCGGCTGAGCATGAGCTTGCCGGCCGAACTCTCCCGCCAGCTCGACGTGATGGTCGAGGAGCGCGGGCTGCCGTCGCGTTCCGGGCTGATGTCCGAGCTGATCCGCCACGCGCTGGCCGAGCACGACGCCTTCACCCACCCGGACAAGATGCTCGCGGGGACGATCACGCTGGTCTACCGCGGCGATCGCGGGCGCGTGCGCCACCAGCTGGCGCAGATGCAGGCGGATTTTCTGAAGGAGGTGATCTCCTCGCAGCACGTCTTCCTGGAGGACGATCAATCGCTCGAGGTGCTGCTGGTGCAGGGACCGGCGGTACGGCTGAAGGCGCTGTGCGATGCGCTGCGCCGCGTGCGCGGGGTGCAGCAGCTCCAGCTCGTCACCACCACCTCGCTGCTGCCGCCGCTTCACGAACAGGGGGAAGACGCATGACCGCCGTTCTCGCCGATCCGCTCGCCGCGCGCGACCATGCGCGCGCCATGGCCGGCACCGTGGTCGAGGCGATGCCGGTGCTGCCGCCGGTCGCGAACGACCTGCCCGCGGGCGTCGCCGCCGACGACCTCGTCTGGGAGGAAACGATCGCGGCCGGCGGCTATGCCACGCGGCGGCTGGCGCGCGGTACGCGGCTGCGGCTGATCGACCTGCGCGGCGATGCCTGTGCCTCGCTGCTCGTCTTCAACGCCGACATGCCCACCGAGCGGCTCAACGTCGCCGATACGGTCAAGGTGCAGTGGAACGCCTATCTGGATGCGGGCAAGCTGCTGCTGTCCGACATGGGGCGGGTGCTGATGAGCATCGTCGAGGACGAGGCGGGGACGCACGACTGCTTCTGCGGCCCGTCCACCCCCACCAGCAACGCCCGCCGCTATGGCGAGGGCAGCAACAGCGGGGCGCAGCCGAGTGCGCGCGACCGCTTCCTGCTGGGCGTGGCCAAGCACGGCCTGGGGCGGCGCGACGTCCACCCCTGCATCAACCTGTTCAAGGGCACGCGGATCGAGGCGGACGGCGCCGTCACGCCGATGGTCGGCCCCTATGCGCCGGGGCGCCACGTCACGCTGCGGGCGGAGATGGACGTGCTGGTGGTGATCGCGAACTGCCCGCACGTGCTCGACCCGCGCGACGACTATGTCGTCACCCCGCTGCGCGCGACCGCGTGGCGCGGCGCGGCGACCCCGACCGACGATCCCATCCGCAACGCGACGCCGGAGGGACTGCGCGCCTTCCAGAACGTCGACGACCATTTCCGCCGCTGACCGGAGGACCGCATGAGCGACGATCCCTATCTGACCGGGCTTGCCGGAGAGGTGACGCACGACGTCGTGGTGCCCGCGCGCGCGCCGTGGCTGCACCACGTGCCCGCCGGCGCGACGCTGCGCATCGTCGACCTGGAGGGCAACCAGGCGGTCGATTTCCTGCTCTATGCCGCGGCGGACGATGCCGAGCGCTACAGCGCGCAGGACACGATCGCAGCGCAGGGCAACCTGTTCCTGCGCACCGGCAGCGTGCTGCGCTCCAGCGAGGGCCGCGCCATGATGACGATCGTCGCCAGCGCGGTGGATTATCACGACACGATCGGCGGCGCCTGTTCGTGCGAGTCCAATACCCTGCGCTACGGCCACCATACGAAGAGCCAGCACGCCTGCGTCGAGAATTTCCTGGAGGCGAACCTGACCGAAGGGCGCGGCAAGCGCGACATCGTCTCCAACATCAACTTCTTCATGAACGTGCCGGTGGAGGCGGACGGCGCGCTCGGCATCGTCGACGGCATCTCTGCGCCGGGCCTCACCGTCGACCTGCGCGCGGAGATGGACGTGATCGTCGTCGTCTCCAACTGTCCGCAGATCAACAACCCCTGCAACGCCTTCAACCCGACCCCCGTGCGCATGATCGTCGCGGCATGACGGGGCTGCGGACCGTCCTGATCGCGAACCGCGGCGCGATCGCCACCCGCATCATCCGCACGCTGCGCGACATGGGGCTGCGCTCCGTCGCGGTCTATTCGGAGGCGGACGAGGCGTCGCTGCACGTGTCGCAGGCGGACGAGGCGGTGTGCATCGGCCCGGCGCGCGCGTCGGACAGCTACCTCAACATCGCTGCGATCATCGATGCGGCGAAGCGCACCGGCGCGGATGCGATCCACCCCGGCTACGGCTTCCTGGCGGAGAATGTCGAGTTCGCGCAGGCCTGCGCGGCCGCCGGCATCGTCTTCATCGGCCCCACCGCGGACAACATCCGCACCTTCGGGCTGAAGCACAGCGCGCGTGCGCTCGCCGCCGAACACGGCGTGCCGCTGGCGCCCGGCACCAACCTGCTGACCGACGAAGCGGCGGCGGTCGCGGCGGCCGAGGCGATCGGCTTCCCGGTGATCCTGAAGGCGACCGCGGGCGGCGGCGGCATCGGGATGCGCGTGTGCGAGGATGCGGACGCGGTGCGCGATGGCTTCGCCACCGTGGCGCGGCTGGGCAAGGGCAATTTCGGCGACGCGGGCGTCTTCCTGGAGCGCTATGTCCGCCGCGCGCGGCATGTCGAGGTGCAGATCTTCGGCGATGGCGAGGGGCGCGTGCTGGCGCTGGGCGAGCGCGACTGCTCGCTCCAGCGCCGCAACCAGAAGGTGGTCGAGGAGGCGCCCGCGCCGCTGCTTCCCGCGTACGTCCGTGCCGCGCTGATCGCCGCCGCCGTCCGGCTGGGGAAGGCGGCACGCTATCGCTCCGCGGGCACGGTCGAATTCCTCTACGATGCCGAGCGGGAGGAGTTCTTCTTCCTGGAGATGAACACCCGCCTCCAGGTCGAGCACGGCGTTACCGAGGAGGTGATGGGCGTCGACCTGGTCGAATGGATGATCCGGGGCGGGGGCGGCGATTTTTCCTTCCTCGATCGCGACGTGCCCCGGCCCGACGGTCATTCGGTGCAGGTGCGGCTGTATGCTGAGGATCCGGCGCTCGACTATCGCCCCACCTCCGGCACGCTGACCAACGTCGCCTTCCCCGGCAATGCGCGGGTCGAGACGTGGTGCATGGCGGGCAGCGAGGTCAGCGCCTGGTACGATCCCATGCTGGCCAAGCTGATCGTCCACGCGCCGACGCGCGACGAGGCGGTGGCGGCGATGCAGGCGGCGCTCGACGCGACGCGGATCGACGGGGTCGAGACCAATCTGCGCTGGCTGCGCGACGTGGTGCGCGCCCCCGCCTTCACCAGCGGCGAGGTATCGACCCGCGCGCTCGACGCGATCGATTATCGCCCGCGCGCGATCCGCGTCGTGAGCGGCGGCACCGCGACGACGGTGCAGGACTGGCCGGGGCGGCAGGCGATGTGGGCGGTCGGTGTGCCGCCGTCGGGCCCGTTCGACGACCAGTCGTTCCGCGTCGGCAACCGCCTGCTGGGCAATGCGGAGGGGACCGCGGGGCTGGAGGTCACGATGACCGGCCCGACGCTCGCCTTCACCGCGGACGCGCGTATCTGCCTGACCGGCGCCGATTTCCGCGCGACGCTGGACGGCGTGGCCGTCGCGCGCGGCGTCGCGATTGACGTGCGCGCGGGGCAGGTGCTGGCGCTGGGGCGCGCCACCGGGGGCGGTATGCGCGGTTACATCCTGTTCGCAGGCGGGCTGGACGTGGCGCCGTATCTGGGCAGCCGCGCGACGTTCGAGCTGGGGCAATTCGGCGGTCATGCCGCGCGCCGGCTGCTGGCGGGCGATACGATCCATCTGGGCGACATCCCCGGCGCGGAGCCGCTGGCCGAGGCGGCGCTGCCCGCGCTGTCGAGCGAATGGACGTTGCGCGTCCTCTACGGCCCGCACGGCGCGCCCGACTTCTTCACCGACGGCGATGTCGCGACGATCGTCGCGGCGCAGTGGCAGGTCCATTACAACAGCAATCGCACCGGCGTCCGGCTCGTCGGGCCCAAGCCGCACTGGGCGCGCAAGGACGGCGGCGAGGCGGGGCTGCACCCGTCGAACATCCACGACAATCCCTATGCGATCGGCGCGGTCGACTTCACCGGCGACATGCCGATCATCCTGGGACCGGACGGCCCCTCGCTGGGCGGGTTCGTCTGCCCGTTCGTCGTGATCGCCGCGGACCGCTGGAAGATCGGGCAGCTGATGCCCGGGGACACCTTGCGCTTCGTGCCCGTCAACATCGACGACGCGACCATGGCGGACACGCTGCAGCGCCGGCTGGTCGCGCGGGGTACGCCCGCCGATGCGGGGCCGGCGCGGCCGATCGAGACGCTGTCGCCGATCCTGGCCGACCTGCCGGCGACGGGCGGGCGTCCGCGCACCGTCTATCGCCAGCAGGGCGACCGCAACATCCTGGTCGAATACGGTCCGATCGTGCTCGATGTGGAGCTGCGGCTGCGCGTCCATGCGCTGATGGTCGAGCTGGAGCGGATGGCCCCCGCGGGCATCGTCGACATCGTCCCCGGCATCCGGTCGTTGCAGGTCCATGTCGACGGGCAGGCGCTCGACCAGCGCGCCGCGCTCGCGCTGCTGATCGATGCCGAGGACCGGCTGGGCGATCTGGAGGATTTCGCGATCCCGTCGCGCATCGTCCACCTGCCGCTCAGCTGGCGCGATCCCGCGACGATCGAGACGATCCGGAAGTATATCGGCGCGGTGCGCGACGATGCGCCGTGGTGCCCCGACAACATCGAGTTTATCCGCCGCATCAACGGCCTGCCCGATGCCGCCGCGGTCGAGAACCTGATCTTCGACGCCAATTACCTGGTGATGGGGCTGGGCGACGTCTATCTGGGCGCGCCGGTCGCGACGCCGATCGACCCGCGCCACCGGCTGGTGACGACCAAGTACAATCCCGCGCGCACCTGGACCCCGCCCAATGTCGTCGGGATCGGCGGCGCGTATATGTGCATCTATGGCATGGAGGGGCCGGGCGGCTATCAGCTGTTCGGACGCACGATCCAGGTGTGGAACACCTATCGCCAGACCGACGCCTTCATCGAGGGCAAGCCGTGGCTGCTGCGCTTCTTCGACCAGATTCGCTTCTATCCGGTCAGCGCGGAGGAGCTGGTCGCGTGGCGGCGCGACTTCCCGAGCGGGCGGCGCTCGATCCGCATCGAGCCGTCCGAGTTCCGCCTGTCGGACTATCGCGCCTTCCTGCGCGACAATGCCGAGGACATCGCCGCGTTCGAGGCGCGCCGCAAGGCCGCCTTCGACGAGGAACGCGCCGATTGGGAGCGCCGCGGCGAGTTCGATCGCGTCGCCGATCTGGCGAAGGAGGAAGCGCCCCCCGCCACCGCGATCGAGGTGCCCGCGGGCGCCGATGTGATCGAGGCGCCGTTCGGCGGCAGCGTGTGGAAGCTGCTGGTCGCGGCCGGCGACACCGTCAAGGCGGGTGACACGATCGCGGTGATCGAGGCGATGAAGATGGAGTGTCCGGTCGAGAGTCCCGCCGCGGGGACGATCGCTGCGCTCTATATCGAGGAGCGTCAGCCGCTCCAGCCCGGATCGCCCCTGCTCGCGCTCAGGGCGCACGCATGAGCGCGCGCTTCCACGCCGCCGCGATCGCCGCCGATGTCGCGGCGGGGCGGATCACCGCGGTCGCGGTGGCGCAGGACGTGCTCGCGCGCCTTGCCGCCTATGATGCAGTCCAGCCGCAGGTGTGGATCGCGCGCGTCGCGCCGGAGGCGTTGGTCGACGCTGCCCGCGCGATCGATGCGCGCGTGGCGGTGGGGGAGCATCTGCCGCTCGCCGGCGTCCCCTTTGCGGTGAAGGACAATATCGATGTCGCGGGGCTGGAGACGACCGCGGCCTGCCCCGCCTTCGCCTATGCCCCGGAGCATTCGGCGACGGTGGTCGATCGCTTGCTCGCGGCGGGCGCGCTGTGCGTCGGCAAGACCAACCTCGACCAGTTCGCGACCGGGCTGGTGGGGACGCGCTCCCCCTATGGCGTGCCCCGCAACGCGTACAATCTAGCCTATGTCAGCGGTGGCTCCAGCTCCGGGTCGGCGGTCGCGACCGCGGCGGGGCTGGTCGCCTTCGCGCTCGGCACCGACACGGCGGGGTCGGGGCGCGTGCCGGCCGCGTTCAACCATCTGATCGGGTTCAAGCCGACCAAGGGGCGATGGAGCACCAGCGGCCTGGTGCCCGCGTGCCGCACGATCGACTGCATCACCGTCTTCACCGACGATACCGCCGACGCGCGCCTGATCGATGGTGTCGTCGCCGGGTTCGACGCCGCCGATCCCTTCTCGAAGCCGCTGGCCGACCGCGGGATCGCACCGCGTCGCATTGGCGTGCCGCGGCGCGACCAGCGCGTCTTCTTCGGCGACGCGAGATCGGAGCATCTCTACGACCGCGCCCTCGCCGCGCTCGCGGGCCTGGGCGAGATCGTCGAGATCGATATCACCCCGCTACGCGAGGCGGCGCAGCTGCTCTACGGCGGCCCCTGGGTGGCGGAGCGGACCGCGGCGATCGCGGACCTGCTGGCGCGCGATCCGGAGGCGATCGACCCGGTCGTGCGCGAGGTGGTCGCGCCCGGCGCGGACATCGACGCGGTCACATTGTTCCGCGGCGTCTACCGTCTCGCCGAGCTCAAGCGTGCGGCGGACCTGATGTGGCAGGATATCGACCTGCTCGCCTTCCCGACGACCGGCACCACCTATCGCGTCGCGGAGCTCGCCGCCGCGCCGATCGCGCTCAACAGCAATCTGGGTGCCTATACCAACTTCGTGAACCTGCTCGACATGGCGGCGGTGGCGGTGCCCGCGGGCGTGCGCGACAACGCCACCGGCTTCGGCATCACCCTGATCGGGCCCGCCGATACCGATCGCGCGCTGCTCGACGTGGCCGACGCCTATCTCGCCGCGGCGGCGCTGCCGCCGCCACCCCCGCTCGACAAGGAGGGCAGAATGGACACCGTCAAACTCGCGGTCGTGGGCGCGCATCTGAAGGACATGCCGCTCCACTGGCAGCTGACATCGCGCAACGCGACGTTCGTCGGCGCATTCGAGACCGCACCGACCTACCGTCTCTACGCCATCGCCGACAGCGTTCCGCCCAAGCCGGCGCTGGTCCATGACGATAGCGGCGGCGCGATCGCGCTGGAGGTGTACGAGTTGGGCGTCGCCGAATTCGGCAGCTTCACCGCGGAGGTGCCCGCGCCGCTCGCGATCGGCACCGTGACGCTGGCGGACGGCAGCAGCGTGAAGGGCTTCGTCGCGGAGCCGCGTGCGCTGGCCGGCGCGGAGGACATCACGGCGCTGGGCGGGTGGCGCGCCTATATCGCGCGGGGCGCATGATGCGCCCGCTGATCGGCGCGCTGGCGCTTGCGATCGGCTGGTCGATGCCGGCGATGGCGCAGCAGGAACAGGTGGTCGCGGTTCCCGGCTTCGCGGACTTCCTCGCGGTCGACGGGGACGCCGTCTGGGCGACGAACAAGGGGCGCGTCGAGCGCTGGGCACGCGACGGGCTGAAGGCGACGGTGCCGATGGCGCACCCGTGCGGCGCGATGGCGTTCGCGCGCGGCACCTTGTGGGTGGCCGATTGCGACACGCGGACGCTCAACCGCATCGACGCGGCGGCGGGCAGGGTGGCGGCATCGATCCCGACCGGGGTCGCCGCGCCGGACGGGGAGCTGAACGTCGTTGCCGGTGCAGGGGCGATCTGGATCGCCAGCGACGCAGCCGGCGCGGTCGCGCGTGTCGATCCGTCGACCGACAAGGTCGTGGCCACGATCGCGGTGACACCGGGCACATCCTATCTTGCCTTCGGGTTCGACGCCGTCTGGGCGGTGAGCCTGAAGGGGCAGACGTTGCAGCGGATCGATCCGGCGACCGATACCGTCGTCGCGACGATCCCGCTGGGCGCGCGACCGGGTTTCCTGGCGGCCGGCGAAGGCGCGGTCTGGGTGCAGGAACAGGGCGACGGCACCGTCGCGCGCATCGATCCCGCGTCCAACACGGTCGTCGGCCGGGTGAAGTTGGGCGCGACGCTGAAATACGGCGATATCGACACCGGCGGCGGCAAGGTGTGGCTGCGCACGACCGAGGATCAGACGTTCGCCGTCATCGACCCCGCGACGATGGCGGTCACGGCCCGCGTCGGCAAGGCGGTCGGGAGCGGTGCGCTGCGCTACACGCCCGCGGGCGTGTGGACGAGCGCGCACGACATCCACACGCTGTCGTGGTGGCCCGATCCCGCAGCGATCGCGAAATGACTTAGCGCCGTCTCCTCCGTTCGCGTGGCCGCGCGGACGGAGGGGGCAACGGATCAGCGCGTCGCGGCGAGCTGCGCGCTGGGGCCGAGCGACGCCTGGCGCGATTCGATCTGGTTGCGGATGTCGGCGATCACCTGCGTGCGGCAGTCGCGCGCCTTGTTCGCCAGCGACAAATGGACACCGGCCAGACGTTCGTCGCCGCAGACCGCCTGCGCGGCGGCGTCCATGCGGATCGCGAGCCGCTGCTGTCCATCGGCGGTCGCCAGATCCAGCCCCTTGAGCTGGAGCACCGCGGCGTCCTTCGCCAGCGGATTTTCGGAACGCGCCGCATTCGCAGCACCCGCACACGCCAGACCGAAAGCGGCCACGGCCATGAAACCGACTTTCATCATCCTCTCCTTACGTCACGGCCGCTCATGATGCGGCGGCGGCGCCCACATAGGGTTCCGGACGAGAGACGACAATGTATCGCCGCTAAGCCGCTGTCGCGACAGGCTCAGCGCAGGCGCACCACCAGCGCGGCGAGGTCGATGCGACCGCCCAGCAGGCCGATCGGCAGGTCCGCTTCGTGCTCCGTCACGCGATCCTGCGCCGGAGTCGCCAGCGTGACGCGGATCGTCCGCGCGCGGGGGCTTGACCAGTCGCGGACCGTCGCCACCGGCAAGCGCACGCGCCAGCGCCGCCCGCCCTCTACGGCGACTTCGTGCCCGTTGATGAGGACGGCGGCGTCGCTCGACGCGCGCGTGCCGGACACTTGCAGGCAGTCGACCGGCTCGCACGACACGAGCTTCGCTTGCGGAGCGGCGGAGGCCGCGGCGGGGAGGGGGGCGGGGAGGAACGCCGCCACGAACAGCGCGGCGGCGACGTTAGTCGAGCGCAATGCCGGCCTCCTCGAAGATGCGGCGCGCGGGCGCCAGGGCGTCGCCGTGGCGCTTCCACCGCGCGACCGCGTCGCGGTACATCGGGCGGCGTACCTGCGCCGCGCTGGGGGTCGATACGGGCGCGGCATTGTCCTGAAAGGACAGGCAGGCGTCGGACCAGCCCAGCCCGCAATGGTCGAGCAGCCGCCGCGTCTCCGCCTCCTGGTCCGCCACCAGATCCTCGTAACGCAGCTCCAGCAGGCGTCCGGGCAGCGCCGCGCGCCACAGCGTCATCAGCCGGTCGAAGCGGACATGATAAGCGGCGATATCGGCCAGGTCGTAGCTATAGTCGTAATAGCGCGACCCGATCGCGAACAGGTTGCGGAAGTTGCTGAGCACGGTGTCCATCGGATGACGGCGCAGGCAGACGATCCGCGCGTTCGGCAGCGCCCGCGCGATGACGCCGGCATAATGGAAGTTGCCGGGAAACTTGTCGACGAAGCGGCGCGCCGGATCGCGGCGATGGTGCTGCGCGCGACGCAGGTAATCCCGCCCGATCGCGCCCAGATCGGCGGTGGCGGCAGCGTCCATCGTCTCCGCGTCGAGCACCTGGCGCGTGCGCGTGCCGGCGGCGGCCTTCACCGCGAGCGGCATCGCCTGCAATTCGCCCGCGCTTTCCACCCCCGGGTGCGAGGACAGGATGCGGTCGACCAGCGTCGTGCCGGTGCGCGGCATGCCGATGACGAAGATCGGCGCATCGGCGGCGGGCATGGTGACGGGAGAGGACGCAATGGCGGGCCATGCCGCCTCGATCGCATCGAAGATCGCGACATCGTCCGCGATATCGTAGCTCAGCGTCGCGCGGTGCGCGGCGTTGGTGGCGCACAAGGTGGCCAGCGCCTCGGCACCGCGGTCGAGGTCGTCCAGCTCCTTGGCCAGCGCATAGCCCAGCAGCACCCGCGAACGGTCGTCGCGTGCGCGCGCGCGCACCGCGACCAGGCGGTCGACATGATGGTGCCCGGCGCTCTGCTTGCGCAGCCCGGCGAGCAGATGGTGCGCGCGCGCGTCGTCGGGCGCCCGCGCCAGCAATGCTTCGATCGCGGCCTCGGCGGCATCGGTGCGTCCCAGGAAGCCGAGTGCCGCGGCCTGATTGTAGCGATAGCCGATATGGTCGGGCGCCGACGCCACCGCCGCGTCGAAATGCGGGAGCGAGGCGGCATGATCGCCCAGCCGCGCATAGACGCATCCCATCGTGTCGCGGCTCAGCGCGTCGTCGGGGAGCGCGGCCTCCGCCGCCGCCAGCACCGCCGCCGCGTCGCCGTCGCGGCGCACGCCGACGTACAGCCGCGCCAGTTGCGCGCGATATTCCCCCGCCGGGCAATGCGCCACCGCCCGCTCGATCAGCTTGATCGCGGTCGCCACGCGTCCCGCAGCGGCATCGGCCAGCCCGTGGAGGAACAACGCCTCCGCATCCTCGCCGCGCTCCGCCAGCACCGCCCCGGCGAAGCGCGCCACCGCGGTCCAGTCGCTGCGCGCCAGCGCGGCGCGGGCCGCGGCGATTCGCTCGCCGCGCGGGATGCCGGTGTCGGTCGGGCGCGCGGTCAGCAGCATCAGTTCGCGGTCGCCGAGCGGCGGGACGCGCGGGCGGCCTTCATCCGATCGAGCACGGGGCGCAGCGGGAACAGCGTCTGCTCCCGTACCGACAGGCGGCGGCGCTCGTCCTGCCCGACGATCACCCCCTCGCCCTCGCGATAGGTGCCGAACAGGCGGTCGAGCAGGATCAGCGAATTGGCGTAATTGCTGCGCGTTTCGTCATAGCCGGTCGAATGATGCAGGCTGTGATGGCGAATGGTGGTGAAGAAGAAGGAGTAGAACGGCGGCGGGTCGGCGTTCACATTGGCATGCGCGAAGACCGAGGTGACGATCATCACGTTGACCCCGCACAGCACCGCGGCGGTCGGCAGGTCGAACAGCGCGACGATGCTCAGGCTGATGAGGAACAGCTCGACCGGGTTGCCCACCGCGCCCTTCATCGCGTTCAGCTGCGTCAGGTGGTGGTGCGGTGCGTGCGTGTACCACAGCCACGTATTGTGCATCGCGCGGTGCATCAAATACTGGCCGAACTCGATCACCACGACGACGAGCGCGACCTGCGCCGGGAACGGCAGGTGCATCGCCCAGTGCGTCGTGATGCCCAGCGCCGCCTTGGCCGAGCGCAGCGGATCCTCCGCCAGATGCGTCGTCAGCCAGCCGATGACGAAGGTATTGAAGATCACATAGCCCAGATCGGTCAGGAACTCGCGGCGGTTCATCCGCCAGCCCTCGTGCCGCTCCGCCACGGCCTCGATCGCCTGCACCAGCAGCGGCACCGCGGTGGCGGCGATCACGATCGTCCACGGGCTGTCGACCCATGCCTGGGGCGCGACTGCCCAGAAGGTGCAGACGATGGCGACGAAGGCGGGCGGCAGATAGTCGAGCGGCTTGTGAGTCATGTTCGTCCCTGCGTGCCGGATGGGACGGAGCGTGCGCGCCCATCGGTCAGTCCGCCGACCGCGCCGGCGCGGGTCGCCAGGCCGTTCAACAGCAACCGTCCGGCGCCCCGGCCCAGAGCGCCGATGGTGGCGATGACGGCATTTCGCGAAGCGCGGCGCACCCGATTCCTCCGTGGTCCGGGCGGAAAGGTGCGCCACGCCGCCCTCATGTCGGCAGGCGCTAAATTCTGATGGCGGACATAGGCGGGGCCTATGCCCCGGTCATGAATGCCGCTGCGCGCGGATGCGGCGATAGACTTCGTCGATGAACAGCTGCGTCGCGGTGTCGCGCGCGGGCTGCGCGCGGGCGAGCAGGAAGATGTCGTAGGACGGCTCGAACTCGGTCAGCAGGATCGGCCACAGCTTGCCCGCCGCCACCGCCTCGCGCGCCGACAGGATCGGCAGGAAGCCGATGCCGATGCCGTTGACGATCAACCGGCGCGCCTCGTTCACGTCCTCCGCCACGCCGTTGACGCGCGTGCCCAGCCGGTAGCGCCGCCGCAGCTGGGTGATCGTCTCGATCTCGTCGTCGCCGGTCAGGACGAAGCCCTCGTCCTTCAATTCGTTGAGGCGGCCGACGCGGTAGCCGAACAGCGGATGGCTGCGACCGCAGTACAGCTGTTGCCGCTCGACGAAGAGCGGCTCGTAGATCAGGCTGCCGCGGTCGCCGCCGTCATAGCCGACGCCGATCTCGACATCGCCGCGCTCCAGCGCGTCGAGCACCTGGCGCCACGGCGACACGCGGATCTCGATATGGATGTCGGGGTTGCGGCGATGAAAGCTGGCGAGCGCCTCGTCCAGCTCGGGCGAGACGATCGCGGATACCATCTGGATGCGCACGATCCCCTCGACCCGGCGGGTCGCCTGCGCGATCTGGTGCGGCATCATCCGTGCCGATTCGAGCATGTCCTCGCACAGCGCCATCATCGCCTTGCCGGCCGCGGTCATCTCCACCCCGGTCGCGCCGCGGTGGAGCAGCGTCGCGCCGACATGCTCCTCCAGCCGCTTGAGCGCCGCGCTGATGCTCGGCTGCTGCTTGTTGAGCTGGCGCGCGGCCGCCCCGATCCCGCCGGCGCGGACGATGTCGACGAAGGTGCGCATCAGGTTCCAGTCGACGCGACTGGCGAATTTCTGATCGATCGGCACCGTCCTGTCGTCCATGATGCGGTCCTGTTCATGCGATCGCGCGATGCGGCAATATCGCGTCATAGATCACGTTGATGCAATGCATAAACGATCGGCATCTTTCGCTATGACCCGGCGCGCGGCGAGGTGGCGCGATGACCGAGCCGCTTCCCCTGCCGATCGTCGACATCTCCGGCCTGGAGAGTGCGCGGCCTGCCGACCGTCTCGCGGTGGCGCAGGCGCTGGACGACGCCTGCCGCCGCTCGGGCTTCCTCTACGTCCGCGGCGCGCAGCTCGACCCTGCGCCGGGCGAGCGCCTGCTGGCGACCGCGCGGCGCTATTTCGCGCAGGACATGGCGGCGAAGATGGCCTGCTACATCGGCCGTTCGTCCAACCACAGCGGCTATGTGCCCGCAGGAGAGGAGGAGTTCGGCGGCGGCACGCGCGACCTGAAGGAAGCGTATGACGTCAACATCGACTATCGCTGCGGGGAAGGGCGTCGCCCGCTGCTGGGCCCCAATCTGTGGCCCGACCTGCCGGGGTTTCGCGACGACGTGCTGGCCTATTACCGTCATCTGACCGCGATCGGGCGGCAGATGTTCGGCGCGTTCGCGCTGGCGCTGGGGCTGGACGAGGATCATTTCACCCCGCACCTGCGCCATCCGCCCAACCAGCTGCGGCTGATCCACTACCCGCTCGACCGCACGGCGGAGGATCGGCCGGGGATCGGCGCGCATACCGACTACGAATGTTTCACGCTGCTGTTCGCGACCGCCGCGGGGCTGCAGGTGCTCGACCGTGCGGGCGCGTGGATCGACGTGCCGCTGGTCGAGGGCGCGATGGTGATGAACATCGGCGACATGATGGAGCTGATGTCGGGTGGCCGCTGGCTGGCGACGACGCACCGCGTGAAGAAGGTGGCGCAGGAGCGCTATTCCTTCCCGCTGTTCTTCACCTGCGACTACGATCATGTCGTCGCGCCGCTCGTCCCGCCCCGGGGCGAGCGCCGCTATGCCCCGCTGCGCTGCGGCGAGCATCTGTTCCACCAGACCGCACAGACCTTCGCCTACCTCAAGGCGCGGCAGGCGCGCGGCGAGCTGGTCCTGGCGGATGCCCTGCCGCTCGGCTCGTTCGGGGTGCAGGCGTGACGCTCGCCGCGCTGCTCGCCACCTTGCCGCAGCGCGCGGCCGATCCGGCGTTCCCGGCGCATCTGCTGGGCGCGTTCCGGCGGCACGCCATCACCTTCTGCAACGGGCTGACCGATACCGTGACGCGGGTGTTCTGGTTCCAGTCGCGCACCTTCACGATCGACCTGCGCCTGCCCGATGGGGCCGCGACCCCGGTCGACCAGCGCCAGGGCTGGATCGGCGACACGCTGTGGGATGCCGCGGCGGGCGAAATGTCTTGGCGTATCCCCGCCAGCTACCAGCCGCACGACCAATGGCCGGAGGCGGCACGGCTGCTCCCGATCGGCAACAGCGTGATCGAGATCGCGCCGTCGGGCGCCTATGTCGAGGACTGGCGCCAGCAGGCCGCGCGCGGGCCGCTGCTGGGGCTGCGCCTGACCGCGGTCGTCGACACGGCGACGGGCGCGAGCGAGCCGCGCGAGGGCGGCCTGATCGTGGCGGGGCCGCACATCGCGCTGGCGGTGGCGCGGCCGTCGCACCGGGCGGCGGAGATGGAGGCGTACGAAGTATCGGTCGCGCTGGACGGCGACCGCGTCACCTGGAGTACCCAGTCCGCGCGCTACGGCGTGCCGATCGTCCCCGGGACGTTCCAGCTGGAGCCGGACGGCGCGGTGACGCTGGTGCAGCCGTCGCGAACGCTTCGCTTCGTGGTCGACGCCCATGTAACCGAGATGACGTTCGGCGCCGAAACGCCGTGCACCCAGGCCGCGGCATCATGGTGGCGGCGCGAGGCGGAGCATCTTGCCCGTCATGCGGTGCCACTGCGCTGACGACGCGGACCGCATAGGCAGCATCTATGGGGTCCATATGTCGAACGCGGATGGCGTAATACCGCTCCACCCGGAATCTTCGCCTCACAGCCGCAGCCGGAGCAGGGGGCAGCACATGGACGGAGTTCGCGTCGGCAACAGGATCATCGGGGCGCAGTCGCCGGTGACGATCGGATGGGAGAACGTCCCCCGGGTCGAGGGCGGGCGGTTCAAGCGGCTGTTCTTCACCTGCTTCCAGCCGGCGGTGCTCTTCGCGCTCATCGCCTTCTGGTATTACGCACCCAATTCGATCGCCAAGGCATCGACGGCGGTGTGGATCGGCGTCGGCTTCAAGGCGCTGCTGCTGGTGATGGAATATTTCTTCCCGCGCTACGACAGCTGGAAGCTGACGTGGAAGGAGCTGACGACCGACCTGTTCTACGTCGGGCTGGGCTATACCGCGCTGCGACTGGTCGACGAGTTCATCGGCGACGGCGCGATGATCGGCGCGATCCAGCATGCGCTGGAATGGGACAAGCTGGCCTGGTTCGTCGGCGCGCCGCTGCTGGTGCAGGCGCTCCTGATCTCGTTCATCTTCGATTTCGGGCAATATTGGATGCACCGGGGGATGCACAATTGGTATCCGCTGTGGCTCACCCACTCGGTCCACCATTACATCACCCAGCTGAACATCAACAAGGGTGCGGTCGGCAACCCGGTGGAGCTGTTCCTGATCGGGCTGGGGATCGGCGGCTTCTTCGACTTCCTGCCGCGCGCCGCGTTGCTGGCCGGGGCGATCGGGCTGGCGGTCGGGACGTACCAGCATATCAACGTCCGCTTCAACACCCCGGGCTGGTGGCGTTACCTGTTCAACACGACCGAGCATCACAGCCTGCACCATTCGCAGGATTTCGAGGCGAGCCGCAGCAACTATTCCAACACCTGGATCATCATCGACCGCGCGTTCGGCACCTGCGTCGATGGCGAGGCGGAGCTGCTGGGGATGGAGGGCGGACGCCGCATGTCGATCCGCGAGCAGATGACCTATCCCTTCACCGAGGCGTGGAAGACGATGCGCGAGCGCTTCGGACGCGCGCCGGCCGCGGTGCCGGCGGAATGACCGCGGTGGCGTTCGAGATCGCGACGACATCCTCCGAGCGCACGAAGCCGCGCTGGTACGAGGCGATCTGGCATATCGAGGGTGTCGTGCCGATGGGCGAGGCGCGATCGGCGGACGAGGCGTTCGACCGGCTCGCCCCGCTCTTCCGCCATACCGGCACGACCGTACGGCAGCGGGGGGACACGCTGGCCTTCGACAAGACCGATCCCGATGCGCAGGACCCGCTCGCGGTGTTCGACCGCGGCATGATCGAGGCGACGACCGCCGCGGGCGAGCCGGTCCTGCGCTACCGCATGGTCAGCCGCGCGCTGCTGTTCTGCTTCTTCGCCCCGCTGCTGTTCCTCGCCTTCGCGCAGGCGACGGTGCTGGTGGCGGCATGGACGAAGCCGTCCGCCGAGGAAGCCGCGAAAGCGGAGAAGAAGCAGATCCAGCTGCCGCAGAACTGGATCGACAAGGCACTCGGCGCGCCCGCCCCGGAGCCGAAGAAGAAAAGGGAAGCGGGGGCGGGGGACGACAAGAAGCCGAAACCCACGGCGGCGTACATCTTCGCGGGGATTTTCGCGTTTCTCTATGTCGTCGGACGGCTGTTGGAGAGCCGGCTTGTCCGGCAAAGGATCACCACGCGCCTGTCCGGAAACATTCAGCCCTGACCCGTCCGCGGCGTCGGCTCTCCCCGCCGAGCGCCGCGATACAGGGGCGTGGTCGAGCAAGTGGTTGGTCCGCCTCGCGACCTTCGCTAGGAAGGGGCGTGCGCGATCCATCGCGCGCGAAGATCGGAGAGCGTGATGACCGACAGCTACGTGCCGCCCGAGGTATGGACCTGGAACAAGGACAGCGGCGGCCCCTTCGCGTCGATCAATCGTCCGGTGTCGGGCGCAACGCATGACAAGGAATTGCCGGTCGGGCGGCATCCGTTGCAGCTCTACTCGCTCGGCACGCCCAACGGCGTGAAGGTGACGGTCATGCTGGAGGAGTTGCTGGCGGCGGGTCATGCCGGCGCGGAATATGACGCCTGGCTGATCCGCATCAACGAAGGCGACCAGTTCGGCAGCGGGTTCGTCGCGGCGAACCCCAATTCGAAGATCCCCGCGCTGGTCGATCGCAGCGGCGCGGAGCCGGTGCGCGTGTTCGAATCGGGCTCGATCCTGGTCTATCTGGCGGAGAAGTTCGGCGCGTTCCTCCCTGCCTCCGGCCCCGCGCGGGCGGAGACGCTGTCGTGGCTGTTCTGGCAGATGGGCGCCGGTCCGCTGCTGGGCGGCGGGTTCGGCCATTTCTACGCCTATGCGCCGGTGAAGCTGGAATATGCCATCGACCGCTATGCGATGGAGGTGAAGCGCCAGCTCGACGTGCTCGACAAGCGGTTGGCGGACAATGAGTTCATTGCCGGGGCCGACTATTCGATCGCGGATATGGCGATCTGGCCGTGGTATGGCGCGCTGGTGAAGGGACTCGTCTACGGCGCGGGCACCTTCCTTCAGGTGGAGGAATACAGGAACGTGCTGCGCTGGACCGATGCGCTGGCGGCGCGGCCGGCGGTGCGGCGCGGGCGGATGGTGAATCGCGTGCAGGGCGACCCGTCCAGCCAGCTGCACGAGCGCCACGATGCGTCCGATTTCGACACGCGGACGCAGGACAAGCTCTGAGCGAGCGGCGGGAGGCGGCGTGTGGCGATCGTGTTCGATCCCCGGCAATTGCGACATGCGCCGGCGCGCGAGATGCACAACGGCGACTGGGCCCCGCATCAGGAGAGCCCGGCGCGGGTGCACAGCATCCTGTCGGCGATCGGCGCGGTCGCGCCCGCGCGCGATCACGGCGTCGCCCCGCTCACCGCGGTGCATGACCCGGCCTATGTCGCGTTCCTGCGCGCGGCGCACGCGGATTGGCGCGCGGCCGGACGCAGCGGCGACGCGATCGGCTATGCCTGGCCGGTGGTGGGACGGCGCGCGCTGAACCTGTCCCGGATCGACGCGCGGCTGGGACGCTACAGCTACGACGCGGGAACGCCGATCGCGGAGGGGACGTGGGAGGCGGCCTATTGGTCCGCGCAGACCGCGCTGACCGCGCTCGATCACGTCGCCGGCGGCAGCGCCACGCGCGCCTTCGCGCTGTGCCGCCCGCCGGGCCACCATGCCGGGCGCGATTATCTGGGCGGCTATTGCTTCCTCAACAATGCCGCGATCGTCGCGGCGGAGGCGCGTCGGCGCGGGCTGGGGCCGGTGGCGATCCTCGACATCGATTATCATCACGGCAACGGCACGCAGGACATCTTCCTCGCCGATCCGGATATCCTGTTCGTCTCGATCCATGCCGACCCTGCGACCGACTATCCCTTCTACTGGGGCCATGCCGACGAGACGGGGGAGGGCGAGGGGAAGGGTGCCACGCTCAACCTGCCGATGCCGCATGGTATCGACGGGGCGGCCTATCGCCCCGTCCTCGATCGCGCGCTTTCGGCGGTGGCGGCGCACGACACGCGGCTGCTGGTGCTGTCGTTCGGCGCGGATACCTATGTCGACGATCCGATCGCGCACTTCGCGCTCCAGCGTGCCGACTTCGCCGCGATCGGCGAGCGGCTGGCGGCGACCGGGATCGACATCGTGACGGTGATGGAGGGCGGGTACGCCACCGACGCGCTGGGTGCCAATGTCGCCACGTTCGTCGCTGCGCTGCACGGCCCGCGCTGAACCCCGTTCGCGCCGGTGCGTACGACTTATGGCTAAGTCGCTCGTTCGTAACCATGAATCCTGGTATTTGTTAAGCAGGGCCGACGATCCCCGGGGCATACGCCACGACGGGGACCATCATGTCCGTTCACACCTTCACCTCGCCCGACCGTTCCGCCCGTCGCCGCTTGCGCCAGACGACCTGCCTGACGCTGATCGCCGGTGCCGCAGCCTTGCAGCCGGCCGCCGCCACGGGACAGCTGCTGACGCTGACCGGGCTGTCCAACGATCTGAACGCGCTGGCCACCAGCGTCACCGCGCAGGGCACGCAGCTCGCCGCCACCACGAACCTGGCCAATTCGCTGAACACGAGCGTCAACACGCTGACGACGGCGGTCAACAACCAGGTCAGCACGTTGCAGACGGCCGTCACCGCCAACGCCGCCGACCTCGCGACGGTCACCGCCAGCGTCCAGCAGCAGCACGCTCAGCTGACGGCGAACACCAACCTGCTCAATACGGCGACCTCGGGCCTGAACACGCTGGGCTCAACGCTGGTGGCGCAGGGGAGCGCGTTGCAGGGCTTGCAGGCGACGGTGACGGGCAACGTCGCCGATGTCGCAGCACTGACGACGGCGGTGAACCAGCAGGGCGTGCAGGTGAACGCGAACCTCGGGGCGATCAACACGCTGGCCGGCACCCTGGGCACGCTGGCGAGCGACGTGACGGCCGCGACGGCGCAGCTGGCCGGGCAGGCGACGGATATCGGCGCGTTGCGGGCGACGGTCGACGTCAACGTCCTCGACACCGCACGGCTTCGCGCGACGCTCGGTACCGCCGCGACCGATCTCGCGGTGGTACAGACGCAGGTCGCCGATCACGAGGTGCGGATCGCCGCCAATACCGCGGGGCTCGGCGCGCTGGGCGCCACCGTCGCGATCCAGGGGACGACGCTGACCCGGCAGGGCGCGGACCTCGCCACCGCGGCGGCGAATATCGCGAGCCTGCAGGGGATGGTGACCGCGCACGACGGCACGCTGGCCGGGCTGGGGACGACGGTCGCGGCACAGGGGGTGCTGCTGGGACAGCAGGACGGGCGGATCACCGCGAATGCCGATGCGATCCTGTCGCTGCGCAATATGGCGGTCAGCGGCAATGCGAGCCCGGTCCAATATGTCGCGGCCGGTGCACCGTCGGTGGCGTCGACCGTCGCGACCAACGACGTCGCCGTGTTCGGCGCGCAGGCCGGGCCGGTACGCGTGCACAATGTCGCCGCCGGGCGGGTCGCCGCCGGGTCGACCGACGCGGTGAACGGCGGGCAATTGCACGATGTCGGCCAGCAGGTGGCCGACCTTGCCGGCAGCGCCGTCCACTATGACGACGCGACGCGCGCGCGCCTGACGCTGGGCGGGGCTGGGGCCGGGGCCGGGGCCGGGGGCACGCCGGTGACGGTCGCCAATGTCGCGGCCGGGCGCGTGGTGACGGGGTCGACGGATGCGGTCAATGGCGGACAGCTGGCGGACACCGACGCGGCGGTCGCCGCCGTGGCCGCCGATGCCACGCGTCAGGGCGGCGCGCTCGCCGCGCTGCGCACCGATGTGGCGGCGGGAGCGATCGGGCCGGTGCGCTATTCCGATCCGGCCTCTCCCGCGGTGCCCGACGGGGGCGGTGTGACGCAGGGCGTGGCGCTGGTCGGACGCGATCCGGAGCCGGTCGGCCTGCACAATGTCGCCGCGGGGCGATTGTCGACCGGGTCGACCGATGCGGTCAATGGCGGGCAGCTGTTCGCGCTGGCGCAAAGCTATCAGGGGCTCGCCGATCTCGCGATCCGGTATGACGATGCGGCGCACACCGCGGCGACGCTGGGCGCGGCGGGGGTGCCGGTGAGCCTGCGCAACGTCGCCGCGGGAACGCTGGCGGCGGGATCGACCGATGCGGTGAACGCCGGGCAGCTGTTCGATACCGATCGCCATGTCGCGGCGCTGAGCAACCTGTCCACGTTGCAGGCGGGCCTGCTGGGCGCGCTGGACACGCGCGTCGACGCGCTCGACCGCGGTGCGCGCGGGCCGGTGCGCTATGCGGATGCGGCGACGCCCACCACCGCCAACGGCGGCACCGCGTCGCAGGATCTGACTTTGGTCGGGGCGGCGGCGGGGCCGGTGCGGCTGCACGGCGTCGCCGGCGGCGTGATCGCGGCGGGCTCGTCGGACGCGGTCAACGGCGGGCAGTTCCACGCGATGGGCCATGCCATCGCGAGCGCGCTGGGGTCATCGTTCCGCTACGATCCCGCCAGCGGCTTTGCCGGCAATTTTACGTTCGGCGGGCGGTCCTATGGCACGATCCAGTCGGTATTCGGTGCGATCGAGACGTCGCTGACGGCGTCCGCGGGCGGTGGCACCGGCTCGCCCGCGCCCATCGGCGAGCGACTGAAGTATTTCAACGCCAATTCGACGATGGAGGACAGCATCGCGTCCGGGTTCGACGCGACGGCGATCGGTCCGGCGTCGACCTCCTCCGGTGTCGCGGCGATCGCGGTGGGACGCAATGCGGTCGCGGGCGGCGACAGCTCGGTCGCGATCGGCGACGGGGCGCAGGCGATGGACGGCAAGGCCGTGTCGATCGGCCTGGGCAACGTCGCCTCGGGTAACGGCGCGGTGGCGATCGGTGACCCGAATTTCGCGACCGGCGCCGGCGCGACCGCGCTCGGCAAGGACAACGAAGCCACCGGCACCGGAGCGATCGCGCTGGGCAACGTGAACGTCGCCGAGGGCGACGGCACCACCGCGATCGGCTCGATGAACCGGGCCAGCGGGCTGGGCGCCGCGGCGCTGGGCCTCACCAATACCGCCTCCGGCCGGGGTGCGATCGCGATCGGCACCGGCAACGCCGCGACCGGCGACGGGGCGCTGGCGATCGGCGCCAACGTCGTGACCGATGCGCTGGACACGCTGGCGATCGGCAACAGCGCGGCGGCCAGCGGCGTTCGCGCGGTCGCGATCGGCAATCGCGCGACCGCGACCAGCACCTATGCCGCTGCCTTCGGCTATGGCGCGGAGGCGCACACCGAATATTCCACCGCCATCGGCACCATGTCCAGGGCGGAGGGGTTCGGCTCGGCGGCGGTCGGCACCCTGTCCGATGCGTCCGGCTATGCCGCCAGCGCGTTGGGATCGGGCGCGATCGCGGACAAGGACGGCAGCGTGGCGCTCGGCTCCGCATCGCAGACGCTGCGCGGGGCGGTGGACGGCTACAGTGCGTTCGGGGTCAGCGGGCCGCAGCGCTCGCTCGGCGAAGTCGCGATCGCGCGCAATCTGGCCTATCTCGACCCGGTCACGAACCTCTATTCGCCCACCGGCGACCGGCAGATCACCGGCGTCGCGGCCGGCAGCGCCGCGACGGATGCGGTGAATGTCGCGCAGCTGCGCGGCGTGTCGGGCACCATGGGCGCCGCGTTCGTCGCCGGGTTCGGCGGGGGTGCGGCCTATGACGCGGCGACCGGCGCCGTGACCGCGCCGCGCTACACGCTGGACGGGGTGACCTATTCCAGTGTCGGCGATGCGCTGCTGGCGATCAACAGCCGGGTCGGTGGCGGTGGCGGTGCCGGGGGCGGGGGCGGTGGCGGGGGCGGAACGAACCCGGTGCCGCCCGTGACCGGCACCCCCGTCGGAACGCCGCCGGTGGCGAGCGGCGACACGGACGCCCGGATCGCGGCCACCACGACGCGCGTGGCGCAGGTGGAGACGCGCGTGAGCCACGTCGAGACGCGTATGGGCAGCGTCGAAGCGCGCGTGACGACGGTCGAGGGCAAGGCGGACGAGGCGCTGGCCGCCGGCAGCCGCTCGATCCGGTACGACGATGACGCCAGGGACTCGGTGACGCTGGCGGGGGACAAGCCGGTCGGGCTGCACAATCTGGCGCCGGGCGTCGCGGACAACGATGCGGTCAACGTCGCGCAGCTGAACGGTGCGATGAAGAGCGCTGTCGACACCGCCAACGCCTACACCGATCAGCGGGTCGCGGCGCTGTCCTTCGATCTGGGGCGCGTCAACCGCGACGTGAATGCCGGGGTCGCGGGCGCCATGGCGATCGCGGGAATGCCGCAGCCGTTCGAGGAGGGACGCAGCATGTTCTCGCTGGGGGCCGGCACTTTCCAGGGTCAGTCCGCGGTGGCGATGGGCGTGTCGCGGATCATGACGGACGGCCATACGATCATCAAGCTGGGCGCGACCTACAACAGCCGCAAGCGCGTCGGCGCCAATGTCGGGGTCGGCTACCAGTTCTGACCGGGCATGTTTGGGTGACGGGGGGCGGGTGCCGTCGGGCGCCCGTCCCTTCGTCGTGCCCGCGCGTCAGTCCTGCGCGATCTTCCCGGCCTTGGGCGAGCTGTAGCCGGGCAACATGCCGGCGAACGATTGCGCGAAGGCGTGATGACGGTCGACCGGAACCGAGGCGACCATGGCATCGGCGATCGCCTTGATCTCGTCCCGTGTCAGTGCGCCGCGGTTGTGGAGCGTCTGCAACAGCGCGACGACGCCGATATAGGCGGTATCCGCCTGATGCATGACCGCCTCGATCGCGCCTGCGACCTTGTGAACATCGGCTACCGCCATGGCCTCGTCCTCCGTGCGTCCTCAATCCCCCCTGCATCATGATGGTGCGGCGAATATGGGGCAAGCCCTTGATCGACTTCGAAAGTCGTCCGGCGCGGGAGCCCGGCCGCGGGCGGCTCGCGGCGTCGCCACGTATGCGCGGGCAGCACCCATGGCGCCTGCGATCGTGGCCCTTGCCATCCGAGAGCGTCATGAGTAGTTGCGACCGAATAGCATTAGCAAATGGGGGTTG
This sequence comes from Sphingomonas adhaesiva, assembly GCF_036946125.1. Taxonomy (NCBI): domain Bacteria; kingdom Pseudomonadati; phylum Pseudomonadota; class Alphaproteobacteria; order Sphingomonadales; family Sphingomonadaceae; genus Sphingomonas; species Sphingomonas adhaesiva. Next base: position 144,694 of record NZ_JAQIJT010000002.1, read on the forward strand.
CATTGACATCGTGGCTGGTCGTGCCGTGCGTGCTGTTGGCGAGCGGGGTCCCGATGTCCGCGTCGGCGGAGGAGCAGAAGCCTGCTCCGGCGGCAGAGGGGCCGGCGACCGCCGATGACATCGTCGTGACCGGCCGGGCGCAGCGCCTCTACCGCGTCGATGTCACGACCGTCGGCAAGGCGGCGGACAATCCGCTCGACATCCCGCAGGCGCTGCAGGTCATCAACGCGGACCTGTTCAACGATCAGGGCGCACGCGACGCGACCGACATCTATCGCAACATCAGCGGCGTCAGCTTCTTCAGCTA